>PEZR01000032.1:7594-12604 GCA_002773975.1 Bdellovibrio sp. CG10_big_fil_rev_8_21_14_0_10_47_8
GGGTTGAAACCTCGCCAGAAGATATTGCCGGAATGGTGGCCGCCCAGGGGATTTTAACCACTCGCGGGGGAATGACTTCCCACGCGGCAGTGGTCGCTCGAGGGATGGGAAAATGCTGTGTGGCTGGTTGTGGAGAGGTCGATGTCGATTATCGAACCGAAACCATGAAAGTAAAAGGTTACGTTCTTAAAAAAGGAGACGTCATTACCTTGGATGGGGGTACTGGCGAAGTGTATTTGGGTGAAGTGAAAACTTTAGAGCCCAAATTGGACGAGACCTTTGATCGCATCATGAAAATGGCGGACCGAGTTCGACATTTGAAGGTGCGCACCAACGCTGACACTCCCAAAGATGCAGAGATGGCAAAAAAATTTGGCGCCGAAGGTGTGGGCCTGTGCCGGACAGAGCATATGTTTTTTGGTGCCGACCGAATCGATGCCGTTCGCGAAATGATTTTGGCGGACAATAAAGACGAGAGAGAAAAAGCTCTCAGTAAACTGTTGCCGATGCAAAGAGGGGATTTCAGAGCCTTATTTAAAATTATGCGTGGATATCCAGTGACGATTCGTTTGTTGGATCCACCACTGCATGAGTTCTTGCCCCACACTGAAGAGGAAATTGTCGAGCTTTCCAAGCGCATCAATCACGATGTGGATCGTTTGCGAAACAAAGTAAGGTCTTTGCACGAGTTCAACCCAATGCTGGGTCATCGGGGTTGCCGCTTGGCAATCACGTTCCCTGAAATTTATGAAATGCAAGTGCGTGCGATCGCAGAAGCCGCTTGTGAAGTGATCAAAGAGGGCGAGACTCTGATTCCAGAGATCATGATTCCATTGGTGGGCATGGACAAAGAACTGGAGATTTTGCGGGATTTGACGATTCGAACGGTTGAGAAAGTGCAGAAAGAAAAACACCAAAACTTTCAATACCAAGTGGGCACAATGATCGAACTTCCGAGAGCCGCGGTGACTGCGGATGCGATTGCAGAGCATGCGGATTTTTTCAGTTTTGGAACCAATGACTTGACTCAAACAACCTTGGGACTTTCGCGAGATGATTCGGGACGATTTTTGGGAACCTATGTTTCTCAAGGTCTTTTGCCCAGGGATCCTTTTGTCAGCATCGACAAGGTGGGTGTTGGCCATTTGGTCAAAATGGGTGTGGATCTTGGGCGTCGAACCAAACCTGATTTGAAAACCGGCGTTTGTGGAGAGCATGGTGGAGATCCCGATTCCATCGAGTTTTTTCACAGCATTGGATTGGATTATGTCAGCTGTTCGCCTTATCGAGTGCCGATTGCTCGGCTTGCAGCTGCTCGGGCTGCGATTCAAACAAGAAAGACTCAGCACTAGCTGAGGACTTGGAATGCCCAATGGCAGATTGGGCTTGAGCAGGACTCTTTCTGAAAAGTTAATATGACTCTTCTTGTCTTTGATAAGGAGAGTCTGGCCAAAAAAAGCGGTCCAAAGTCCAGGCGGAATTTGGTTTTTTATCTATCATTTGCATCATAGAATACAGGCTCACGGAAACAGTCTCAGTTTCAAGAACAAGGAGAGCTTGTAATGCGGTATTTGATGTTAACGACGATGATGGTTTTCTCGGTATTGGCCAATGCAGGAGTTCATGACTTGTCTCGGGCCAAACTGCTCAACGCTTGCCTTGTTCCGGACAAGAGAGAAATGCCCTTGGACGCTAAAGGCGATCCTTGTGCTGATTTTCATGAATATGTTTGTGGGCCCGTGGAAAAGTCCTTTCAATTGCCGGCAGATCGTTCGAGCTGGACTTTTGCGTTCTCGGACAATGCGGAGAAGTTACTCTATGCAAAGAAGAAATTTTTTCGTCTGATTGAAGAAGGGTACAATCCAAAAACCAAACGGGGTCGCCAGATGAAGAATGTCTATCTGGCCTGCATGAATCCCCAAGCCAGGTCCGAAGAGGAAAAAGCCGAAGTTTCAAAAGAGCTCAAGGTTATTCAGGTGCTTAAATCCAATGAAGATTTGCAGAAATTGATGGCTTCTCGGTTCTTTGAGCCCGAGTATAATTTGGTGGAATTTGGATCCATTCCAAATCAAGACAAACCCGAGTTGAATGATCTTTATGTTGGCGCAGAGATCATGTCATTTCCTGAAAAAAGCTATTACGAGAACAAAGAATTGGTCGCAGACTTTCAGAAAGTCGCCGAGTTGTTTTACAAAACCATTGGTCTCGATGAGCCAGAGAAAAGAGCTCAGGCCCTGGTTAAATTTGAAAAGAGCTTTGCAAAAATCTCTCCGACTCCGGCTGAAATGCGCCAAAGATATTCGGCCAGGACTTATATGCCCCGAGAGGACTTTATCAAAAAATATCCAGAGATGGGACTTGGCGAGCTGTGGAAAAAAATTCCTGCCAAAGTGCAAATTCGAAATTTCACGCCAGAGAGCATGGAGTTTGTTTCTGAGCAGTTAAAGAGTCAGAATCTTGAGACTTGGAAAGATGTGGTGCTCTTTCATGCCTTGGCGAGCAAGATGGATGATGCATATCCTGAATTTTTTAATAAATACTTTGCCTTGAAACAGAAATATTTCGGAGCTCCGGCCACTCGACCTGTGCGGGAGGAACGTTGTACGAAAATGGTCATGGGGTCTTTTGGGATGGAGCTCGATCAAGAGTTGATCCCAATCCTCTTTAAAAACTTTCCACAGAAGCGGGTGGTGGAGCTTGCAGAGAGAGTTCGTCATGCCATTCTCGATGGTCTTAAGGAAAACACGTGGTTGAGTGAAGAGGCTCGAAAACAAGCCATAGAAAAAATGAAGGTGGCGTCTTTGAATTTAGTGAAGCCAAATCGCGAGAGCGACTGGGATTTTTTGCCGATCAAGAGCTACAGTGCGACGGCCCCCTTAAAGAATGCGAAGACCATTCATATGGCAGAACTTGAAAAGCTGATGAAGGAGCTCAAAGAGAAACGCAATCGTCATCGATGGGAGCTTTCCCCGTTAACTGTGAATGCTTATTATACACCGTCAGACAATCAGTTCTTTTTGATGATGGGAATTTTGCAGTTTCCTTTTTTCGATGCGGGAATGTCTGACATCGAGAACTTGGGCGCCATGGGAGCTGTGGTTGGTCATGAGTTGGGCCATGGTATTGATGATCAGGGATCCAAGTATGATTCGACCGGAAAACTTCGCCAATGGATGACGATGAAAGACATGGCGGAATTCGCTAAACGAGGACAGAAATTTGTCGAGCAGTTTGATAAGATCGGCCACAATGGAAGGCTCACTTTGGGTGAGAATATCGGCGATCATGTCGGCGTGACCTTCGCATTCAAAGCGGCTTTTAAGGACATGAAGGAAGCCAAACCTGAAGACATCAAAAAGTTTTTTATTTCTTACGCTCGGGTTTGGTGTTCGGTTGATCGTCCAGATTTTGCAAAAATGAGATTAAAAACAGATCCCCATTCGTTGGGATGGGCCCGGATCAATGAACAGGTGATGCACCAAGAGGCCTTTCAGGGGGCCTTCGCGTGTAAAAAAGGGGACAAGATGTTTCTGCCCCCGGATGAACGCGTTCGAATTTGGTAAGGCTTAGCTTTAAGGCTGAGACCGTTTTTCCAAAGCTTCCAAGCGGCGCAGAAGTTCTTGTTGCTGCGCTTTGATCTGTTCCATTTCACTGGAGAGACGTTGGTTTTCAACTTTGACAGAAGCCAGGTCTCGGCTGAGCGAGAGATTTTCTTGTTTTAAGCTTTCGATCGCATCGCCATTGGCTTTGCACATACCATAAAGCTCTTTCGTGGACTCAATCAACGGTGCAAACAAGGCGTTGTACTTCACTGCTTTGTAGCCCGTTTTTGCATCCGTGATGACCGCCCAAGGAAGAACTTTTTCAGTCTGCTGAGCAATCACCCCAGCATCATGGACTTGGTTGTTTCTCCACTGCCAAGACACACCCGTCAGTCGCGTGATGACGTCCAAGCCTGGAGAGGTCTGAATATTTTCTTTCAATCTTTCATCCGATGTCGAGATAAAGCTGGTCGCTTTCACGTTTCCGTTGACCTCGAGTTTTTCCGCGCTTGGAGTCGTGCCGATACCAACAAGTCCTGCGGAAGTGATGCGCATAGCTTCTACCGGTACGCTGCCATTTGCTCGTGTGGCGAATGCGAGATAACCAGCATAGTTGGAGCCAGTGCTATTTTCCTTGCGACCAGCAATCACCGCGAATGTACGAGCGGCAATGGCTCCGTCCTGACCGGCAAAGGCAATTGATCCGCCAAGGTCAGCTGCCTGCGTATCAGTACTAGTTAATTGCATGGTGGCCCCGGTCGAACCAAAGCTTTGACTTGCATAGTGCACGTCGAACATTGCCCCCGGAGATGCCGTTCCGATACCAACGAGTCCGGTAGTTGTCAGATTAATGAGTGCCGCATTGTTGGCATAGATGGCCGTTGTGTTGTTGGATGAACCATAGGTGGCGACACCAGAAACCAGTCCATTGGGACCAGTTGGACCAGTTGAACCAGTCGGTCCTGTAGCACCCGTTGCGCCAGCAGCACCAGTCGGCCCCGCAGCTCCGGTTGCACCATCAGCGCCTGCAGCACCAGTTGGTCCTGCAGCTCCGGTTGCACCAGTAGCGCCAGTTGGTCCTGCAGCTCCAGTTGCACCAGTAGCACCAGTAGCACCAGTCGGCCCCGCAGCTCCAGTTGCACCAGTAGCACCAGTCGGCCCCGCAGCTCCAGTTGCACCAGTAGCGCCAGTGGGGCCTGCGGCTCCAGTTGCACCATCAGCGCCTGCAGCACCAGTTGGTCCTGCAGCTCCGGTTGCACCAGTTGGTCCTGCAGCTCCGGTTGCACCAGTTGGTCCAGCAGCTCCGGTTGCACCAGTTGGTCCAGCAGCTCCGGTTGCACCAGTAGCGCCAGTTGGTCCAGCAGCTCCGGTTGCACCAGTAGCGCCAGTGGGGCCTGCGGCTCCAGTTGCACCAGTAGCACCAGTCGGCCCCGCAGCTCCAGTTGCACCAGTAGCACCAGTCGGCCCC
>PEZR01000125.1:0-12475 GCA_002773975.1 Bdellovibrio sp. CG10_big_fil_rev_8_21_14_0_10_47_8
GCCTTGCTCAAAACGCTGAACCACCTGAGTTTCGGGAGGAAGGCGCAATAGAACATGATAGCGATTGGATTCGGGAAAAGTGACCAGCTGGGAATCTGGAGTCTGCTCGGCAGAATTCACAGATTCATCCGGATTTTGATTTTCGGCCAAAGAGGGAATCTCTGGATTCGATGCCGGGTCTCCGCCATCAATATCACTGATCTTTACACAGGCGGATAGAAGCAGAACACTGGCCAGAATACAAAAATGCAACTTCATGGAGTCTCCTTGTCGACAGGACTTGAGTTCACTGTCTGCGTGAATTCGTAAAGAATTTTACGAGCTCACGGGAGAACTACAAAATTGGTACCGCAAGGGCCAATATTTAAAGCGAGAGGAGGACTGAATTCCGAAAAGCTGCTCCGTATTTCGGACAAAAAAAGCCCCGTTGGTGCAACGGGGCTTCGTCAGAAACAAAAAGGCGCCGAAGCGCCTTTTTGCTAAAGATCTAAGTCTCTTACGACCTATTTCAAGAAATCGCCTTCGTATTTGATACCAGCAATAACTTGTGACCAGTTGATTTTGTCATTGGCAAGACCTGCTTTACCGTATTTATCAGCAGTGCTTGCATACACGAGGTGATAACGGAAGTTTTCATCAGAAACTGGTTTAATTTCCAGTCCAACTGTGAAAGCAGTCCGTTTGAAGCTTCCAGTGCTGGCTTCGTCATCTGCAATTTTATTTTCAGAAGACTCATAACGAGCCAAAGGAGTCCACATTCCAGTAGTGTATTTCAACTGTCCATAGACAGAAGAAGTTGTGCTGGTTTTATCAGTGTCGTCAGTTTTTGATTTGTTGACCAGATATTCCACTGTGTAATGGAAATCGTCAGCAAAATCACCCATAACACCGAGGTTCGTATAGGTCTCAGTAGTGTTGGTTCCCGCGATGGTGTCAGATGCACCAACATAGTAAGCTGCGTTCAAAGCAACTCCGCCGAAAGCACCACGATAGTCTAGACCGTAGTTGTGACGTTTCAACTCAGCACGATCAGTCCCAGTTGTGTTCACATAAGCTGAATTGGTCTGATTCATAGTTTGGAATACAAACTTATGGTCACCCATTGCATAGCCTACTCCCAAACCACTTGAATTGTCTGGAGTTGCTACGACACCTGATCCAGAAATTTGTGTGGCCAATGGAATCCCACCGAGACCACCATTTGCCAAAGTTGCTACGTAGTTGTCGCCTGCATTGTCGGCGTCTGATTCGAAACCACCAGCAGCGATTTCAATTTTACCAGCTGTGAATTCCCAGTCATTCATCTTTTTAGCCAGATACATATACTCAACGAATGATTCAGGAGTTGTTACTGCCTTCAATGAAGTCCCGCTAGCCATGGACTCATAATTTCGCAGGTTGAAAGCGGTTTTTACTTCGGAAGAAGAACCCAGCTTTGCATCCCAGCTCAAACGAGCGTAACTAGCAACAAACTGAGACTTGGCATAAATGTCCGCGTCAGATGTGTCCTTTGTTTTCATTGTGTTCATGTAGTCAGAGCGAACCCCCAACTTAACTGCTGCTGAAGCTGATGCTGATACAGCAAATACTGCTGCGAGCACTAGAGCTTTTTTCATATTGCGTCCTTTCGTTAAATCAATGGTTGTATTCAATATCAACCTTGTTTTTGTTATTATCCTTATAACTTGCACTCCCAAATCGTAATGAGAGGGCCGGATGAGATCAATAGGAATTTCGTTTTCCCATGACAGTTGGTGATTTTCGGCTGCTCGATATCAATGCAATTTGTGTTGCGAATTGTCCTCAGGTCCATTCCCGCCAAGCTCCTTTTTTTTGGAATTTAGAAGCTCTGATTATTTTGAAATTAGGGATCTGTTTTTTCAGCAAAGCCGCTCTGGATCTTGATTCCCAGCGATCAATAAAAAAGGCAAAAACGAGTTATCCACAGCCATTTTTGCTCTCCCGGAACAGGCCAAAAAACTGACTTTTTATGTCAGACCAAGGTCTAGATGCAGCATATTTTGCGTCGAGTAAATTTTTATAACGAGTGGCATCAAATCGCCGGATGAGAGGGTAAGTTGTGAAGACGCCTTCACTTTTAGGGACCTGTTTGAAAGTCCAGGCCGCTTCTGATCTAATGCTGCTCATGAGCAAAAAGTTTCTTCAAGGAATGATCAAACGTCACCCCGATGGGTTTGGTTTTTTTATTCCCGACCAAGCAGAGCATCCAGATGTTTATATTCCCCGTCATTCAATGAAGGGAGCAATGACCAATGATCAAGTGATGATTCAGGTCTTTCCCGAAAGAGATGGACAAAGATTCCGTGGCGATATCATCCGCATCGTGGAGCGAGGCGCCCATTCCATCGTTGGAACCTTTTCCGTTCTCAATGCTAAGAGTGGAATTATTCGTGATGAGGGCAAGGGTTGGGGCGAAGACCTGCGCATTGATATGAAGGATTCCATGAATGCCAAAAATGGCGAATTGGTTTCAGCAAAAATTTTGACCTACCCGGAAGAAGGTGGAGTGTTCACGGGGCAGGTGACCGAGGTCATCGGCCATGCAATGGATCCTCTGACAGACATTAAACGGGTCCTGCTGCAAAATCAAATTCCCCATGACTTTCCCATAGAGGTTGAAAAAGAATCTCAGAATTTTAAAGAACAAGTCTCCGAAGCAGACAAGAAAGGCCGCAAAGATCTGCGTTCGAAATCCTTCATCACCATCGATGGAGCCACCGCCAAAGATTTCGACGATGCGATCTATATTGAAACGGACCAGCAGGGCTTTAAATTGTATGTCGCCATTGCCGACGTCAGTCATTATGTTCGCCCTGGCTCTGCCATTGACCGCGAGGCCTATGAACGAGGCACCAGTGTTTATTTTCCAAATTTTGTGGTTCCCATGTTACCAGAGGTTCTGAGCAATGGTCTCTGCTCTTTGAATCCACATATTCCGCGTTTGGCTTTGGTCGCGGAGATCCATCTGGATTTTATTGGCGAACCCATCGAGGCTCATTTCTATGAAGCTGTGATCGAAAGTAAATCTCGTGTGACCTATGGCGAAGCGCAAGAGGTCATTGACGGCAATGTCGTGGAAAAACACCAACATGTCGCTGACAATATTTTGTTGGCTGCTGATTTGGCAAAAATTCTGATGGCCAAACGGACAAAAGATGGCTCCTTGGATTTGGAAATCCCAGAAACAGAAGTCGTCATTGACAGCGCCGGCATTCCCATTGATTTTATTCGCTCCGAGCGTCTGTTTGCACACCGACTGATCGAAGAAATGATGTTGGCAGCCAATGTCGCCGTCGCCAAATTTTTGTCGGACCAAGATATCGCCGCTCTTTATCGAATTCACGAACCTCCGAACGAAGATGCGATCGCCATGCTTGAAAGATATTTGGCAAGCTTTGGAAGCAATGTGAATATTCAACAAGGTCAGCTTCAAAAAAGACTCACCAAGGCTCTGCAAAGTTTTGAGGGAAAACCTGAAGCTCAGATATTGAATATCCTCACGCTTCGCTCGATGAGCCAAGCCAAGTATAGTCCGAATAATGTTGGCCACTTTGGGTTGGGCTTTGAGTTTTATACTCATTTTACCTCTCCCATTCGACGTTATCCGGACTTGATTGTGCATCGTCTGCTCAAAAACCGAGTGATGCCTCAGTCTGCTTATCGTTTGATGACGGATGATGATCTGAGCACATCGGCCACCATGCTTTCAGCTTGCGAACAAAGATCCACGAAAGCTGAACGTCAGTTTCAATCCATCAAAAAAGCCCGTTTTATGCAAAAACATATCGGCGAAGAATTTGATGGCTTGATCAGCTCTGTCACCAAGTTCGGTGTTTTTGTTCTGCTTCGACAGTTCGAAGTGGACGGATTGGTGCGCAGTGAAAACCTGAGCAAAGAAAAACTGGAGTTCGACGAACAAACGATGACTCTGGTGGGAAAACGCAGTGGCATCCAATTCAGCATTGGAGACATTGTCAGAATTCGGGTTGATGCTGCTGATCCCGAGGCTGGCCAGGTTGATTTTGGATTTGTTGAAAGACTCAGCCTTGCCAACGGAACTGCAGCCCCAGCAAAACCCGCTGCCAAAAACTCAGAATCTTCACCGCAAAAGTATCCTTCTCGGCGAAATCAAAAATCTCGCTCTGCAACGGCACCCTCGGGTCCCTCAAAATCCAGAGAACAAAACCGGAGGGGACGTTCCTCTGACAAACAAGGCGCTCTGTTAGGCGGAAAGAAAAGTCGAGCTTCTGCAGAGAGCCTTGAGCGGATTGCCCGCCATCAGCCGCCGGTGGCAGAAAAGAACTCAAGCTCTCAGCCGACCAAAAGCGGCAAGTTCGATCCCGAATCGCATTTTGATCAGGCCATGGATAAATGGAAAAAACGAAATGGCGATATGAGTAAGCCGATTCCTCGTCGTCGATTTGAAGACAAAGACGAGTCTGAACGGCCGAAAAGACGAGCTTCAGATCGCTCCGAAGAAAAACCCGAGTCTTCCGAGCGACCGCAAAAGACAAAAAGTGGACAGAGCTTTTTTAAAAAATTTCGAAAGAGCAAAAAAAGCACTGGTGGACAAAAAGGCCGTACTCCCCGTCGATAAATAATTTATGACCATCTTACAAACAGGCCGACAGATCGGCCGCACATTAAAAAACGCCTCTAGACTGCGGATCATCGTCGGTGTTTTTGCTAAACATGGATTTCACAACATTGCAGAACGAATCAAACTGGGTCGTTTTATTCTGGAGCGAATGAGCCCTGCTGTTGACGATGAAAAATACAGTGTCGCTGAACGAATTCGAATGAGTTTTGAAGAGCTCGGTCCAACCTTTGTTAAATTAGGTCAGCTCCTGGCGTCTCGTCCCGATCTGGTGCCTGATGATTTTGTCATTGAATTTTCTAAACTGAATGATCAGGTCTCCCCTTTGTCTTTTGAAGTGATTGAATCCGTACTTAAAGATGAATTTGGAGATGAACTCTACGATCTCTTTGAGTCTTTTGATCCCCAACCTCTGGGCGCGGCCAGCATTGCGCAAGTTCACCGCGCAAGAACCAAAGATGGCCGCGATGTAGTTGTGAAGGTTCAGCGGCCTGGAATTATTCAGACAATCAACGAAGATCTCAATGTTTTGTATTTCTTGGCAGAGCTTCTGGAAACCTATATCGAGGAAACTCGCCCCTTTCATCCGATGGGCATTGTGAACGAGTATTTCAAAACTTTGGAGCTGGAAACCAACTTTGTGGTGGAAGCCAACAACCTGAGAAGATTTTCCGAGAATTTTGTTAAAGATCCAAACATCCATATTCCCGTGGTGGATTTTAATCTGACCACCGAACGCGTATTGACCATGGCCGCTTTGGATGGGATTCCCCTGAGCTCACCTTCGGCACTGAGGCAACCTGGCGTGCAGGCCTCAGAGATTATTCGCATCAGCTTGAAGGCCTATTTGAAAATGGTTTTTGGTGATGGTCTGTTCCATGGCGATCTGCATGCCGGGAACTTTTTTATTCTGCCGAACAATCAGATTGGATTGATTGATTTTGGAGTGGTGGGTCGACTCAATCACCGGACGCAATCTGCCATTGCCAATATGCTTTTGGCGCTAGCCAAAGAGGACTATGACCGCCTGGCATATGAGTATATTGATCTGGCCCCCTTCAGTGATCGGGTCAATTCAGATCTTTTCGCCAAAGAATTGCGAGACTTGATTGCGCCTTTTTATGGATTGACCTTAAAAAATGTAAATCTTGGAAAACTTTTACTGAAATCCTCAGGAATAGCCGCTCGACACCATATTCAAGTGCCCACGGAATTGATGCTCTATTTCAAGTCTCTGGTCGCAGTCGAGGGTCTTGGCCGAAAAATTGATAAGGACTTTGATTTTCTGCAGGTCTCCCTGGAGTACGCTGCTGACATTATTAAACATCAGCAAGATCCAACAAAAATCCTGTCCGACCTGCAATCTGTTGCTCGAGAATCAAAGACCCTGGTTCAGTTTCTTCCGCGCCAAATTCACTTTCTCTTAAGAAAGATGAATAGCCCCGGGCATACCTTTAAACTGCGAATCGACGAAATTCGGGAGCTCAAAAGGTCCGTAGAGCTATCGTTTAACCTGCTTTTTTTGGCAATTATCATTGGATGCTTGCTTCTGAGTGCCTCTTTCATTTATGTGCATGACAAAGAGAACCAAATTGCCGGTTTTCCAACCATGAGCCTGGTGGGCTATTCCTTGGCTGGATTTTTGGGGATTATTTCTTTTTTCAATTACATTCGGAAATGAGGCCCTGTGATTCAGAATTTGACCCACGAACTGGCGGTGCTCGCAAAAGCCGTTCAACATAAAAACCTGTCAGCAGCTTCGGTTCACGTCGGGATCAGCCAACCTCAACTCTCGAGACTGATTGCCAAGTTGGAATCTGAACTGAATGTGCTGTTGTTGGACCGGAGCGCCCGCAGAAAATCAGGTTGGACACCCTTGGCTCACGAATTGGCCTTGGCCTATACCAAGGGCATAGGCCGTCTCACGAATGAAATTTTGGCAGTGGCCAAAGATATTGAAAGCACCGAATTGAGAATCGGAACTTTGGAGGGGTTGTCGCAAATTGCCAGCCAATTTGCCCAACAGTGTTTTGAAAAGCTCGAGGTCAAAACAGTCTATTTGGATATCTTAGATTTTAAAGATCTGGACTCTCAATTTCTCAGTGGAGATCTTGATCTGCTGTTCACGGTTCGCTCACCCAGCAAGCAGAAGTTCACTCATCAATTGGAGGTCGGTTATCAACAGATGGAAAAGGTCTCCACCGATCCAAATATCTTGGTCTGCAGTCCATCGGAGATCTCAGGGGTCGAAAAAAAACAGGGTGGTAAAAATCAGCGTTTCTTGATCAGCAACTCTTTATCCATTCGAAGCAACTGGCTCCACAAAGTCGGCGGCACCGGATCGTTACCCATTGATGCCCAAAAAGGCCGGGGCAAAGGCTATTACTCGGTCTATCTTTTTGGTCAAGAAATGATCAACCCAAAACTTTGGAAAAAAATATCTGATTTGTTTGAATAGACCCAAAAAGAAAAGGCCGAGGTCATCAACCCCGGCCCTGATTTTCTTTTTGATTATTTACTAGCCCAACAGTTTCAATGCCAACTGAGCCGAATTATTGGTCTGGCTCAGAATCGAGATCGCAGCGGACTGCAAGATATTGTTTCTTGTCAGTTCTGTGGTCTCTGCAGCTATATCAGCATCGCGGATCCGACTGTTTGCTGCTGAGTAGTTCTCATCAGCGACCTTCAGATTTTGCGAGGTCGAGTACAAGCGATTCTGAAGAGCACCAAAGTTTGAGCGAATTGCATTCACTGAAACCAAGGCATTGTCCACAACGCTCAAGCTGGTCTGAGCTGCATCTTTAGTTGCCACTGTCTCAGCAATCATTCCCAGAGATTCCAAGGTCGAGTTCGCCGCCGAAGCATTGAACGAGATTCTATCTTGGAAAGAGTTGTTATGAACACCCACCTGGATATCAATAACTCCCCCGGTTCCATTCAGCAGATCAAATCCATTGTAATTCGTGGACTCTGTGATTCGCTGAATCTCTGACTTTAACTGCTGATACTCAACATCGACAAACTTTCTCTCGGTATCCCCGACCGTGTCGGAAGAGGCTTGTACTGCGAGTTCGCGCAAACGAACCAGCATATTCGATACCTCATTCAAGCTTCCTTCGGCGATTTGCACCAAAGAAATTCCGTCGTTCGCATTCCGATCTGCCTGTCTGAATCCACGAATCAGAGATCTTAAATTCTCACTGATCGCGAGTCCTGCGGCATCGTCAGATGCTCTGTTGATTCTGTTTCCCGAACTGAGTCGTTCATACGAACGGTTCAAATTCAGAGTGTTCCCAGACAAATTTTTCTGGGCGTTGAGTGATGCTACGTTTGTAGCTATACGAAGTCCCATTTATCCTCCTTGCATACCGATATCCTCCTTGATTCGTGCCATCCCGTTGGCATAAAGCTGCATCTTGCAACTGTTAATATTAAGAACTCGAACTGAGTTCTGCTTACACTTTTGTAATAATAAACGGAATTTCCGTGAAGATTTTGAAGGCCAGATTTTAATTTTTAAAAAGATTTTTTCGTCACAAGAAATGCGCGCACGAAGGCACACATCAACATTCTGCGCGCAAGAAAATGGGGGCGCTATTGCGCCCCCGGCGCAGGAAACAGAGTTATCAATACTCAGCAAAAATACGGCAGAAACTGAACTTACTTGGTAGGGCGTTAAAGACCTTCACCAAGGACATTCGAAGGGACCTTATTATCCCTGGAATGTCTTATTCAAGAGTCCAAGCGCTATGTTCGCTGACTGGTTAGCTTGCGCTAGTACCGAGGTGCCGGCCTGGAGCAAGATATTATTTCGTGTCATTTCCGAAGTTTCTTCAGCCACATCCACATCACGGATACGGGAGTTTGCAGCCGACATATTCTCAACGCCATTCTGGATATTGGAAATTGTCGTTTGCAGACGGTTCTGAAGAGCACCGAAGTCCGCTCTCATCGCAGAGACACTCATGATCGCGGTATCAATCGCGGCCAAGGCATTTTGCGCTGAAGCTTTATCGGCCACCGAAGTCAAGTTGACGCCCAAGGCTGCCGAGTTTGCATCGGCTTTTGAAGAGTCAAAGGAGATTCGGTCGATCTCCGGGTTGTTTCGGATTCCCACTTGGAAATCCATGATGGAGCCGGTTCCCGCCAACAACTGAGTTCCATTGAACTCTGTCGAATCAGCGATTCGGTCAATCTCTGAAACAAGCTGGTCATACTCCACGTTCAGGAACTGTCTTTCAACAGGCCCGATCGTATCAGAAGCGGACTGAACTGATAACTCTCGCAACCTAATTAAGATTGTGCTGAGCTCGTTCATCGCTCCCTCTGCCACTTGTACCAGAGAGATTCCATCGTTCGCGTTTCGTGCCGCTTGCTTGAGACCACGAATCTGAGCTCTTAAGCTTTCAGAAATCGCGAGTCCGGCAGCATCGTCACCAGCGCGGTTGATGCGGTATCCAGAAGAGAGTTTTTCCAAACTCTTATCCAGGTTGAGCTTCGTATTCCACAGAACTCTCTGTGAATTCAACGAAGCCGTGTTCGTGTTAATTCTCAGACCCATAATTATCCTCCTTGAAGATCCGCGATATCATCCTTGATACCGGGGGAACTGAATTGTTCCATGGGTTGACTCTTGTCTTATGTGTCTCATCGGAGGACTGTTCGATTCCTAAAGTGAGACGGTCTTTAATTTAACAAAACTGGACCTAAATCCCCTGTTTTGCTCAAGGTTTTGTCACTTTATTGAAGATAGGCTCTCAATTTTCTTGCGCCACAGAGCGTGACAACAACTTTGACATTTTGTTTTCGTGATTCTCGAGAAATTTTGTCGAAGTCTTTCACAACAAAATGTCGAACTTTTCAGTCGTTCAGTTTTCTCTCTTTCCCGCCGAAAGCCTTGTTAGAATAGCCTTATGAAGGTGAGGGTCCACTTTATGGAAAGCACGTTGAGCAAAATTACCTATCTCTTATTAGTCAGCGCAAGCTTGTCAGCCTGCGCCCCTAAGGGTGGTGGTGATGCGGTCAGAGACGTGGCCAGCACCGGCAATAGCCAACAAGGCGTTAGTGGTCCTGGTGATATCCAAATCTGTCCCTCAGAGCCTGGCACTGTTCCCGGCGGAACAATCCTTATTAATAGTGGCGAAACGGTCACCACGTCCACTTCAGTAAATCTGACTTTGGGTCGCGGTCTTGAGACACTCAAAATGAAAATCAGCAATGATGCCAATTGTGGTTGCGGAACCTGGGAAAAATATGCCGAGACCAAAGCCTGGACCTTGAGCTCTGACAACGAACGCAATGTTGTCTCTGTTCAATATAAGGACTATGAAGGCCGGGTCAGCGCCTGCGCCGTAGCGGAAATCGTTCATGATAACTTGCCTCCATCCATGCAGATTGTTTTAGACCCCCACAATACCTACATCGACGGTGGCCAGACCTTGGTGCATTTAACTGTCGCGGATTCAGGTGTTGGCGTACAAAGTGTTAGCTGTCTATTGAATGGCTCACCGATCGCCTGTTCTGCGGGATCCTCGGACCTGACGTTTGCCAACAGTACCGGTAGCTTTACTTTGGAAGTCTCTGCAACAGACAACCTAAACCTGTCTCGAATAAATAGTGTGGCGTGGACTGTTTCCCCTGCTCCGACTACAACAACTACATCGACCACAACAACGACTTTGGCCCCGCCAACGACCACAACAACCCTTGCTCCGCCAACAACAACTTCGAGCTCTACGAGCACAACTTCGACCTCGACTTCGACAACAACTTTAGCTCCGGCGACGACAACGACTTCGACGACGTCGACATCTACGACCTCAACATCCACAACGTCTCGGTCCACAACATCTACATCAACATCCACGAGTACGAGTGTGACAACCACGACAAAACTGCCAACAACCACGACCACAATGATTCCAACAACGACCACAACAACTTTGAATTCTCATGTCGTCAGGCAGGACTATCAGATCAAATCCAACAAAAAGGTGGATATTTTAATCGTCGACGATAACTCGGGCTCTATGGAGTACGAGCAAAGAAGCATGGCAAAACGAATGAGCACTTTCTTGAACCAACTCAGTGGCCTTGATTGGCGAGTAGCTGTCACAACGACAGACCCCAGAAGTAGTGCCATTTGGGGTGATGGCCGTATTGTCGAAATGAAGGGTCTACCTCGTCAATACTTCATCGATTCATCCATGGATTCTGACCGAGCTCAAAAGATTCTCGGCAATACGCTGCAACGGCCTGAAACCGGAAGTCCTTATGAACAAGGTATCTATGCTACATATCGCGCAATCGAAAGATCCTTCATGACTAGCAAAGAAAAGGCCTGCAGCTGCACAAGCTCTCATGCAAGTTCGACCAACTATGGAAAAAATAGTGCTTGCCGATCTCCGAATCAGGACTTCTTCCGTGACGATGCAAATTTTGCGACCATCGTTATTTCAGATGAAGACGAGTCGAAGAAAAAAGAGAAAAATATCCCTGAAAATCTTTTGAAATTTGTTAAATCAACTTGGAAAGACAAGAACTTTGCCTTCCATTCAATCGTTACTCGACCTGGAGATGTTGCTTGCAAAAAGGGTCATGGCGCTTCCTATGGAAACATTTATGCCAGAATGTCTCAACTCACAGGCAACGGAACCGTGGGTGGAGCAATCATCGGCTCTGTTTGTGAAACGGACTATGGCTCTCAGTTAGCAGGAATTGGCGACAGCGTTCAACAAATGCAACGAGTGATTCCGCTCAAGTGTGCTCCAATTGGAAGCAGCACATCCAGTGTCGTGGTCTGGCTCAATGGCAGCAACTATACGGCGTCCTATGAGGTCCAAGGCGATCGCTTAGTGTTCAGCAGTCGTTTGCCGGCAGGTCAATACTCTCTGGAGT
The DNA here is from genome assembly GCA_002773975.1 of Bdellovibrio sp. CG10_big_fil_rev_8_21_14_0_10_47_8. GTDB lineage: Bacteria > Bdellovibrionota > Bdellovibrionia > Bdellovibrionales > Bdellovibrionaceae > 21-14-0-10-47-8. Next base: position 11,516 of record PEZR01000125.1, read on the forward strand.
ATCGCTGTCCCTAGAGTCTTTTATCGATCAGAATTTTTTCAGCACGAGCATAGTTCTCAGGAGCAACGTAGAGCCGATCAATGATTCTGGCATTTTCGTACTTCTGAAAAATCTCGGTACTTTGATCGATGGGACTTGGTTTGTCCCACTTGTCATACTGGTCGACAACATAGATCTGATAGGAATGATCTTCCGGTGTGGACGAATGATATTTGGACAGTCGAGCCTTTGAAGAAGCCCAGATTACATCGATCCCTACATCTTCAAGAGCCCTGCGAATATTTTCTGGACGCATATTCTCGGATGTATTGTGAAATTCAGCGAGCATTTTATAGGGTTGCTTTGAAGCGATTCTTTGTGCCCAGGGATTTTTCGAGGACGCTAAATGTTCGTGCAATCGAAAATCATTGTACTGGGTATAATCCGCAATGTCCGCCGGCAACTTGAAGGTACAATCTTCGCTTGTCAGATAAAGATTCAACATCTCTTCAAAAATTAAACATTTGTGATGAAAATAAACCATCAAATGAATGTGGTGCCGCGAAATCAAAAAATCATCAAAGGTGTAAAGAGCGCGGCGGTTCAGCCCCAGATATAATTTTCCGTCCAGTGGATAGGGAATCATATTGTTGATCATCCAATCACGATCAAATTTTCCGTAGTTGGTACCGGTAAAGTAAGAATCCCGCTCAAGATAATCCATACGATCGCAGTCCAACTCCCCGCTCACCAGCTGGGAAAGAATTGGTCTAAAATCCAAGCCCTTATCCATAAAGAAATCATCTGGGCAATCCAAGGTCTTATCAATCAGGCAAGCGATGTGCAGAGGCGAAATGTCCGAAAAATTCTGCCGCAAAACAGAGGTCAACGGAGAGTCCGTCAGGTACTTGATCGTGTAGTCCTCATGAGTAGCTCTTTTTTCCACAGGATCCGTGAGCAGGGCCTGACTCGCACCCAGTT
>PEZR01000125.1:12486-13455 GCA_002773975.1 Bdellovibrio sp. CG10_big_fil_rev_8_21_14_0_10_47_8
CATGACTTCTTCTGTGGTGTGGGACAGCGGACCATGACCAACATCATGAAGAAGAGCGCCCAGTCGAAAAACCTGGCTCAAACGATCTCTGGTTTGAACATTGGAAAAAGGAAACTGACGGAAAATATGTTCAAAGACTTTTCCAGCCAAATGACAGACACCCAAGGAGTGCAAAAATCTTGTGTGCGTGGCGCCTGGAAAGCTGACGTCTGCGAAGCCCAGTTGTTTGATCGCTCGGAGTCTTTGAAACTCGGGAGAATCAACAACAGCAGTCTCACCATCTGATAAGGAAATAGTCCCGTGCACGGGGTCTCGAACTTCAATCGACATGATTTGCCAGTTGTGAAGGGCTTTTTTCTGGGATTCAATGTTTTTCCCTTCTCCGAACCATTTAAACAATGCGTTACTGCCTATTTTTTAAGGGCGGGAGAGCGGCAAAATTCAAGACTGTCGAGAAGCTGTTTGAATCTAAAAATTCGCTCTAGTTAAATAAAAGAACAAGGGGATCATGGAATGGATTTTCAATCGACACATACAGGTGAAGTTCAGGCTCATTTGCCGAAAACAGAACACTCTTCAAACTCTTCTCATCCGATGGAAGTTTATCATCAGCTGATGCGAGATATTCTTGCTCGTGGCTCGGTAAAACCTGATCGTACCGGCACGGGCACATTGAGTCTTTTTGGTTACCAAATGCGTTTTGACCTGCAACAAGGATTTCCTTTGGTCACCACCAAAAAACTGCATCTGCGTTCTATTATTTTTGAACTGCTCTGGTTTCTTCGTGGGGATACCAATATCCAATATCTAAAGGACAATAAGGTCCGCATCTGGGACGAGTGGGCTGATGAAGAGGGTAATCTGGGCCCCGTTTATGGAAAACAGTGGCGAGCCTGGAAAACAGCTGACGGCCGCACCATTGATCAAATCAGCAACGTCATCCGGCAGATTAAAACCAACCCGGACTCT
>PEZR01000125.1:13487-14605 GCA_002773975.1 Bdellovibrio sp. CG10_big_fil_rev_8_21_14_0_10_47_8
CGATGTTGATCAAATGGCTCTACCGCCCTGCCATGCTTTTTTTCAGTTTTACGTCGCTGATGGAAAATTATCTTGCCAGCTTTACCAACGAAGTGCGGACGTTTTTCTGGGTGTGCCTTTTAATATCGCAAGTTATGCTCTATTGACCCATATGGTGGCGCAGGCTTGCGACCTTCAGGTCGGCGAATTCATCCATACCTTGGGAGATGCCCATCTTTACTCGAACCATCTGGAGCAAGCTCGTCTGCAACTGAGCCGAGAACATCGTTCTTTACCCCAATTGAAATTGAACCCAGCCGTGAAAGATGTTTTTGCATTTCAGTTCGAGGACATCGAGATTTTGGGCTACGATCCCCATCCGGCGATCAAGGCTGAAGTGGCTGTGTAATGATTCTTTCAGCAATTGCTGCCATGGCTCGAAATCGAGTGATAGGCATCAATAACAAACTCCCCTGGAAGCTTCCGGAAGACATGAAGTTTTTCCGCGAAAAAACCAAGGGCTCTGTCATGATTATGGGCCGAAAGACATTCGAGTCTTTACCTAAACCACTTCCCAACCGTTTTCATATCGTCATCACTCGCCAAGAAGGTTACCGATTTGAAGATCCTTTGGTGGAAATCGTGCATGACCTCAATACCGCCATTGAGCTCGCCCATATGCTCACCACCAAGTATAAAAATAAATTTGGGGAAGAGGTCTTTGTAATTGGTGGCAGCGAGATCTATCGCCAGGCGATCGATATTGTGGATCGTTTGTACCTGACAGTGATCGATAGAGATTACCCGGGAGACTCAACCTTTCCTGAGTTTTCAGAAATGGATCTGAACCTTACAAAAAAAGATCAGCGCGATGGATTTTCATTTTGCACTTATGAACGCCCGGCTTCGCCGCAGTAGCAGCTCTCATCACAGCAATTAATTATAATCGCTCATCAAAATGGGCTTCTGAAAGATCTCCGAGCAAGGCTCTTTTTTCGAACGCCTGTTCTGAGAGCTCGCCAATTTTCCCCCTGAGTCCCGTCAAAGTCTGCGTGGAGCGAGCAACTTCGGTCCCTTTTTGATTATAAAGATGGGCTGTGACTTCCAGATTCTTGGGGGTTGTCCTCCCCTGCTCAAAA
>PEZR01000043.1:0-9488 GCA_002773975.1 Bdellovibrio sp. CG10_big_fil_rev_8_21_14_0_10_47_8
TGCCAAAGATGGGTCATATCCTTCAGGACCGTGGCGTTCACCACTGCATTGTCAAAAGAGATCGAAACCTCGAGAACACCCAAGATGAGAGCCAATACAAAATATTGCAGAGCCCCTGAAATTGTTCCATGATAATAAAAACCAATGGCCGCTGCGAGAGCAAGACCAACCAGCGTAACGATCAAAGAGCCTCGAAAAAATTTTAGGTTCTGGCGAATCATAGAGTTCAACGTTACCATTACCTGCAAGACTTCTGCAATTGAAAGGCGTGCACAATCTATGAAACTAAGTCAGAAAATATCCGGGGTCTCCAGGACTCTTTCAATGACGAACCCAACGACACCGTTTTTTTTGATGGTTTTGTATATTTCTATCGCAACCTCTGTCAGCAATGCCCAGGATTTCTTAGTGGACCTTGGCAACATGGGGCCAGCCAAAACCTCACTGCGGCTGTCGGCGTTTGATGAACCACAAATTTCTGGAGACCGCAACCTCGCCCCAAGCTCACAACAAAAGGTCAACTTGTCCATCCCGGTCAATCGCGCTGAAACGGACCCGACCTCTGCTTCATGGCGATGGGAACAGTTGAACCTGAACAGCGATGAGGTTCTCAATACAGGAGCCGAAATCACTTCTGCCCTTTACAAATCAGAATATGGCGTCAACTATCGGCATTTTGAAAGCAGGCAAAAATTTTGGGGCGGATCCGTTTCATTTGGCTCTGCCAGCGACCATCCCTTTCAATCCAAAGACACCTCTACCTTGTCCGCAAATTTATTTTACTCAAACAGTGATGACAGCATTCATCGCTGGATTTGGCTCTTGAATTATTCAAACAATCGAACTTTTGCCAACGAGATCCCTCTGCCCGGCTTTGCCTATATCTATCGACCCAGTGCGGACTTTATGGGTGTTTTTGGTTTTCCGTTTGCCCTGGTGAAATGGAAGTGGTCCGACCGTTGGAGTGGCCTTGGTATGCTGGGGCCCTATACATACAAGGCCGAAGCCTCTTACTCGATCGGCGGCCCCCTGCAAATCTATCTGAGCTCCGAGTCTTCATTGCAGGCCTTTTTTCGAGAGGACAGAGACCACGAGAAAAACCGTTTATTTTATGGCGAAAATCAGGCCGTATGGGGCTTCCGGGGCCCCCTGAACCAAGAGGTTCGTTTCGATATTTTTGCGGGACTTGTTTTTGATCGCAATCTCTATGAGGGTGAGAACTATAGCTACAACCGTCGGGATCATCTGCTCTTAGAAAATCGTTGGATCTTGGGTTCGACCCTGTCAGCTCGCTTCTAAAAACGATAACCAATACCAACCGTGCCGTAAAAAGTAGAGAAAGCAAGTCGCGTGGATATGGAACCCACTCTTTTTGAAATATCATACTGTTTAACACCAAAACCAGCTTCTCCAAAAAATGAATTGGTCCACATCACTTGGCCATGAAAGTTCAAAGCCCATGTCCCATTGCCCGCCCCGGCCTGATTGACCGACAGCTTGTCAGTGACGGAACTTGCGTAATAGATAAATTCCAGATCGACCCACTTGGGGTATTTCATAAATGGAAAGTAGCTAATCCACTTGTCAAAGATCTTGGGCATAGATCTGGCCCAAAAAATACCGCCCCCAAAAAACTGCCCCTCAAAAATGTCATAAGACAAACGTTGATACCCCAACAACAAACCCCAAGTTTCATCACGAGCCCATAGGCCCGGATTCAATCGATACTTGAGTTCGGCCGTATCAACATTTAGATCATCCTGTCGACCTCCAATTTTTAAAGCGCCGGAGCTCTGAAAAGTCTTTGCGCTGAGCCCCCATCTTTGTCTGGCGATGTAATAATTGGTCCATCCAAAAAAATCTTCGAACCAATAGTTGAAGGCCAATTCAGTCATCATCAAAATATTGTTTTCGGAGCTCATGGTCCCTGACAACCGAGCACTGATTTCACGGGGGTAGCCCTTGTACAATTCATAATATGATTTATAGGTTTTCTCCCCGTCGGTCAGGGTGAGATAGCTGCGATTCATCTCTCCTCTTTTTTTGGCCCCAAACCTCCATGTAAACTCCATCTTGTCCTTGGAGGTAACCGCCACCGAGTTTTCTTGACTGGCGATGTCCAGCTCTGCCGGCTTACGACCAAAAACCTTTACTCCGTCAACATAGGTCCCCTCAACCGTTCTTCGGTCAACATAAGGGCGCAATTCCGTGGAGGGCAGATAATGGAACTCGAATCTTTGTCGAAAAATTCCGCCGCCTTTCCCCGGAACCATCAAAGATGAAGACTTGCTCGATACCTTGAGCTTCCAAAATTGCCTGAGGTCACCGATGGTTTGTTGCCATCCGATCATTTCAAAAAAACGACTCATCTTTTCAGCTCTTGTCTGCTCCGCATCGGTCAGAGGGTGCGGGCCTTCGATGATCATAGAGATGTCGTCTTGTGCGGGTTCCTTTGAGATATCGATAAAGTGTACGGCCTGAGGACGAGCGGAAAACTCAAAGCTCATTCCTGATCTGAGCTCTGCATAGAACTGCACCGGTTCGCCCAATGGAACTTCTAACTCATCTCTCAGTTTGGCCTCTTGATTCATAAAAATCACCCGAGGTGGAGCCGCGGAAACTGGAACCAAAGCCAGACGCCAAGATCGTTTTTGTCGAATCACTTCATAAAAAGCAGAACAAACCCGGGTCACACCTTCGTCCTTGTTTTCAGAAAAACAGGCCCGAAATGGCTCATTCACCTGAGCTAGAGGATTTTTGGCATTGGTCAGATGTCGCTGACCATATTGGATTTGAAAAAGCGGCGCCTTGGAAATCTCTTCTGGGCTGAGACCAGCTTTTTTGAGCGCAGCTCTCCAGTCCTTTAAGCTTTCTCTCCAGGATCTTTTTTCGTCTTCGCCGATGCGTAAACTCCACAGAACCTTTCCCGTTCGTGAAATCAGTTCAAGATTTCCCTCTTCCAGCACATGATCGGGCCAACGAAAAAGAAAAACCATCTCTCGCCGCGCGGATGCCGGCAAAACCTTGGACAAACGAGAATCCAAGCGCGACGCTGGTAACACATTGAGCATCAAATTCTTGGGATCGATGGTGAGTGGGCCCATTTGCAAACTATGACCGTCTGAGCTTTCAAGGTCATAAATGACGTCAATAGGCAGAAGCTGAAATCCCTCGCCCACTGCATCGAAAGACAGCGGCACCGAGAAATCTTTGCTTTGAACTTCGCGGCTAGAGGCCCCGGACACCCGAATCGATGCTCCAAAAAGGCTCAAGATGATGATAAAAAACCAATTTCTCAAGATGTTGATCCTTGATGTCAAAAAGGAACAGTTGTAGTTTGCTCTATTCTACAGAAAGGCTCCTGAAATGTCTTCCACTCGCATCCCTCACAAGATGAAAGTCGCGGAAATTATTGATCATACTCATCACGTCCGAGAACTGGTGATCGTTCCAACAGAGCCCAGCGAATTCACATTCAAGGCCGGGCAGTTCATTACCCTCCACGTGCCTCAGGAACCAAAACCGGTTCTGCGGGCCTATTCCATTGCCTCGGATGACCGTGAAAAACAGGGTTTTCGTTTGTTGTTTAAGTACGTTCCCGAGGGAATTGCCTCGACCTATGTCTGGTCACTAAAGGGCTCCGAGATCTTGTCTGTCACTGGACCTTTTGGGCGTGTTTTTTTTAAAGAGCCTCCCAGTGAACAAATTATTTTTCTCAATACTGGCACCGGCCTGTCCCAGCATTACTGTTATCTGATGTCGAAAAAGGAACTTTTTCCCAAAGTCCGTTATCGCATGCTGTTTGGCGTGCGCACAGAGCAAGATGTTTATTACCAACCACAACTTGAAGCTCTAAAAAAAGAACTTCCGGATTTTCAATACGAGTACGTGATTAGCCGCCCCACCGAGAACTGGACTGGGAAACGTGGATACGTGCAACACTTTCTGAGTGAGTTTGATTACAAAAATATCGACACCACTTTTTATCTTTGTGGAAACGGCGGGATGATCAAAGAGGTCAAGGCTCACCTAATTGAAAAGGATGGATTTGATAAATCCAAAATATTTGCCGAAGCTTTCGACTAGAACTCAGGCTTTTTCCGAACTCACTTTGGCGGGCGCCCTGTGGGGGTTCGGTTTTGTCGCGACCATTTGGGCCCTTCCGGCCCTGCATCCAGCGGCGATTGTTCTCTATCGATTTTTGGGGGCTTCGGCTGTTGGGATTTTGATTCTAGTCGCCCGAAAAAAGCCCTGGCCGGGCCTTAGAGCGGAAGCAAAACTTGCACTGATTCCAGCTTTTTTTCTATGGAGCTCATTGGTCTTGCAGACTTGGGGACTCTTAACAACGACAGCCACCAATTCAGCATTCATTACCAGCTTGTATGTCGTCTTCATTCCTCTCTTTCGAGTGCTCACGCACCGTGAAAAACTGCATTGGCCCTATTTGGTTTGTTTGGCGCTTGCCCTTGTCGGCACCGCCCTGATTGTACAAATTCAGCTCTTGGCTGCCATGAAGTGGGGGGATTTAATCACCCTGATCTGCGCATTTTTTGCGGCCATTCATATTCTTTTGATCGATCGAAGAGCGAAGGTTTCCGCAGATCCTTTTGCCTTCAATGTCTTTCAAGGTCTTTGGATCTGGATGCTCTGTCTGCCATTTGTCTTTTTTACGGATCGATGGAATGTTGGAGAGCTGAACTCTTATGGCTGGTGGGGTCTTGCCAGCCTTGCTCTGGGCTCATCCCTGGTGGCTTTTTATCTGCAGGTTCGCTCTCAAAAGAAGCTTCCACCAACAGTCGCAAGTCTGCTTTTTTTGATGGAGTCTCCTTTTTCTTGTTTGTTTGCCTATTTTCTCATTGGCGACCGATTGAGCCCGACGCAATGGCTCGGCGCTCTTTTGATTCTGATTTCTTGTGTCGGAGTTTCTTGTCAAAAACAGAACTGAGGACTTACCCTGTTCTCAGTGATCAAAAAAATAATTCTTCTTCCCCTTGTCAGTTTGAGCGTCGGCACCGCCGTCGGTTTTTTTCTGTACACTTTGGAAAGAACCATTGTCTTTTTTGAAAGCTATTGGATGTGGCTTATCTGGTTTTTGCCGGCGGTAGCTCTGGTTGTGGGATATATCGAAACCAAAAAACAGGCCCATCGTTTTGGAGATACGGAAAGCCTTTTGGCCGAAGTCAAAAATCCCCTCAAGCATGTGCACTGGTTTTTAGCTCCTTGGATCTATCTGACCACGTTGGTTTACCACTGGGCTGGAGCTTCGGTCGGAAGAGAGTCCTCAGCCATTCAGATGAGTGGCTCCATTGCGGAAAGTCTGGGCCGACTTCTTTCCATTGACTATCGTGATCGACCGATTTTGATTCGCACGGGACTGGCGGCTGGATTTGGGGCGGCCTTTGGGGTCCCATGGGCTGGAACTGTTTTTTCACTTGAGTCCGCATGGACAAAACGAAAAGGGGACTGGTTATGGGCCCCGTTTTATTTGGCTTCCAGTTGGGGGGCTTACCTTTGGACGGGTTTTTTAAATATTCATCACAGCCACTGGCAAAGTTTAGAGATCAATTTTTATGATTTCAGATTTTCCTCATATGCAGTTTTTGCCGGCGCTTTGATTTTGATCTGTTTGCTCTATGAGTTCCTTTTCAAAACACTCGCGACCTATTTGAAAATGATTCCCTGGTGGTTACGACTCGGAGGCGCGGCCTTGATGATTCTTGGGCTCACTTTGTGGGTGGGACTGCCCCGCTATAATAGTCTGGGATTAGATCTTTTGCATCAGTCCTTTCAAAGCCCAAGTTCTTGGCAGGACGCCTTTAAAAAATTGGTGTTTACTTTTATTTCCACCGTCGCGGGGATGAAAGGGGGCGAAGTCACGCCATTGATGGCCTCAGGCGCACTGTGGGGAAGTTGGTTGAGCCAACAGGTCCCTGTTCTTAGTTTTCAGTTGGGCGCCGCCGTTGGCTTGGTCAGTCTGTTTTGTTCACGCCTGAGAATTCCCGTCACTGGAACAATCATGTTGGTCGAATTTTTTGGTTGGAAGGCGGCCCTGGTTGGCGCACCGATTTTGTTGCTCACCGAAGCGGGGCATCGACAATTTTTTTCGAAAAAATCATCTGAAGTCTGAGAACTTGTTCTTGTTTGAATGAGCCTTAGGCCGCTTTTTTGATTTCTTGTTCTTCCTGGGACAAACTTTTTAGTTTTTCATCCAGCTGAGTCATTGCTTGTTCAATGCTGATGGCCTTTTCCGTCACTGAATTGGGGTCACTCTGCACAGAGGGACGACGAATTGTCTGCAAATCCATCTCATCTAAACACAAAATTCGAAAAACAGAGAACAGCTCTTTCATTTGAACCATCACTGTTTCCATTTCTTTATGGAGCTTACTGGTCAAACTCTGTTGCAAATAAGATCTTGTAATGGAAACAAAGGCCTCTTTCACCACTGGCTTTTCCAGGATATAAAATACTCCACTGTTGGCAGCGTTGATGGCTTTTTCTTTATCTAAATAAGCTGACAATAAAATCGTGGTCACATCAGGTCTGAGTTTAACGACCTCTTGAATCAACTCTATACCCTTCATCTTGGGCATCATAAAGTCGGAAATTAAAACATCCGGATCAAAAGAGGGATTTTCTTTGATAAATCGAAGAGCCTCCAAGGGATCCGTGAAGGCCTGAACATCGGCATCAACGGACTTTAAATTCATCTTATACAGATTTAGAAGATCTTTTTCGTCATCGACCAACAAAATAGACTGTCTTTTTTTAGGGCCTGCCATTTTAAATCTCCTCGTGTCCTAAACCCATATCGGCAGAATCAGAACTTTCATAAAAACTTCTCACTCTGAGACAATCTACATGCAATCTAAACAATCATTGCCTTATCCTTCCCTTCATTTCGGCCGATACCACCTTAGATGGAATACTCCCCTAAAAAGCTTTCCCTGGACCTTCTTTTGTCATTGGTTTCAACGCCTTTGCTGGTTTGCGAGATTCCATCACTGCGCCTGACAATGAGTAACGAAGGGGTCAGTGACATCACCGGGTACAGCCCATCCAAAATCAAGGATCTGACACTGCCTGAGATTTTTTCAGAGGATTCAGCAAAGAGCATCGAAGCAATGGTAGATATTGCCTCTCAGGGTCCGGTGGATCTAATGGAAAATGAGCTGTGGCTGCGTCGGAAATCAGGTCGACGTTGCCCCGTGCGGATTTCTGTAAAGTCTCTTCACAACGAAGATCAAATATTTTTGGTGATCAATTTGATTGATCTCTCGGAAGAAAGAAAACAATCCTTGGAGCGACAAAAGTTGATCCAAGAAAGTGCTCGAGTTTCAAAGCTTGCTGACATTGGCCAACTGGCGGCAGGCATGGCCCATGAGCTCAATAATCCGCTGGCAATCATGACCGGATATCTGGAAGCCATTGAACAGCAGCTGCAGGACTCCCCTCCGGATATTCCCGCCCTTCAGCAAAGCTTTGAACCTGTTCAAAATGCCGCCCAACGAATGAGCAAAATCGTCTCGAGTATGTTGGCCAAGGTCCGCAATGATGTTCAGACCTTATCCGTGGTCTCTCTGAAGAAAATCGTAGACGAGTCTTTGATGTTCCTGGAGCAAATGCTGAAACTGCAATCCATTGATGTGGACGTGCAAATTGATTCGGCTTATGTCAACTGTGACCAAGTGCAGATCGACCAGATCATCACCAATATCGTTTCCAATGCCTGTAATGCTCTCGATGGCCGGAAGGATCCAAAAATTCGTATCTTTTCCGAGTGCAAAAACAAGATGGTTCGACTGGCGATCTGGAACAATGGCGATCCAATTCCGGAAAAAACTCAGGAAAAACTGTTCACACCTTTTTTCACAACTAAAGCTGTCGGCGAAGGTACGGGCTTGGGTCTGTATATGAGTTATCAAATCATGAAGGCTCATCATGGACAGTTAAGTTTCGAAAGCGCCCAGGGCAAAGGCACCACTTTTTTCCTGACCTTCCCCGAAGCTGAAGAGGTCAAAGAGCCGATCAAAAAGGACCTGATCCGAGCTCTCGTGGTTGAGGACGATACTTTTTTCAGAAAGCTCGTCTGTAAAAAATTGGAAAAAATGGAGATCCAGTGCATCGACTGTCGAGACACTTTTGAGGCCGAGATCATTTTAAAAAATGAAACGGAAGCCTTCCATCTGGTTTTGGTCGATTACAATCTGCCAAAAATCAAAGGCATCTCTCTGGCCGACAAACTCACAGAGGTTCACAAAAATGCCAAACTGATCTTGATGTCGGGGGCTCTGGAAAGAGCCGAACTCGAAAAAATGGCCAAAGCCTCGGGCTTCGACGGATACCTGGCCAAACCCATCGTCAAATCCGAGCTCGAAGCCCTACTCTCAGACCTTCAGTCAACCGCAGCAACCCTGCGGGTTGGTTGAGCGGATAGCTACTTCCCCCGAAGCACCGGCTTTAAATATTTGCCGGTCTCGCTTTCTCTGACCTTGGCGACCTCTTCCGGAGTTCCCCATGCGACGATTCTGCCGCCCAGTTTTCCGCCGTCAGGGCCCAGATCAATGATGTGATCTGCACACTTGATGACTTCGAGATTGTGCTCAATAACGAGAACAGTATTCCCCTGATCCGTCAGTTCTTGCATCAGTTCGACCAGTTTTTTAATGTCTTCAAAATGAAGACCTGTCGTGGGCTCATCCAAGATATACAGGGTTTTTCCCGTGCCGCGTTTAGACAGCTCTTTGCTGAGTTTTACTCGCTGGGCTTCGCCACCCGACAAAGTCGTCGAGCTTTGCCCCAAGGTCATGTAATCCAATCCGACACGACGAAGGGTCTCTAGTTTTCTGGCAATGTACGAGTGATTTTTAAAAAACTCTAAGGCCTCTTCGACATTCATCTTTAAAACATCGGCGATGGATTTGCCGTTGTATTTCACGTTCAAGGTTTCGCGGTTGTATCTGGCACCGAAACAAGTTTCGCAGGTCACAAACACATCGGCTAAAAAATGCATCTCCATGCGAATCTGCCCGTGACCCAAACAGGTCTCGCAACGCCCGCCTTTGACGTTGAAACTAAAACGCCCTGGCTCATAACCCCGAAGTTTCGAATCCGGAAGCTGCGCAAACAGATCTCGAATCAACGGAAACAGCCCCACATAGGTCGCCGGCGTCGATCTCGGGGTTCGACCGATGGGCCGTTGATTGATATCAATGACCTTGTCCAAATTCTCAAGACCCGTCAGGCTTTTATAGGGCGAGGGCTGAGTCGAATTGTTGTAAAAACGCCGGGCCAAAATTTTATACAGAGTATCAATGATCAATGTGGATTTGCCACTGCCAGAAACGCCTGTCACCACGGTGAAGGTTCCCAAGGGAATTTCCAAGGTCACATCCTGCAAATTATTGCCGGGCGCCCCCTCTAAAACAATCTTATGACCTTTTCCTTTGCGACGATGAGACGGCGTTTGAATTCGCAGCTCTCCACTC
>PEZR01000043.1:9512-12516 GCA_002773975.1 Bdellovibrio sp. CG10_big_fil_rev_8_21_14_0_10_47_8
TTATTATTTTCAATCTCGGTGGGTGTGCCTTCGGCCATTAGCTGCCCACCCAGCTTTCCTGCCCGCGGCCCCAGATCGATGATGTAATCCGCAAATCTCATAGTGTCTTCATCGTGTTCGACCAACAAAATGGTATTACCCCGGTCCTTCAGCTCTCCGATAATTTCCAACAAACGATGATGATCTCTGGGATGCAAACCAATCGAAGGCTCATCCATCACATACAAACATCCGATCAAAGACGAGCCCACTTGGGTCGCCAAACGAATCCGTTGTGCTTCGCCCCCAGACAAGGTTCGTGAAGGACGGTTCAAGGACAAATACCCCGTTCCCACACGGATTAAATATTCCAGCCGCGAAAGAATTTGCGCTGTAATTTTGTCAGCAATGATTTGATCTTTGGTGCCAGCGCGAATCTGCGAAACCCATTCGCGAAGATCTGAGCAAGAAAGGTCCGCCACCTCGGCAATATTTTTGCCATCGATTTGAATATTCAATGCCTCGGGCTTCAGACGTGTGCCGCGACAATCAGGACAAGTGGCCAAAACCAGCTCGTCGCCCTCTTCGTCGTCGTCGGAAACCTTTTTGTCATCTTTGTAACGGTAGCTGATTTTTTCGAGCACCTTACCATCATCGCCGTAGGAGTATTTTTCCTCTTCCACCAGATCCATGGTGCCCAGACCATGGCAAGAAGAACATGCCCCCCGTGGATTATTGAAACTAAACAGTCTTGGCTCAATTTCAGGAAAACCAAAACCACAGATCGGACAAGCTGAGTGCAGAGAATAAGAAGTTCTCTCGCCAGATAGCATCTCGATCACAATTCGGCCCTGGGCCAGAGACAGAGCGGTGTTGATACTTTCGGCCAAACGGTGGCGTTGGCTTTCTTGCAGCACCAACTGATCCACCACCAGATCGATATCATGGGCTTTGGTTTTTGCGAGTTTCTGGGCATTTTCCAGCAAGATCATTTTGCCGTCGACCTTGGCTTTAACAAAACCTTTGCGGGCCCATTTTTGAAATTCAGCTAAGAATTCACCTTTTTTCCCCTGAGCCATTGGAGCTAAAACAAAAAACTTGCTGCCCTCTGATTTTTTAAACACGTCTTGCTGAATTTGTTGTGGTGTCTGACTGCTCACTGGAATTTTGTGCTCTGGACACAAAGGCACGCCAATTTTTGCGTAGAGCAGTCGCAGATAATCATAAATCTCGGTCACCGTGCCCACCGTCGAGCGTGGGTTGGTGCTCACTGATTTTTGATCAATGGCGATGGCGGGGCTCAGGCCCGTCACCGAGTCGACCTCGGGTTTTTTCATTTGCTCTAAAAAATTTCGGGCATAGGCAGAGAGACTTTCAACATAACGACGTTGGCCTTCGGCATAGATCGTATCAAAAGCCAGAGAGGACTTTCCGCTGCCGCTCAAACCCGTAATCACCGTGATCTGATTGCGCGGAATACGCAGGTTGAGATCCTTCAGATTGTGCTCGCGCGCACCCTTAATAATAATTCCGTCAAAGTCCTTAGACATACAGAACAGAGTCTCTTAGCGCCGCAAAAAAGTCATCGAGGAAAGGGGCGGAGAATCAAACCTGACGCTTCTGACAAGCTGGGCAAATGCCGTAGAGCTCCAAAACATGAGAAGTCAGTTGAAAGCCAAATTGTTTGGCCACTTTTTGCTGCAGCTCTTCAATGTGGTGATTTTCAAACTCACAAATTTTTCCGCAGCCCACACAGGTCAAATGATCATGGTGAGACTGAGGCGTGAGCTCATAGCGTGCCGGAAAGCCACCCATACGAACTTCGGTTACAAATCCATTTTCAGTGAGTGTGCGCAAAAATCGATAAACAGTGGCAAAACCAATCTCTGGAAATTTCTCGCTCACCAGTTCAAAGACCTCCTGAGCGGTGACATGGGTTCGCCCGCCATGCAAAGAGTCCAAGATCGCCAAACGCTGATCAGTGACCTTTAAATTCATGGTACGAATCATCTGCTTAAAAGCTTTTTTGTCGAGCTGGCGGCCCAGATCATGACGTTGAATCAATTTTTCCTCGCCATGACTGCGTGGAAGCGAGGGAATTTTTGTCAGATCTTTATTTGAATCCATGCTGGCTCCAATTGAGAATGATTCTCACTGATGCCACCAAGACAAGGCCCTGTCAATAGCCCCAGGATTAAAAGCCCTTCAATTCACGGCCTCGGCTCACCCAGCTCACAGCATCATGGGGATGGAGACTCTCAAGGTGACGGAGTTCCGCCACAAAGTCCAAAACCGCAGCCTCTTTCATCAATTGGACCTGGATCCGCCGGGCAGCGTCTTCACAGAACATCAGATTCTGTCCGTTTCGAAGTGCAAACTCTTGCTCGTCTTCTCTTTTCACCACGGTTTGCACCGGGGTCTGTAAAACGGCCTCGATCAAATCAATCAGCTTTTCAAAACCAAAAGAGGTCTCGGAAACCTCGATCTTCACCCGAGCTTCACTTCGTTGTGCGTGAGGAGTGGCATTGATCCCGTCAGTGGAACCCATAAAATCATAGATCTCTTTAAAATCCAGATCCTTTTGACGGAAATTCTGTTTGAAATTTTCCTGAATCAATTGCCGAGCCAATGCTGCGGACGCCGGACAGGTGCTGGAATAAGTGACTAAAGTTTCCAAATAAAATCGAGCCTCATGCCCGCGCTCTTGAAAAGCGCTGATCTTGACCGGATAAGTGCGCCAACCTTGATTGTCGGACTTCAGAGCGCGCCGTTGAATCATGGCTTGAAATTCAATTTCAATTTTTGCTTTTTGCGACAAACCTTCATGGGTTTGCAAAAACTTGCTCAAAGTTTCCTTGAGCAAAGTAAAACTCAAAACACCATGGGATAAACTTTCTTGAAGCTCTTTAAATAAGCGGCTCATGTGAATGCCGCGGGACTCGGTATTTTCCAGGCTGACAAAAATCTGTGCCCGCCCTGGCGTCATATAAGGTTTCTGTCCCGCTTGTGCCAAAAGCACCGGCAC
>PEZR01000007.1:0-268 GCA_002773975.1 Bdellovibrio sp. CG10_big_fil_rev_8_21_14_0_10_47_8
ACTTTTTTTGAAACGGTAGAAAAAACTATGCTTAAAACTAAGGCCACTTGCAGAAAACTCATTAAAAAAACTTTCAAGAGAAAATAAGAACCGGCTCCTGAGATGGAAAGATCAAAAAATCTTTTACTCACGAGCGTTAAACCGGCGACCAAAACGAAGAACAAGATAAGTTTTGTGTTGTAGTCTAGGACAAAGTCCTTCGGAATGACACTGATAAGCGCAAAGGAAACATAAATGTTGATGAGCACCGTCATTATTTTATATTTTC
>PEZR01000007.1:366-11003 GCA_002773975.1 Bdellovibrio sp. CG10_big_fil_rev_8_21_14_0_10_47_8
TTTTCTAAGCTCCCGATTTGTCTTTGAATCACCTGAACCTGAGCTTCGTAATGCAAACGATGACTGCTCTTGGGTCGACCCTTTGAGGCCCGCAAGTCTTCGTGCATTTCATAACTGTTGATCTCGCGAGCGCCGAAATTGCTTGGCAAGCCCTTGGGCTGGATTTCTTCGATGTCCATGAATCCTCCGTTGTGCTTCACAAGTTCTGTGTTGTGAAACAAATCAAATTACGTTGTGATTTACATTATTGTGATTTTTGAGGGCCCGGACCGTCAAGCTAAGTCTATGAAATGCCGAAAGAATATTTGAAAATGACCTGGGGCCTGGGCATTTTTAATTCAGACTAGAGCTTATAGTTATAAGCTCTAGTGCTAAACCATTCTTTTTGCTGTTGAAATTTAACATTATTGTTTCAAATTTTTGCCGAAACGAGCCGTGACTATGCGTGTTTGGACTAAGGTCTAGAATCTCGCGAGAGGTTTTCTGAATCAGATTTTGTCCGTACAATCCTGTCAGAGGATCTAACGACCCATGCAGCAGAGATATTCTCTCAATAAAAACAAATATCTTTTGCCGCCCGAGGTTGAGCGCCTGCGCAAGATTTTAAAGGACTATCAAGTTCAAGATCCCAGAAACTGTCTGCTGCTCAGTCTTGCCCTGAGAACCGGAGGGCGAGCTCAAGAGCTCTTAAACTTAAGGAAGACAGATCTCAATAGCTATGACCAGAGCGTGTTTATCCGCGGAATTAAGGGCAGCAACGATCGTGAAATCCCACTCCCCTCGCCGTTGTTTGAAGCAGTCGAGAGGTTTGCAAAGCCCTTGTCCACGGCTTTGATTTTCCCCATCAGTTATCAGCGTTTGTATCAAATCTGGGAGTTTTACCGCCCAATTCCCAAAAAATTCCATGCCTTAAGACATACTTTTGCCATTGAGCTTTATCAAAAGACCAAAGACCTGCGTTTGGTGCAGGTCGCTTTGGGGCATCGGAATATCACCAACACCATGGTTTATGCGGACTATGTGTATTCGCAGCAAGAGCTGCGTCGATTGATTCTGTAGACTAAAGTCCAGCGCCAGACTAGCGCTGGAGATCTTTGATTTCCTGAGACAGGCGTTTTAGGTTGGCTTTTTCGTTGTATTTACCAGGCAGAGGAGCTGCAAAGAACTTGTCTTCAGAGGTTTGAACAGCCACCTGTTCGGGCTGATCGTAAACAGGAAGATCCTCTTTTTTAATTTCTCCGATAGCGCCCAGGGAGGTCTCGATTCCAGCTTCTTTTTTGAGTTTGTCATGAAGCTCTCGAGTGGCCTGATGGCTCTCTTCAATCATTTGGTTAAAGTCCAACTCAGGGGATTCGTCAGAGGCCGCAAAGGAGTTGATTCCAGTCATCAAGAGGACCATGGTTATCATCAATTTTTTCATCCGGGACTCCTATCGTCAGGGTTTCCACTAGAATATAAAGCAAGGCTGGGACCAGAAAGCCCGGGTTTTTCAGAGGTCAAAGTCAACGAGGAGCCTTTCGGCCCATGAATTCGCAGAAAGGATGTCTCGGAGACAATCTTTGAAATCCCCTGTCAAACAGATAGACAGTTCCGCCGCCCCTTCGATATGGTTTTTTTATGCCGATCAAATCTCTTTTTCCGAGTTCTGTTTCAGTGTCTCCTTTGGGCTCTGTACGCCAAGTCCAAAAAATCAATCAAGAGCTGTTGCCCGAGATTGAGCAAATTCGAAGGACGGACGAAACGGGCCAAAAGTGGAGTCAGAAAAGCTATCCCGGCGGATATACTTCTTACGCCACTCTGAATAGGTTGGATCAGTTCTCCACCAGTTTCCTGAACATAAGAAATAAGATTGATCTTCAGGTGCAAAAGTTTTCCCAGCATCTTGACATGGACCTTCAGGGGCGAAAATTGATCATGACCAATTTCTGGGTCAACATTATGCCGCCAAAAACAGTTCATTCCATGCATATTCATCCCTTGTCTGCGATCAGCGGAACTTATTATGTGCAAACTCCTAAAAATTGCAGTGCGATCAAGTTTGAAGACCCGAGAATTGTTTGTTTTATGGGCTCTCCGCCGCGAAAAACGCGGGCCCGAGATGACAATCAACGTTTTATTTCGCTGACCCCTCAAGCTGGGCAGGTGATTTTATTTGAGAGCTGGATGAGGCACGAAGTTCCCCCGAACCTTAGTCGCCAAAACCGAATCAGCCTCAGTTTCAACTATGATTGGATCTAGATCATGATCGAAGTGCGGAATCTCGGCAAAAGATTTCCAAAATCCAACCAGGCTGTTTTTTCCGAAGTTCAGTTCTCAGTTCCCGCGGGTGATTTTGTTTCAATTCTTGGTCCTTCGGGCTGTGGTAAGTCCACGTTGTTGCGAATTTTGGCTGGCCTGGAGGCCCCCACCCATGGCCAAGTCCTCGGTGTTGATCAGGTTCAAAGTGGTCTTGTTTTTCAGGAGGCCAGGCTGATACCGTGGCAAACTTGTCTTGAAAATGTTTTGTTGCCAGTCCGGCTTCGACAAAGGGGAGGTCTAAATGAGGCCTCCGCTCGAGCCCGAGATTTGTTGACGCTTTTGGGGCTTCAGGAAAAAGAAATGCATTTCCCGGCAGAGCTCAGCGGCGGAATGAAGATGCGGACAGCGCTGGCCAGGGGATTGATCACAAGCCCGTCCCTGCTGTTGTTGGACGAACCGTTCTCGGCCTTGGACGAACCCACACGCTGGAAGCTTCAAGAAGAACTCCGAGCTCTTTACGAGACACAAAAATGGACAGCTTTGTTTGTGACCCATTCCCTGGAGGAGGCTTGTTTTCTTTCTCAGCGTATTTTTATTTTTGATGCCAAGATCCGGAATTTTTTCGAGTTTCGCCCTGATCTGCCAGCGCATCGAAAGGCATCTTTGAGACAAGAGCTGTCTTTTTTTCAAGAGGTGCAAAGACTGCGAAAGATTTTTTTCGAGCGGAGTTTCCAATGACAAATCGACGACCACTGTTGTTGCTCATTGCTCTTCTGCTGCTTGGCTGGGATTTATTGGTTCGGCTGAATGTGGTAGGGGCCTATCTTTTGCCGCCCCCTGCTCAGGTGCTTCAGGCCTTTCAGGATTTGGGACCCGAGTTGTGGCAGGCGGGTTTGCAGACTTTGTCTTCGGCGACCTTGGGTTTTTTGGGCAGTGCGATCTCTGGTTTTATTCTTGCGTTGATCCTCAGCCGTTTTTCAGCTCTTAAACAGGCGGTTTTGCCGGTGGCGGTTTTTTTTCAAACGGTGCCGATCGTGGCGATCGCACCGCTTTTGGTGATTTGGTTTGGCTTTGGTGCCCCGACCGTCCGTGTGTCTGCTCTGATTGTTTCTTTTTTTCCACTGCTCGCAAACGCCTTGGTTGGCTTGGGTCAGAGTGATCCACAGCTTCGTGAACTCTTTCGTGTTTATGGTGCCAGTCCCCGGCAGATTCTTTTTCAACTGCAGATCCCAAGCAGCTTGGCCTATCTGAATGCGGGGTTAAAGGTTGCCTCTGGTCTGGCTGTGGTCGGAGCCATCGTTGGTGAATTCGTCGCCGGAGGAGGTCTGGGGGGATTGATTGACTCGGCTCGAACTCAGCAGCGAGTAGATATTGTTTTTGCGGCACTTTTTTTGTCGGCTTTGATTGGGTTTTTCTATATGGCGTTGATCCGTTGGGGTTTTGGTCTGTTGTTGCGCCATCGTCCGTATTTCAATAAAGATTCTCTGTAAATTCCAACCACCGAGGTGTTTATGTATCAATTGTGGCCCCTGATTCTAAGTCTATTTTGTCAACTCCCCGCGCTTTCTCAGGCGGCTGCACCGGAAAAATCCACTTTGAAGTTGGCCCTTAATTGGAAAGCAGAACCTCAGTTTGGTGGTTTTTATGAGGCCAGCTTCAGTGGACTTTTTAAAAAACATCAATTGGATGTGACTCTGCAAGAGGGCGGTTCGGGCACGCCGACCATTCAAATGTTGGCCTCAGGTCAGGTCGATTATGCGGTGGTCTCTGCGGACGAAATTGTTCTCTCGAGGGATCGCGGTGCTCCTGAAGTCGTGGCTCTTTTTGCTGTCTATCAAACCAATCCCGCCGGGATTATGACCCATGAGAATCAGAAATTTAAAAAACTAGAAGATGTCTTTCGCAATGAAGGAACCCTGATGTGGCAATCAGGTCTCCCCTATGCCCAGTATCTTGCAAAAAAATACGCCCCGCTCAAGGTGCACTCAGTTCCCTATTTGGGCGGGATCGGTCCCTTTCTGAAGGATCCGAAGAGCTCGCAACAGTGTTTTGTAACTTCGGAACCGCTGGCCGCCCAGAAAGCGGGGGCCAAGGTAAAGACTTTTCTGGTTTCTGATTCAGGTTACAATCCCTATACGACTGTTCTGGCGGTCAGAGCATCGCGGTTAAAGAAGTATCCAGAAGAAGCCTCTTCCATGGTTCAAGCTGTGCGTGAGGGCTGGAGGGCCTATTTGGCGGATCCAAAGGCCAGCAATCAAAAGATGGCCGGCATCAATAAAGCGATGGATGCAAAGACTTTTGCAGCCAGCGCCAAGGCTCAAAAGCCGCTGATTGAGCCCACCGCATCTCCTGGCCAAGGCCTGTCATCTGACCAGGGCCTTGGCCAAATGAGTAAGGAGCGTTGGGAAACCTTGGTGCAACAAATGCTTGAATTGAAGCTGATCCGGCAAAAAATATCTGCTTCCAGTCTTTTTAAAGATTTGTAATTTCCCTTCGGAGAGCTGCGTGCTATATCCGGCCCATGATCATCAATTTACAAGAAATCCCTGACGCTGGAATGACCTACACTTGCAATCAACACACTGGTGAGCTCAATGAAGTTCTCAAGGACCTGTTTGGCGAGGACGTCAAAGCCAAGGACAAGGTTCCTCATCTAGCCGAGTTTACAATTCACCCCCTACAGGCTGGAACCTATGAGCTTTCTGGTTTTGTGCGCACAGAGCTTCCTGAGGATTGTTCCCGTTGTGGTCTTGATTTTAAGCTCAAGGTTGATGAGAGCTTCAAGGAGCTCTTGCTCCCCGCCCAGCCCCTTCCTCGCAATGGGAAATACGGGAGAACCAATCACTTTTCTGAACTCACGGCCGAGGGGCCCACCGTGGTGGAATATCAAGGTCATCATTTCAATGCTGGGGAATACCTGCACGAGGTGATCGCTCTCACCGAGCCCCTAAATCCCGTGCCGCCCTGTGATTCCAAGAGAAACTGCCAAGTTTGTCAGAAACCCGTCCCTGAGGGGCAATTTAAGTATGAAGATGAGGGTTTTGAAAAGCCCAAGAGCCCCTTTGCTAATTTGAAGAGTATTAAGCTGAATTGACGCAAGATGTTCTTGATTTTTCAGGTGGAATCCGAATAGATTGACCACCTTCGTTTCAATTCAAGTTCCATAGAGAGGTTTACTATGCCAACACCCAAAAAGAAAACGTCACGCTCTCGCCGAAACATGCGTCGCAGTCACGATGGTTTGTCAGCTCCAGGGATCGCCATTGATAAAAAATCAAAAGAACTGGTTCGTCCTCACCGTGCATTGAAAGGCGCTGATGGCGCTTTTTATTACAAGGGAAAACAAATCAGCGCTGCGAAAAACGCTTAAGCTTAGAAGATGTCTCTTTATCGCACACGGGTGGCAGGAACAGGCTCTTACTTGCCCCCTGATTTGATCACCAATAAAGATCTCGAAAAATTGGTCGACACCAACGATGAGTGGATCCGTGAACGTACAGGGATCTCTGAGCGCCATCGTGCTTTGCCGAATCAAGCCACCTCAGATTTGGCTTATGAAGCCAGCTTACTGGCAATCAAAGACGCCAATTTAGAACCCAAAGACATTGATTGTATTATTGTTGGAACTGTCACCGGCGATTATCAAACTCCCAGCACATCCTGTGTTCTTCAAGCGAAACTTGGATTGAACGGAATCCCGGCGATGGACGTGGGCGCGGCTTGTTCTGGTTTCATTTATATTCTCTCGATGGCGGATGCTTATATCCGAATGGGAATGTACAAAAATATTTTGATCGTGGGCGCCGAGGTCACTACACGCTTTGTGAATTACAAGGACCGTGAGACCTGCATTCTTTTTGGTGATGGGGCTGGTGCTTGGGTGGTTTCAAGAACTGATACCCAGGCCAAAGATGTGGTTTACAGCAGCCACCTTCGTGCCGAAGGATCCTTGGGAGATTTATTTATTCGACCATCTGGCGGATCCAAAAGACCATTTTCTCAGGAAGTCTTGGACGACAACTCATACTGGTTCACCATGAAGGGCCGCGAGATCTATAAAAACGCCGTCCGAACAATGTCAGCAACCTGTCAAGAGGCTCTGGAATTCAACAAAATGAATTCTTCTCACATCGATTGGCTCGTTCCTCATCAAGCCAATTGGCGCATCATGGAAGCTGTTGCCAATCATTTTGATTTCCCCAAAGAAAAAGTGATCTCCATTGTGGATCAGATGGGGAACACCTCGGCCGCGACAATTCCTGTCGCATTTGATTTTGCGAGAAAAGATGGCCGCATCAAGCGGGGTCAAACAATTCTCTTAACGGCTTTCGGAGCCGGACTCACTGCCGGAAGCGCAGTTCTTCAGTTTTAAATCGATTCAAGGAAAAAAAGGATTGGGTATGGCAAACACTGGATTTCATCTGATTTTCCCAGGCCAAGGCAGCCAGCATCCTGGCATGGGCCGTTTTCTTTTTGAGAATTTTCCTATTGCACGGCAGGCTTTTGAAGAAGCTAGTGATAGTGTAGGATTGGACTTAAAAAAATTATGTTTCGATGGTTCTGACTCAGATTTGGCGCTGACTGAAAACACGCAACCTTGTCTTTTAACCGTCTCAACAGCGACACAAAGGGTTCTTCTTTCGCAGTTAGGACTGACGCCTGTCGTGGCTTCTGGTCATAGCATTGGTGAATATGCGGCTTTGGTGGCAGCTCAGGCGTTACCTTTTTCTGCAGCGGTTCGGGCTGTTCGAACTCGTGGTCAGGCCATGCAAGCTGCCGTTCCAGTGGGTCAGGGTTCTATGGCTGCGGTCATGGGTCTTGAGCCCTCAGAGGTTGAAAAAATGTGCGCGTGGACAGTTCAAGAGTCCCGCTTGGGGCCGCTGAGTCCAGCGAACTTTAACAGCCCTGGGCAAATTGTGATCAGCGGCAAAGCGGATGCCATTCAGTGGCTGCAAGAAAACTTGAAGCCGGAAGAGCTTTTTGGCACAGCTAAACGAGTCCGTTTGATTCCGCTACAAGTTTCCGCCCCTTTTCATTGCGAAATGATGGCTCCCGCCGAAGAGAAAATGCGGGAGGTTTTGACCGAAATCCCGTTTCAAACTGCAAAATTTCCCATTATTCAAAACTACACCGCTCAGCTTGAAACCAAGGCAGAATTGCTCCGGGAAAACCTCATTCGGCAGGTTTCTGCCCCCGTTCGATGGATGCAAAGCATGGATTTGGCCAAGCAAAAGGGCTATACCACCTGTATTGAATGTGGGGCTGGCAAGGTGCTTCAGGGGCTCTTGAAAAAAATTGACAGCACGGCCTTCAGAGTTTTCAATACCAACTCTTTGGAAGATATTGAAAACATAGAAAAATTTGCCAAAGAATTGAGCTAAAAGGATACTCATTTGTCAGCCTCAAATATGCCGGTTCTTCATGGAAAGAAAATATTCGTCACCGGTGGAAGCCGTGGCATCGGTGCCTCTATGGTCCAGGTATTTGCGGCTCGTGGGGCTCAAGTTGCATTCTCTTATTCCTCTCGTGAAGATGCCGCTCAAAAGTTATTGTCCGCACTGCCCGGCGAAGGTCATTTTTGCGTTCAGCTCAACACTTCCGACGAGAGCTCTGTTGAAAAAGCGATCTCTAATGTTCAAGAAAAATGGTCCGAAATTGACGGCCTGGTGAACAATGCCGGCGTCACTCGCGATGGTCTGCTTTTGCGGATGAAAACTCAGGACTTTGATGACGTTATTCAGACCAATCTGCGCGGAACTTTTTTGGTCACCCGTGGCTTTTTAAAATCCATGGTGAAAGCTCGCAAAGGTTCTATCGTCAATATCACCAGCGTGATTGGTCAAACTGGCAATGCGGGACAAGCAAACTATGCGGCCAGCAAAGCTGGTATCGAAGCTTTCAGCCGAAGCCTTGCTCTCGAGGTGGCCTCTCGTGGAATTCGTGTGAACTGCATTGCCCCTGGATTTATCGCCACCGAAATGACGGATGTTCTGACCGAAGATCAGAAAAAAAGCATCGTCGACAATATTCCAATGGCGAGAATCGCAGCTCCCGAGGAAGTCGCTGCGGCGACATCGTTTTTGTTAAGTGATGATTCGAAATACATCACCGGTCATACATTGAGTGTGAACGGTGGACTTTTTATGAACTAAAGTTTGAGGAGGTCAAACATGGCACTGAGCCCGAAAGTAAAAGACATTATCGTTGAACAACTGGGAGTCGATCCCGATAAAGTAAAAGCAGAGGCTTCATTTATTGATGACCTTGGCGCTGACAGCTTGGACATTGTCGAGCTGGTGATGGCAATGGAAGAAGAGTTTGATCTGGAAATTCCAGATGAAGACGCTGAAAAACTCAGAACTGTTGGCGATGTTGCTGGCTATCTTGAGAAAAAAGGAAAAGCATAGATCATGTCTTTGCGAAGAGTGGTGGTCACAGGAATTGGCGCTGTCACACCTTTGGGTTTAACCCTCGAGGAGTCTTGGCAGAATGCTTTGAAAGGGCAAAATGGCATTGCCCCCATCACTCGTTTTCCAACCGCTGGTTTTGATGTCACCTTTGCGGGTGAGGTCAAAGGATTCCAGGCGGATCAGTATATCCACAAAAAAGAACAGAAAAAGATGGATCTGTTTATTCAGTATTCAATTGCAGCCACAAAAATGGCTCTTGAGCATGCGAATCTTCAGATCACTCCAGAAAACGCCGAGAACGGTGGCGTTTTTATTGGTTCTGGAATGGGTGGTCTTCCGACCATCGAAGAAGAGTACAAAAAACTGGTTGAAAAGGGTCCCAGTCGAATCAGTCCCTTCTTTATCCCCGCCGTCATCACAAATTTAGCCTCAGGCCAGGTCAGTATTTTATTTGGCTTGAAAGGCCCGAGCTATTCGATCACATCAGCCTGTGCAACAGGGGCTCACTCTGTGGGTGAAGCTTACAACTATATTCGTCATGGCACTTGTGATTTCATGTTGGCTGGCGGAAGCGAGAGCACAGTTTGCCCGATGGCGATTGGCGGCTTCGCAGCGATGCGCGCTTTATCCACACGCAATGACAATCCAAGCAAAGCTTCAAGACCTTTTGACAAAGACAGAGATGGATTTGTTCTTGCCGAAGGTGCTGCCGTTCTGGTTTTAGAAAGTTTAGAGCACGCTCAGAAACGAGGCGCTCGTATTTTGTGCGAAGTCAGTGGTTACGGTGCGACTTCGGACGCTTACCACATGACAAATCCTGCGCCCATGGGCGAAGGCGGTCAACGAGCCATGAAGATGGCACTCAAGGACGGAAAAACTTCTCCGGAGGAAATCCAGTACATCAATGCTCATGGTACCAGCACTCCAGTGGGAGATGAGTTGGAAACTCAGGGCATTAAGTCGGTTTTTGGTGATCATGCAAAAAAACTTTGGGTCAGCTCCACAAAGAGCATGATGGGTCATGGTCTTGGCGCTGCGGGAGCAATTGAGAGCGCTTTTTGCGTCATGTCCATCGTGGATCAGAAAGTTCCTCCGACAATCAATTTGGAAAATCCTAGCGAAGCTTGTGACTTGGATTATGTCCCGGTCGAGGCTCGAAGCGGAAATATTCAAAAGGTTCTCAACAACTCTTTTGGTTTTGGCGGCACCAATGCCTGCCTTTTATTTTCAAAATTATGATGAAAATTTATCTCGCGTCAGATCATGCAGGTGTGGAACTTAAGTCAGAGCTCTACCGATATCTTTTGGACCCCAAGTGGTGTCCGGACTTGAAGCGCGAAGCTCATGATCTTGGCCCTCAGTCCCTGGACTCGGTGGATTATCCAGACTATGCGGACTTAGTGGCAAAAAAAATTCATGGCTTTTCCCTGATTCAAGAAAACTCTCACAAATCGATCCCCACCGAGGTCGGCATTCTGATCTGTGGCTCCGGACAGGGAATGTGCATGCGCGCCAACAAATATGCACATGTGCGAGCGGCCCTTTGTTGGAGCCATGAGGTTGCAAGACTTTCTCGGGAACACAACGACGCCAATGTGCTTTGTTTAGCCTCTAGGTTGACTCCAACGGCGGCATGCGTGGAAATCATGCAGATCTTTTTGACGACGCCTTTTGCAGGTGGCCGTCACACAGCAAGGGTTGCCAAAGTCTCGACCCCTGTTTGATAATATCTCCATGAAACTACCTTCGATTGAACTCGTTCGCGAGACCGACCCTGAAATCGCCCAAATCATTGAACAAGAAGCCGTTCGCCAGCGCGACGGATTGGAAATGATTGCCTCTGAGAACTATGCGTCCACGGCTGTGATGCAAGCTCAAGGCAGCGTACTGACCAATAAATATGCCGAGGGCTACCCTGGCAAACGTTACTATGGCGGTTGTCAGTTTGTGGATAAAGCCGAGACTCTGGCGATCGAGTGAGCCAAAAAG
>PEZR01000007.1:11079-12288 GCA_002773975.1 Bdellovibrio sp. CG10_big_fil_rev_8_21_14_0_10_47_8
TGAACGCCGGCGATGCCATCCTCGGGATGGATCTTTCACATGGCGGGCATCTCACCCACGGCTCACCGGTGAATTTCAGTGGTCTTTTGTTTAAAGCCGCTTCTTACAAATTGGATCCAGAAACTGGTCGTATTAATTACGACACCATTCGAGCGACAGCGCTCGAGGTAAAACCAAAACTTATAATTGCAGGCTACAGTGCTTACCCTAGGGTTCTGGATTTTGCCCGCTTTCGTGAAATTGCCACCGAAGTTGGCGCGACTTTGCTGGTCGACATGGCTCATTTTGCAGGATTGGTGGCTTCGGGCCATCATCCTTCACCAATGCCTTATGCAGACTATGTCACCTCGACAACCCACAAAACTTTGCGTGGACCACGGGGTGGGCTGATTCTGACCAATCAGGAAGATCTCGGAAAAAAAATGAACTCGAAAATTTTCCCTGGAATTCAAGGGGGGCCATTGGAACACGTGATTGCTGCCAAAGCGGTGGCCTTCGGCGAAGCCCTGAAGCCTGAATTTAAAATCTATTCGGGCAAAGTCTTAGAAAATGCAAAAGCCCTGGCTGAACAAATTCTGTCCGAAGGCTTTGATCTTGTCACCGGAGGAACGGACAACCATTTAATCTTGGTGGATTTGTCCAAGAAAGAAGTGACCGGCAAGCTCGCCGAGATTTCTTTGGACGAAGCTGGAATCACGGTGAATAAAAACACAGTTCCCAATGAAAAACGGAGTCCTTTTGTGACCAGTGGAGTCCGCATTGGAACCCCGGCTCTGACAACTCGAGGAATGTGTGTCGGTGAAATGCGCCAAATTGGAAAATGGATTTCATCTGTCCTTAAGGACCCAGCAAATGCGGCTCTTAAAGCAAAAATCCACGGAGAAGTGAAGGCTCTTTGTCAGCAATTTCCAATCTATCAGTAACAAGATGCTTTTTTTGGCACAGGTCCTGTTTCATGATGAAACAGGTATTTCCATGAGACAAAAAATAAGGCCCTTTCACAAAAACAGGACTCCCCTCTTTCTTTTTCGGGATGCTAAGCTGGGCCTATGACGAGTGTTTCTTGGAAATCAATCCTTGTTGGCGGAACTCTTGCTGGCGCCCTCAGTTCTCTTTTGTTGATTAGCTTTGGCTGTGCATCGACATCTCGTCGAACGATCTCGTCAGACCCCTCTGTCAATCAAGACGCCCAGGAAAAGCAGGTCCTCA
>PEZR01000057.1 GCA_002773975.1 Bdellovibrio sp. CG10_big_fil_rev_8_21_14_0_10_47_8
CCAGCCGGGAGTTTTGCTACCACTTACATTGTTAACGATTCGTTCGCAAGCATCTTAAGAGTTGGTTGAAAAAACTCCGGTGCTGGCGGGATTCCTCCAAGGCTACTGTGCGGTCTCTTTGTGTTGTAATGCTTCCTCCAGTTCCCGATCACGATCTTCGCTTCAAGCAGCGAGTAAAATATTTCACCATTCAAAAGTTCATAGCGCATCTTGCCGTTGAACGATTCACAGTATCCATTTTCCCACGGACTTCCTGGCTGGATAAATAATGGCTGTACCTGCAGACTCTTCATCCACGCCACAAGCTCCTTTGCGATAAATTCTGGACCATTGTCAGATCTGATAAATTGTGGACATCCTTTTTGTAAAAATAAATCTGCTAAAACCAAGATCACATCCTGCGCTCGGATCCGTCTTGCCACATGGCTTGATAAACATTCCTTCGTGTATTCATCGATGATGTTTAAAATCTTAAATTTCCTTCCATCATGCGTCTGTTCAGAGACAAAATCATAGGACCAAACATGGTTCGGGTATTCGGGGCGGTGCCTGATGCAAGATCCATCGGCCAGCCAAAGTCTGGATTTCTTGGGCTGCTTCTGCGGAACTTTCAATCCTTCTTTGCGCCAGATTGTGTAAACACGATCTTTTCCCACTGACCAGCCCTCCATGTTCAATAAATATGTCACCTGACGATAGCCGTACCTGCCATATTCGGTCGCAAGCTCGATCACTCGTGATTCAAGCTTTTCTTGCTCCTGATTTGGCAACTTTTCGTATCGCTGGGTTGATCTGATTTGCCCAATAATTTTACAAGCCCGACGCTCGCTCACTTTAAGCTTTTGCATCGCCATCTGAACCGCATCCTTGCGTTTCGCCGGGCTTAGAAGTTTCCCTTGGAAACTTCTTTTAAAATCAAAATATCTAGGGCCTGATCAGATACAATTTTGCGAAGCCTTGAAGCTTCTTGCTCGAGCTCTTTGAGCCGCTTTGCTTGGTCGACTCGCAGTCCACCAAATTCTGATTTCCATCTCGATAGGGTTATCGGTGTGATGCCGACTTTTCGGGCTGCTTCCGCTTGGGTTAAGCCCTTGCTTTGTTCAATCTCAGCTGTCCGCAGATGCTGGATGATTTCCTCTGGGGTATATCTCTTTCTTGCCATAATCCGGATCCTTTCTTGGCCCAGATCTTATCACAGATTCTGGACCGGGTTAGCCCGGGCAGGTCACGCATACTGAGCAATTTTTTGCAAACCTTCTTGTGAGGTCATCGTTTCGGCGGTGCTGTCATCAATCAGCTGCATCAGCTCGACCGGCGTCATTTTTCGCAAACGCTCAAGATTGGATGTCTCGAAAGACTGAATGATCACTGGCTGAGTTTTGTTGTTAAAATGATATTTCTTTAAAAGTCGCACCACGGCTCTTTCCGGATCAAAGCCCAATTGATGAAAATAGCTCGAGTGTTTGATCTCGGGAATAATGCCGATTTGTCGATGGCGAAGTTTTTCTTGCTGACGCACAAACTGCAAATACTCTTCAAAAGTTATAATTGAATCCAAATTGTCCTTTTCGTGGGAGCGAAAATTCAAACGTTCTTTGGTGCGCAGGGTTTTCAGCTCCTTGACGGTAAAGTCTTCTGTGAACCATCCCTCCATTTTTTGACCGTCCACCGTCTTGACGGTTTTTCGTTGGGGGAAAAGTTCAGTTACATTGGTTGTTTGCGAGATCTCGTTTTCATGACGAATCACCAAGACGCCGTCTTTGCTAAAAACCAGATCGGGTTCAATGAAGTCCGCTCCAAAATCCAAAGCGAGATTGTAAGAGCGAAGAGTGTGTTCGGGCCCATGCCCAGGCGCCCCGCGGTGACCAACGATCAGTGGTCGGGTAAAATGCCCCCGAAGAGCCAAGGCTTTCGAGGGATCAGGACAAGACTTTAGATTTGGTTTCACAGTGGTGGTTGAGCAACCAAGGGCGCCCACCAAAGCCAGGATCCAGAAGGCATGGGGCCATGAAACATTTTGCATCTGCTTATACCGACGTCTGTTTCGACTTCACACGGTCAAAGACACTGAACGCCGAGGCAATAATCGCATTGGGGTCTCCCACATTGCTGGGAACAATCAGAAGATCAGAGTTCGTGGCCATATTTCCCAGCTGTTTAACGTACTCTTCTGCTACTCTTAAGGCCGCAGCGTCTTTCCCGCCTTCGCCGGCGAGGGCAGCGGCAACCAGCTTGGTTCCTTCTGCTGTTGCGCGCGCTACAGATAAGATCGCCTCGGCTTGTCCGTGGGCCTGGTTAATCTGCCTTTGTTTGTCGGCCTCAGATTGTTTGATCATATCTTGTTTCCGACCTTCGGCATTGTTGATCAATGAATCCCTGGTGGCTTCGGACTCGAGAATTTTTGCTCGTTTTTCTCGTTCAGCGCGCATTTGTTTTTCCATGGCATCCAAAACGTCTTTTGGGGGATTGATGGATTTGATTTCATAGCGCAGAACTTTCACGCCCCAAGGTTGGGTTGCGGCATCAATACCCATGACGATGGCTGTATTGATTCGCTCGCGATCTTCAAAGGACTTGTCGAGATCGATTTTTCCAATTTCAGAGCGCAGGGTTGTTTGTGCCAATTGCACAATCGCAATCTCATAATCGTTCACTCCGTAAGAGGCCGCTTTAGAATCAATCACTCGGTAAAAAATCACGCCGTCAACGGTCACCTGAACATTGTCCTTGGTGATACAGATCTGGGGTGGAATATCCAAGACCATCTCTTTTAAATCCGCACGATACGCAATGCGATCGACGAAAGGAATGGTGATGTGAAGGCCGGCCTCGATGGTGCGGCTGTATTTCCCCAGTCGCTCAATGATATAGGCCGATTGCTGGGGTACAATTCGCACCGTGAGCACGACAAAAATGATCGAAAAAACAACGATCGCGACGACTAAAAGTTCCATGATATATCTCCTGTCTTAAATAATTTTTCGAATCAGTAAAACATTTCCATCAATACCAACAATCACAACTCGGTCGCCTTGTTTAAGAGCCTCAGAACCCAGATTTGTGGCCAGCCACGAGGTCCCCTGATAAGTAATGCGAGTCTGCTGATGGGGTGAAATGGCCTGGTCGACATGAATTTCTTTTCCAATATCCGCACTCAGCGAAATAGATTTCAGAAATCTCTTCTGTATGGGTCTCCGCAGGGTCAATCCGCCGACGATGGACACAATCGCGCATGAGAGCCCTTGGACGAGGTGGCTTGCGCCCAGCGAGCTGGCGAGGGCTGCTGCAAAACAACCGAAAGCAATAAAGATGAGAAAAAATCCGCTGGTCAGCATTTCGCCAATAAGCAGACAAATCCCAGCAATGATCCAAAGTGTGACCAGATCGATAGCCATTATTTTTTCCCATCCTCTTTCTTAAATGCAGTTTTTTCTAGTTTCTGCATAGTTTCAATTTTATTCTTCAAAAAGGCTCGAAGGGCTTCTTTAAAGAAAGGTTCAAACTCCGCATCCGGAGTTCCTGCTGCGCCGACGATTTTCTGATACAGCGACAGGGTCTCATCTCCGACGGACAAAATGATCTTTTTTTCGCTGAGATAATCATCGATAAGGTCTCGCAACAACCAGCTGAAATTCAGTCCTCGCCGAGAGATCTCTTCATACTGGTCTTCGCCAATGAAAAGACTAATGCGTCGAAGGTCTCTTTCTTTTGCCATAAATAAGCCGCCCTCTTTGTGTAAAAGCACTTAAATACATACAAGTATGCCTGTCAACGTCTTTGTGGATATTCTAGCGCAAAATAGGACAAAGCCATGGGATAATCTGAATTTGCTTGGGAATTGATGGGTGCGTCGTGACCCAGTGGCCCTTCAGCCTTTAACATAAGATAATGAATTTTCGCTGTCGCTGGTTCTCTGCAATGAGAGCCTATGGGCTCCGTGAACCACGGAGAACAACGGAGACTTTGGCCGAGAGTTCTCTACGCATAACTGCAATTTCTATATTGTTGCAAAAAAATTAAACCAACGAAGGGGAATGTGAATGACATTGACCAAAAGCCTGCCAAAGACGCCCAAGGAATTTCGCGCGGAGTTTGTTGATATTATTAATACCGGACCTTTTCCTATTCGATTCCCAGGGGCCGAAAATTTGAATCAAGACAAAGAGTGGTGCGAGGTGCAGATGGATGGGGAGTGGAAAAAAATCCGCTTCCATGACTATGCCTCCGTTTTTAAAATTCCGGGTCTTTATGAAACGATTTTCTATCGAACTCTGCGCTGCAATTCTCCAGCTCGAATCGCTGGTGTTTTGAATGATGTTTTAAAGGAGCATAACTTTCCAGCGCAAAAACTGCGTGTTTTAGATTTTGGGGCCGGCAACGGAATGGCGGGGGAGGCTCTGCAAAATCTCGGCACCCGAAATATTGTTGGCGTTGATATTCTACCCGAAGCCAGAGAGGCCACTCTTCGTGATCGACCATGGGTCTATAACGATTATCTGATCAGAGATTTCACCCAACTGTCGGCGGAGGACACCGAGAAACTTCAACAGCTGCGTTTGAATGCGTTGATCATTGTCGCAGCGTTGGGGTTCGGGGACATTCCACCAAAAGCTTTTTATGAGGCTTATAACTTGATTGAAGACGGTGGATGGATTGCTTTTAATATCAAAGAGGATTTCTTGAAAGCCAGTGGGCGCAGTGGTTTTTCTGGGCTGGTGAACAACATGATTCGCGGCGAACTGATGCGAGTCGAACTGTATCGAAGATACCAGCATCGGCTCAATGTCATGGGACATCCTCTTTACTACATCACCGTAGTAGCGCAAAAACAGAAAAGCTTAAGCTTAGCCGATTTGAAACAAGCAGAGCTCTAGGAGCTCTGCTCTGTCTTAGACTTAGAGTCTAAGACCCTTAGGGATAACAATCTGGGAGATAAATCCAAAGAGAAAATGGGCCACAACTGCCATCAACGCAGCTGGGATGGCGCCGATATAAATGGTCGACAGGTCATTCAAGGCCAGGCCGGTCACGATCGGAGCTCCATAACCGCCAGCACCAATCAAGGCCGCCAGAGTTGCAGTGCCAATACCGATGATTGCGGAGGTCCGAACTCCCGCCAAAATATTGGGACTTGCCAGCGGCAATTCGATCAAACGAATGCGTTGCCAATCGCTGAGCCCCAGAGAGCGGGCAGACTCCAACAGTCTGGGATCAATACGAACCATGCCCTCGTGAGTGTTGACCACCACGGGCAATAAGCCATAAAGAAAAAGTGCGACCAAGGCCGGCAGGGTGCCAATGCCAAAAAGTGGAATTAAAAACACCAACAGAGCGAGCGATGGAATTGTCTGAAGCAGCCCGCTAAAGATCAAGATCACCTGTCCCCACAGTTTTGATCGAGTCGCGAGGATCCCCATCGGAATCCCAACAAAAATTGAAAACACCAGCGAGACTCCAACCAGCAAAAGATGTTCTTTGGTGCGTCGCCAGACGCGTTTAAAAATCGCTTCAACTTCGTCAGGAGCCCCCCGTTCCAAATAGGTCGATGCAATAGCTGGGAAGGATTTTCCATTCAAATCTGCTTCGGCATTCAGATGCTGCATCAATTTTTCGTCGAACTGGTTCTCTAAGGTCCGCAATTTTTCCCAAGCCAAGGGATGGTTTTTAACAAAATTAAGGCTGGTCATTAATACAGCATCATAGGTCGGGAAAAAGTTTTTATCATCTTTCAAAATTTCTAGATCGAAGGTTTCAAGCTTTCCGTCGGTCGAGTAGACCTCGATCACGTCAACTTGATTATTTTGGATGGCCTCGTACACAAGAGAGTGATCCATGCTTTTGACGTTTTTACCAAAAGTCAGGCCATAGTGCTTTTTCAGAGAGGGATAGCCATCCGATCGTGACATGAACTCAAAGGAAAATGCCACTCGAGCTTGGTCCCCCAGTTTGTTCAGGTCGCTGATCGTTTTTAAATGATGCTGTTCTGAAAAATCTTTGCGAACGGCCAGGGCATAGGTGTTATTAAAGCCAAGCGGGGCGCTGATGGTCATCCCTAGGTCTTCTAGTTTTTTTTGCAACAGGGCTCGATCTTTCAGGCCAGGTTCCTTTAGAATATTTTCTGTGATAGTGCCGGTGTATTCGACGTAAATATCGATTTCTTCTTTTCGGAGGGCTTCATAGATGATGCCGGTCCCTCCAAGGCCAAATTTTCTTTGCACAGTCAAAGACGGGTCGTCCTCCAGAAGTTGAGCGACAATTTCCCCTAAGATATAACTTTCAGTAAAATTTTTTGAGCCAACGGTGACGGTTTCGCCGGCAAAGCAGGGGTGGCCAAAGCCTCCAAAGAGATTCCAAAAAAGACTTCCCATCACGATCAACAATAGGGACTTCATATTTTGTCCCCCAAATCATGAAGGGTTCGTTGGGCTTGTATGAATTCGGTCACATAGGGGTGAGTGGGGGCATGTAAAAGTTCCGAGAACGAACCATGCTGAAGGACTCGGCCCTGGTAAAGAAGAGTGACGGTATGGCCAAAAAAGGCAGCTTCGCCGATATCATGGGTCACCATGATCACCAGCTTTTGTAACTTTTCAAAGATACTCCGGAGCTCCTTTTGAAGACTAGAGCGAATGAGGGGATCCAAGGCTCCCAAAGGCTCATCAAGCAAAATCACGTTTGGATTTAAAAAAGCTGCTCTCATGACCGCCACCCGTTGCTTTTCGCCGCCGCTGAGTTGTCTGGGAAATTTTCCCAAAACCAGATGATCCAGGCTGACCACTTCGATCAGCTCATCAATGCGATTTTGAATTTGCTGAGAACTCCATCCCAGAGTTTCTGCCATCAAAGCGATATTTTGTCGGGCGTTGAGGTGGGGGAAAAGTCCACCATCTTGTAAAACATAACCCATTTTTTGCGCCAACAAACGCTGCGAGCTTGGGGTCATTTTTTCCTGATCAAGCCATATCGAGCCCTGGTCGGGAGAGATCAAGCCCATGATCATTTTTAACAAAGTTGATTTTCCAGACCCACTTGCCCCCAACAGGATATGGGTTTTTTTGGGTGCAAAGCTGAGTTGAATGTCGTTGAGAACGACCGTTTGATTGAATGACTTATAAACCGAATCAATACGGATCATGTTCAAAATCTCATGTTGGGGGTTGATCGGCAGCTGTCAATTGATGATTTCACCCTCAAGCGGAGCTGTCAATGCGCCGGCGACCAGGCAGAATTTTCAGTGATTGCAGATCAACGAATAATCGCTTCGATTGCCATTGAGAGCGTACTCCGTCAGCATCCAAACAGCAGAGTCATCGACCTCTTTCAGGCGGTAGGCTTTATTTTCCACCGATGGCAGAGTCAGGTCTCGGCGGGCCCATTCAAGCTGATTTGAGTCCTGGAATAGCTCAATCTCATCGGCCAGTTGGACTCGGGTGATCACAGGGTTTCCATCTTGAAATACCTGGATCACAGGCAAGGGGCCGCCCCGTGGGCCTGGAGTGCAAGTGAGTAAAAGGGTGATCATGAACGAGGGCATTGAGCCGTTAGGTATCCTTTCACCGAGATAAAATCCAGACAAAACTAAGCTGGTTCCAGAGGGTATGTATGAAAACAAAGCAAAAATTCAGTATTTCCTTCCATTTTTAATGGTTAAGAGGCAATTAAGGCCTCGTAAAGATTCTAATAAAAGTCAGGAGTTTTGTTATGACGCGTTTCTTCATTCTCAGCATTTTGATCTCTCTGGTTGGTTTCTCTCACACAGTTCTTGCTGACGAATTTGATGATGGAGCGCCTGAGTATGATCATCGCCCGCTTCCAGACCGCACAGATGCAGACATCCAGCGCCAGATTCAAGATGAGATGAAAGTCGCTTGTGTTAAAAATCTTTGTCAAATTGTCGGTGCCGATAGCCAGGGGCACTCATGGACGGTGAGTTTCAATGTGGGATATGGTCAGCCAACCGGCGGCGGTGGAAATCCCATCTATATTGGGGACAACAACAACTACAACTCTGACAAAGCTTACGCTGGCATTACTGTGACCTACAGAAACTACAAATGCACCAGTCAGCTGCGAGTCACTCCGGCGATTTATCAATTCGTAAATACCTACATGTACAACATGGTCAATCACGACTACTCAACTAAGAGAAATTTTTCACCCACTGAGCAGACTGTAATTTTGTTTTACACGACCATGCTCACTAAAGTTGAAAGTTGTCGCGCCAATACGGGGTCGAACTAGAGCCCTTGGCGTTGCGGCCGAATTAGGATCACTTTGAGAACTTTCGAAAATTTGCAAAAAATTGGAATGATTGTTGGCCTTACGGTTGCAGTCAGTATGACCTCAATTGGGTCTTGGGCCCAGATGTCTGCGAGTTCGTCAGTAAATTCGCCTTTGAGTTCACCAGCGGGCCTTCCTGCGAATTCTCTCTTACAGCCTTTTAATCAACTTCGGTTTGCGAATCGGGCTCAGTGCGCGGTTGAGTCGGAACTTCCGACGACCTCGATTTTTGCCATTATTGATGGCTACAATGCGGGTCGATTGTCGGCGGGGATTGCGAAATCCTTGGGGCTTCCGGTGGATTCCCTGGTCACGAGCGGGATGCAAGATTTTCGTTTGGCAGTCTCCGGAGTTCAGTCCCAGATCTTGGAAAAGATGTTGCGAGGGAAGTTGCCGCTTTTGCCTGCGGATTTGTCCGAAGGACTCCCGACCAATCTAAAAAATTATAAGACCCGGGCTCTGGCTTGCGGTGAAAATGTTTTTTGTGCGGATCTGCAACGCTATTTGGCGACTGTTTGGGCTCAAAGTCACAAAAGCACCCGGGAAATCGTGGCGGCCCTTCAGCCAATCGATGGATTCACGGCGAATAATTTTATCTCTGATAAGTTGGGGGGCAAGGCCAGTTGTCTTTATCTGAAAAAATTCTCTCCATTTCAGGCGCCTTTGCAAGCGGCGGAATTGCAGGCATCTGAGCTCAATCAGCTGGCGGAGGTCGCATTGCATCCGGAAACGGTTGTGACCTCTTGTCAGGATCAAAGCCCCGAGCTGGATTCCAGAAACGCGGCCTTGCAGATTGATGTCCATGTGGCTGATGAAAAATTGTGGAATCAAATTGGTTTTGATTTTTGGAACTCCTACAAAATTTATCTATCGTGGGCTTTGCGATACTCGTCGGACCTGCAGGGTTGGACACCAAAATTTGCGCAAGTCTTTAGGTCTCTTGATTTTGAAGAGTCCCTAGTTTTTATGCCCAACGGCTGCAGGGCGATGACGGTTCCTCGGTGTGATAATCAGACGCTGGCAATGAATGCGATCCGCGAGCTGGCGAAAAAATCTGGAACGGGCACCGAGTTTGATGATCTGATTCCCAAGGGGGCCGAGAATAACTTGGTCGAGCGCGGAGCGCGGGCCGTCAACAATGATTTCCTGGGAACGGGCTCCTATGATCAAGCCAGTGATTGGGTTGCAAACTTTCGAAAGAATTTTGTCGAAACCCGTTGGATTATGAAAAACAAAGTTTTTAATGCCAATCAGACCATGACGGTTATTGCGAGAACCTATTCTCCGGAAAATTTGGTCGAGAACATAGAGCCCCTTCTTCTGTCGGGTGCGGTTGATCAGTCGACGCGAGACGAAGCAGCCTACCTTTGTTTAGAGTGGAGACTTTCATCCGATAAAAGATTGGACTTTCTTCGCTCAGACATTGATCGGGTTGCACAGCTCGAGAGCATGCTCCAGATCAAGAGCCAAGTGGGTCTGACCATCGCGGAACAAGTTACCTATTTTCAAAAGTTGAGTGAAGCTTTGCGTCCGTTGTGTACGGATCTCGAGCAGTCAGATTTTTTTCGACGAGAGGGCTATCAAACAAATTGGTCAGGACTTGAGCCTTGGGCAAAGGAATTGACCAAAACCAGTTTGCCACAAGATCAGAACTCATCGAGCCCAGTGTTTTCCCCTTTGCGCCCTGTTGCGGGTCCGGCTCTTGTTTTGGGAAATCCGGAAGTTCTAATTTGTGCTAATGCTATGGATTGTGCCCGTAAGATCTTTAAGGCGGCCGTGGATCTGTATGCGGCTAGCACTTATGCCGAGGCCTTTCTGCCGATCTCATCGACGGCGGCCAGTGCGGATGTGTTTAATCCCTACGCGGAGCTCAAAGCCTGTAAGGTCTATGACCCGTGGTTCGCAAAAAATCGTGTGCGTAAGATTTTTGTCGCAGACCTTTTCAACACAGCTTTGGTGGGATGGAACAGCATTCCCCTTTATCTCGACGTTGATTTCAGGGCGCCAAAGGTCACCTCCTTTAATCAACTGATGAGTGATGGAAAATTAAAATATGATCCCAATATTCAAAAATCGAAAATGACCAAAACCCTGATTGCAGATTTTGGCCCGCTTTTGGGAGCCCCCTGCGCCATTCAATTGTCTCCTCATGCGGATACGCCTTTTAACTTTTATGCCTTTCAGGGGATTTCGCTGAATTATTGCAAGGCCAAAGCTGAGCGCGGTGGAGTGGTCAATCGCCCTGGGGATATTGCCTCCGCAGATCCAACGGATGCTTCTGTTTGTGCGGGCTGTACCTTGAATTTTGTTGCGGTTGCAGGGGCGGCCTCGTCAGTGGGTGTTGGTTTGGGATTCAATCCACTCAAGTTCGGAGTTTATCTCTTTCGGGCGATCTATCGTTTTTACAAGGGAAATCAAGATAAAACCAATATCCCCCGAGGCTATGAGCTTCGCCTGGATCAGGTGGTTGATGCCTATCAACGTTATGGTGGCAATATTCCAGAGTTTTGTGTTTTGCCTCTGAGCCAAGGCTTCAAATGCTTTCAAGACGTTTGTTCATCCAAGGTCGCCGATTATGTCGAACGTAAGTTCGGAAGTTTTCCGACCAAGGTTTCTTGGCGAAATAGCCCTCGCGCGGGTGGGGTCGCTGCTAGCCATTATAAGATGGCGGTTGTGAAGATGCCAAATTGTGATGGAAGCATCACGGTTCCATTTACTTGCAACGAAAGATCAGGGGCTGACTGGGGAGTGGACAAGATTCACATTTCAGCCGGAGGAAACTGTCTGCCGGTCATTCGGAGGCGCCCATGAAGTGGATCCTGATCCTGAGTCTGCTGACACTTTATATTGACCAATCACAGGCTTTTTGGATTGATTCGCGACCTGCAATTGATTCTCAAGGTCAGATTTCCCAGAGTGTTTATCTCCAATGTCGAGCCGATGAGGGGAGCTTTTGTCAGGCTCTCTGTCAAAAGGGGGACACCTGCCAAATTCCCGAGCCCCTGTGCCTGGGATGTGGTGGAACTTCGTCAACCTTGATGAGAGCGATTTTCTCTCGATTGACAACCTACTTTGAGCCCGCATTTTCTGGTGAAGTCTCAGGTCAGGATGTTTTGCCGTTTTTGAAGATGAAGAACTATGTTTTGCTCTCACCCCAAAGTATTTATAACTATTATCGTCCCTGGAATGCGGATGATGTATTGGCTCAATTTGCCCAATTTTGCCCTGAGGGGGCCGAGGCGCCCTTGTTGGCCGTTATTTTGGATTCGGAAAGTCAACCGAACGATCTGGTCTATGCCTTTTGCCGAGTGCCGTCTGAGCTTGCACTTATGGAAACTCGAGTGTATCCCATATTCCCCAAATTGAATAAAAAGTTAACGGAACTTAAACAACAACCTCTTTTTTGAGGATAAAAACAACCGAAAGTAGGAGTCCCTATGAAAATGAAAAGTCTTTTTTTAGCGATGGCAGTTCTTGCCATGGCCGCATCGGCAGATGCAGTTTCCCTGAGATACAAATTTAAAGTGTTCTCGTCAGGTCCAAATATCTATGCCTGCAACGCTGGAATTATGCCCCAGCAGTCCGACAAACGAGTGTGCTATTTCCAAGGAACCAATGAAACTTGCACACCCACTGATTGCTCAACGACAGGTGCAAACTGTAACTCTTCTTGCATTTGTTCGTCTGCAGGTGGCGGTGACTGGTTGATGAATTACGGGAAAGTTTCTTACCAAGACTGGAAAGACAATGGCGATACGTCAGTGGCAAACCAGGTTGTTGGAAAAACATTTTCTGGCAATGATGCATCTAACTGGTCACAGGCTTTGACTGATTCGGATTCTTTCACAAAAAGAATTACCGATCTGTCATTCAACTTGGGTTCAGACCTGTACAGTGCAAAATACTTTGTCGACATCTGCTATCGTGGTCCTCAAATTGAGTACTTCGAAGATCA
>PEZR01000139.1 GCA_002773975.1 Bdellovibrio sp. CG10_big_fil_rev_8_21_14_0_10_47_8
TCTGATTCCTCCGGCAGAGAGGAGGGAATGGTTGCCACAGGTGGGCTGGGCGCTTTTTTGGAATCTTCCAGGGCCACCGTCGATGCAAAGCTGCGGAACTCGGGATTGGTCGCCATCAGTTCTTCGAAGCTGCCTTGAGCTTTGAGCTCACCATCCTGAAGAAACAAGACCCGATCGGACTTTTCTAAAACCGTCAAACGATGGGTCACTAAGATCCGTGTGCGATCTTTCCAGGCGCCATCAATAAGATCATCAATCAATTTATTTTCAGTGTCGACGTCGACAGCACTGAGACAATCATCCAGCAGAACTATCGGGGCTTGATGAAAATCCACCCGAGCTAAACTGACTCGTTGTCTTTGTCCTCCTGAAAGATTGACGCCACGTTCTCCGATCTCTGCATCTAGGCCATTTTCAACTTGTTCAACACTCATGTTGAATTGAGCTTTCTCCAGAGACGCCAATATTTTTTGATCATCGATGCGCTGACTGACCTCATAGTCAAATGCGATATTTTCCCTGAGGGTTGCGCTCATGATAAAACCCTCTTGTGGCACATAAGTAAAAAACTGTCTGAGCTGGTCCAGAGGCATCGCGGTGGCATCATTGCTTCCAATTCGATAGTCGCCAAAGGACGCACCAGTTTCGCCAAGCAAAGACAATAAGAGCAGAGATTTCCCACTCCCAACCTCGCCAACCACGGTCACAAATTCGGAGGGAAGAATATCCAAGGAGATCGCCTTCAGAAGTTGCCGGCCACCAATCGAGAGATTCAGATTGTGGACGGAGAGGGCGGGTTCGGGTGCCGCCAAAGATTTAATTTTCAGAAAATTTTCCGGGCGAACATGAGCGTCTTGATTTTTAAGGCTGAGAAATTGATCCACTCGTTTGAGAGAAGTCCAAGAGTCAAAAAGAAAGGTAAAAAACCACGGCATTTGTCGAAAGGGGCGAGTGAGGAAGATTCCCACAATCCACAGAAGACCCATCAGAATCCCCGTGGTGACATGGGCATCCGACCAATACACGACGGTGATAAGAGCCGTCAGATTGAGAATGAAAGTCACTGATGAGCTGATGCTGTTCATGGCTTGGCCATTGGTGACCATGCGAATTCGATTCAGGGTCTCAACTCGACGAACAGAAAATATTTTTTCTTCGTAGGCTTCGACCCAGCCGAGAATCCTTAGGGTCCGCATATTTTGGACCCATTCATTGACGATGCCAATACGATCGGCGGCCAGTTGTTTAAAACGAAAAAAGAATCGGCTCTGGAGAAATGCCATAAAAAAGGACAGCACAATAATTATTGCCATCAAAGTGAGCATTGGCCACAGGCGAATCTCAAAAAAAGTCGCCAGAAACCAAGGCGCCAATACAAAGGGGAAAAAAATACTGGCTCCGGTGGGAAGGCTTTGTTCGAGAAAAACAGTGGATCCTGGAATATCAGTGGCATAGAGCGAAACAATTTCCCCGACGGACTTTCCGTTCAGGCTATCACTTCGGATTGTCAATGAATGGTCATAGAGCTTTTGACTCAGTCGTCTTTGCATGAAAACAGCTTCTCGACTTCCGAGGTAATTGGTGAGGACTGAGAACGTCAGTGAAAGAAACAAGCAGGCAAAAGAAAAGAGCAAGGCATAAAGTATGGCTGCGGATGGGAGCAGTGGGTTCATCAAGCCATCGATGAACTCTTTTTGGAAGTAGGGTCCCAAGAGTCCAAAGGCTGCCGAGAACAATGAGCTCATCAGGATAAGGATGCGCCACCCAGGGCGAGAAAAAAGGACAAAAAACAGCAGTCGGGTGGAGCTTGAAAGGCGCATCAGAGACTATTCAAAAACGGTTGGCTCCGATGGTCAAGCCTCGTCTGGACTTTGTTGAGAATCCTCTTTACACTCATTTCAGATGCTTAAATCACGGCGGAATTTTTTAAAATCGGTGTCATTGGGGGCGGCTTCCCTGTCTCTGACCGGATGCAGCTCAATGGATCGATGGATTCTTGGTGGCTCGGAATACGACAGTCAGAAAGTAGTTATTTTGGGGGCAGGTCTGGCCGGTTTGACCGCGGCCTACGAACTTAAAAAAAATCAAATTCCCTTTAAGGTGTATGAAGGTTCGGGCCGTATCGGCGGGAGAATCTGGACTCTTCCAGACCTTAATATTTCTTCTCAGTTTGCAGATCTTGGCGGGGATATCATCGAGGCGCACCACCAGGACATCCTCAATTTGTTGACGGAGCTGAAACTTTTAAAAACAGAGATGAGTGCCGAGGTCGGTTACTCTTGGATTGATAAAGGGAAAAACCTTAGTCCACGGGAGAAAATCAAAGAGTTTGGAAAGCTCAGTTCAATTTTTCATCAGGTGTCGGCGGATATTTATGGGCCGGGCAAACAGATCCTCAACTTTCAGAATCGTGAGCTTTATCCCAAGGCGGTGAAGTTGGACGAGATGTCAGTGGCTGATTTTTTCCTTCGTTTAGAAAGCAAATGGAGTCCTTGGATGAAACCAATGATGACTCAGTGGGTTCGTTCTCACTGGGGAACAGAGCCGGTCTCGTTGTCGGCCTTGGAATTGGTTCATTGGATGAGGGACTCATTTCATGTGAATTATAAAAAGTTTTATAAAATTTCTGGTGGGGCTGGTATTTTGACTCAGTCCTTGTTTGATCGAATAGCCGGTGTTTTGCCAGATCGTTGGGTTCAATTTGATTCGTCGCTCGAGGAGATTCGCCCTCAAGAGAATGGATCTTGGTCACTTATCTTTAAAACCAAAAAAGGTCGGCAAGAAGTTTTGGCCCAGCAGGTGATTTGTGCTTTGCCTCTTCACTGTTTGACCAGCATTCGGGGCTGGGAGAGTTTGCCCCTGTCTCCATCACAGAAAGTGCTTTTTCAAGAGATGGGAGTGGCTTCCCAGAGCCGTCTGATACTCAGTTTTAAAGAGCGTTTTTGGCAGGAAGACAAGGTCCTCACTGAAGGTGGATCATGGATATGGAGTCAGC
The DNA here is from genome assembly GCA_002773975.1 of Bdellovibrio sp. CG10_big_fil_rev_8_21_14_0_10_47_8. GTDB lineage: Bacteria > Bdellovibrionota > Bdellovibrionia > Bdellovibrionales > Bdellovibrionaceae > 21-14-0-10-47-8. The sequence goes on from PEZR01000139.1 coordinate 2,996, forward strand.
CGAGCCAAGCTCTGTCCCAGGCTGGAGATAAGATTGAATCTGGCTTGAATGCTGTGCATGGTTTGCTTCAGGCCAAAGTTGGGTCTTTGGAGGCAGAAAAAGTAGGCCCTCGTTCCGTCGAGGATCTGCTGGCGAAACTAAAAGAATTTTATCCAAAGGCTTCAAGTTTTGAAGGTATTTCGGCCATCCACAATTGGAAGACTTATCCCTGGGCTCGAGGGGGGCGATGTTTTCTGAAGCCGGGTCAGTTTCAGAAGTTTGACCTGGATTTTCAGAAAACAGCGGCGCAATGGAAGTGGGCGGGTGATGCCTATGATCTCGCCCATCATGGAACAATGAATGCGGCCGTAATTACCGCTAAAGAAGCTGTCAAAAGTTTGTTCCCAACAGCAGTACCCGCCACCAAGATCTAAAATTATTTTTGGGGAGCAGCAAAGGTCATATAGACGGTCAGACGTCCGCTGGGATCAAAACCAAGCTTTCGAATATTGAGGGGAATTCCACCGAGTTCGGATGGAATGGGGAGCGCACCCTCGCACAGCTGATCTTTGTTGTTTCGACGCTCTAAAAACATGGCCTTGATTCCAGCTGCCGCTTTTTTTCGTACGGTGCCGGGGGCAATTTTTCCAAGAAAATCGAGATATTTGTCATCGATCACAATCGAGGAGTCGACCACGTCATAATAGTAGAGTCGAATCTCACCCTGGTCGGTTTTACGGATTTGACTGACGATATCCATTTCAACTTCAAAGGGCTCGACTAAGGCGAGTTTTTCAGCAAGGCCCTTTAGGTATCCTTTGTGAATATTCACCCGAGTATGGACTTTGGCGTAGGTGACGTTATTTCCCGCGGGAGCGCCGACGGGTTGTGGAATATAGTCAAAATCAGGACTCAACATGAGATCCATTTTTGGACCTTGAGGATCCTTGGCCGAGATGGGCATATTCTGAAAAAGTTGCCGCTCAAACGAAAGTTGAGTCATGCGATTCATCAAACCTCGATCAATAGCGATCGAGAGATCATACTGATCCGGTGGCATCGATGAATACCATCCGCTCTTTCTGGCCATTGCTTTTGGATCCGGCTTGGAGTTCGGAAGAAGAGGATCTTCGACAAAGGCATCCAGTTTTATAGCCAAAGACCGATTGAGGTCGATTTTGGATGTTCTCATGCCCCAAATCTGCTGCAGGTGGGGCGGCAGTTCCGCCACGGAACCAACCGGTTTCATCAGAGTGATTTCTTCAATGGGTTCGCCAAGAATTTCCAGGGCTTTTTGATTTAACAAAGCGGGCAACTGTTTGCTGGCAAACTGTTTCAGAAAACCACGAACCTGAACCAAAAGTTCCGGCAGTTGATCAGCAGCTTCGGTCTCGAGTTGTTTTTTACTCATTTCAAAACGATGACCATTGATTTCGATGGCAATTTCTGGGACCACGAGCTGACGGTATTTCACATCCAAATCAATTTGATCGAAGTTGTTTTCAAGATCGATCGCCTTGAAAGACAAAACTCCAGTGGAATTGACATTGATGTAGAATGGCAGGCGCAGTTTAATCGGTCTTTCTTTGCTTCCAACGGTGACAGAGACTTGGTCCGCTCCGACTGCACCCAGAAATTGATTATTTTGATCCGAAGCCCGCACGCTTTCCGCGGACGCTGTCAAATCAGAGAGCTCCATTTCAATGGCCATTATGGCTCCGGTTTTATATCCCAGTTTGCGCAACAGTTGTGGATCAGCGACCATGGCAAAACGATTGAAGTGGGCAACGTAGTTCAGTTGGCCGATCTGGACAGAGGGACGAAATTCTTTGAAAGAAAATCCAATCAGCCATTTGTTCAAGAGGTTGCTGATCGTGGTTAGTAATTCTCGCTGAGCGGCCGGCAATTGAATATCATCAATGCGATAGGATCGTTCGGATTGCCAATTGAGCTCAGGTATCTGCCCCTGTCGAATATTATAGCCCAGAACGCCCAGGAGTCCTTCAAGGTTGGTTTCAAAATACTTGAGTCCGCGGGGGGTGACCTCGACTTGAATGGCTTCTGGCAAAAAATGTTTATTTCGCACGGCCGGGGCTGTTTTATTGAGAAAAGGAAGCGAATCGCGGGATTGGCCGTGGGCCCATAGGCTTGAGAAAAGCAGGATGAAGGAGGCAAGAAGTGTATTTCTCAGACGCATATTAACCCTTTATTTTGACCTGTTTGACTTACCTTTCTGATGTTTGCAAAAAGTCTGTGCAAGCTTCAAACCAATCTTGGGTCCGAAAGTGGACTAGGCTGCATTTGAGGGTCTTTTTTGGGGTCATGGGCAAATCAGCCCCGTCGAACTTGTCGACAGGTCCCAAAAATTGGGTTACAAGCCCGAAGCATGAAATCTTCTAAAAAGAAGCCCGCCAAATTCAGAAAAAAACGCACATCCAAGAAGCTCGCGAATGTAGAGAAAATTCTTTCTCACGTACGTCCAACGCCGGCCTTTGATACTCATCTTTCGGAGGGGCACAAGATCGATCAGATTGCTGGCCACTTTGCCGAGATTATGAAGATTTTAGGACTTGATTTGGACAACGATTCTTTAAAGGAGACGCCACAGAGAATTGCTAAAATGTACGTCCGAGAGCTTTTTAGTGGTTTGAATCCAGAGCATTTTCCAAAAATGACCGTCATTGAAAATGAAATGCAATATGATCAGATGGTGGTCGTTCAGAACATTCAAGTTTTGAGCGTTTGTGAACATCACTTTCAAACAATTGATGGCATGGCGACCGTGGCCTATATTCCGCACAAAAAGGTCATTGGTCTTTCTAAAATCAATCGTGTGGTGCGATTTTTCTCGCGAAGACCTCAGGTGCAAGAGCGATTGACCAAGCAGATTGCGGATTGCCTTCAATACGTTTTGGGGACACCCCATGTGGCCGTTCACGTGACTGCGAAGCATTATTGCGTGATTGCGCGGGGGGTTCAGGACAGCGGTAGCACCACCGCCACCTCAGACCTACGTGGACACTTCAAAAGCAAGCCTGAGACACGTGAAGAGTTTTTGAGGCACGTTCAAGGATAGATTTTTGTCTCATTCTGAGACTTTTCTTAAAGAGAAGTCCTCTTTTTGCCGATAAATAGTCAGGTCTAAAAAGGGGGATTCATGAGTCAATACGACTTATCCAGTCTTTATGAATTTGTACTGCATACGCCAGAACAGGGATTGAGAAAAATGTTAGTTGATGGCAAGCCCATCACAGATGTTCATTTAAATCTATTGTTAAAAATAGTTCGTGGCTGCCAGGCGGACGAGTTCGCAAATTGTTTTGAGCAACAACAGTTTCCAAAGGTCAAAATGGGACCTGCGGAGCAAAAGATCAAAGAGAAATTTTGGCAAGATATTGAGCAAGGCTGCAACAGCCGAGGATTGCTCAATCCAGCAGTCGCGACCAAAGTAGCGGCTTAGATACTAGGGCTCGAAAGCTACTCGGCTTGCAGGGCCTTACTAATAATTTCATGTGTGTTTTGTGAAAGCCCCTTGCGAACTAGTTTTTCAAGTTCGTGATGGGCTTTTTCTTTTTGAGTGCTTGGAAGTTTGACCCACAAATCAAAACAGCTCGCAATTCTAGATGATACCTGAGGATTGATTTTATCCAGGGCATAGATTTGATCGGCCATGAATGAATAGGTGTCCAAGTCAGGATTGTGGAACTGCACGATGTTGCCCCCAAAGCATCTCAGCAAAGAGTAAACACGATTTGGATTCTTGATGTTAAAGTCGGGATGATCCATCAACTTTTGAACGGTCTTAAAAGTATCTGGATGGCTCGAACCCGCCTGCAGGGCAAACCACTTATTTAAAACCAGAGATTCTGACTTCCACTGAGTATAGAATCGATCAATGGCCTGGGTGCGGAGGGGCGACTCAAGGTCAATCAAGATCCCAAGAGCTGCTTGTTGATCCGTCATTGTTTTTGCCGTCGTCAGTTGGGTCATGGCCAGCTCATGATGGGTGGGGAGCCAGGCAAGATAACTCAGGCACTTATTTTTTAGTCGTCGTCTTCCAAATTCTTCAGCGGTCAATACTTGGGTGTTTTTTCCATTGTAAGTTCCATAAATCTGCAGCAATGACTTTTCTGATTTTTTAGCCAGCGCCAATGCCATTTGATCATGGGCAAGGAGGAAAGCCTTCGCATCCAGTGTCTCTTGTTTTTGGGTCAGGTAATCAAAGCTGGGCAGATCCATCAGCTTGGCCAGTAAGGACGGATCCAAGGACAAGTCATCCACCATACGATGAAAGGCATCCGCGAGATCTGCACTGACTTCTAGCTTTTGGTTCCGCGACGCCGTATCGGTCAGGCGTTGAAGCTCTTGGAGATACAGCTTTTGGGCAGCATCCCACCGATTAAAAAGGTCCGAGTCGTGTTTCATGAGAAGGAGCAGATCTTTGAAGCTGGCTTGCCATTGTAAATCAATGGGCGCTGAGAAATCTCGATTCAGGGAAAGGACTGGTCGTTCGGATAAATTTTCAAAAACAAAGCTCTCTTGTTCAGCTTTTAAATGAATTAATTTTTTCTTCTCCGTATTCTGGGAAACTTTGGGGCAGTTCAGGGGCAATTCGTGTCCCTGAGAATCTAAAAGGCCCAGAACCAGTGGGATATGAAACGGCTTTTTCTCGAGACCTTCTGCCTTTTCTTGAACAGTGAGAGGGCAGCTTTGCTTGAGACTCAATGTGTAGGTTCTATTCTGAGAGTCATAATTTTCGGTGACAGTGACCTGGGGCGTACCGGCCTGAGAATACCACAGCTTGAACTGATCCCAGTTTTGTTGATTGGGCTCGGCAATGGCTTGGGCGAAATTTTCAATGACCACAGCCTGTCCATCAAAGCGGTCAAAGTAGGTGTCCATCCCTTTGCGAAAGCCTGGTCGTCCGACCATGGTTTGCATCATTCGAATCACCTCCGCGCCTTTTTCATAGATCGTGGAAGTGAAAAAGTTGTCGACAGCATAGCAGGATGAGGGCCGAATCGGGTGAGCATTGGGGCCGGCATCTTCGGCAAATTGGTGATTACGAAGATCATCCACATTGTCGATGCGGATCAGGGCCTGGGACGATTGGTCCATGGAAAACTCTTGATCACGAAAGACCGTGAGTCCTTCCTTTAGGCTTAGGTGAAACCAGTCTCTAAGAGTGATGCGGTTGCCCGTCCAATTGTGAAAATATTCATGGGCAATGACAGATTCGACCAAGGAGTAGTCTCCATCCGTCGCGGTCAGGCTATCGGCAAAAACCAGACGAGAATTAAAAACATTTAAACCCTTGTTTTCCATGGCTCCGGCGTTGAAATCATCAATGGCGACAATCATATAGGTCGAGAGATCGTATTCTCTGCCGAAACGCTCTTCATCCCATCGCATCGATTTTTTGAGGGACTCCATTGCAAAGAGGCAGCGATCTTGTTGGCCATGAGCTGCATAGATCTCGAGATCAACATTCTTTCCAGAGACAGTTTTGAAACTGTCTTTGATCACACCCAGATCCCCCGCCACCAAAGCAAAAAGATAGCATGGCTTTTTAAAAGGATCCTGCCAAACTACCTCGTGTCTACCTGTGGAAAGTTTTTTCTGAGAGATTCGATCTCCATTGGAGAGCAGAATTGGATATTTTTTTTCGTCAGCTTCGATGCGAACCTGGTATTTTGTCATGACATCGGGACGATCTAAAAAATAAGTGATCTTGCGAAATCCTTGGGCCTCACATTGAGTGCAGAAAATGGATCCACTCTTGTAAAGACCTTCAAGGCTGGTGTTTTCCTGGGGTTTCAGTTCAGTTTCAATGCGCAATTCAAATTTGGCAGGAACGTTGCGAACCTTCAATCCTTCGTCCGCTAACTCATAATCTGGTTTTTGGCCATTGATTGAAATGGAAATCAACTTGAGATCCTCGCCGTCCAGCCAGAGGTCAGTCCCAGCTTTAATTTGAGTGATCTGTGAGGTCGCGATAACCCGCGTGAAATCTTCGTGCAGTTGAAAATCCAAGTTCAGATTTTCAACTGCAAATGCGGGGGCTTCATAGTCTTTGAGATAGATTTTCTTTTTGTCGTTCATCTCTCGCTTTTACGCCGTTTTCTGCAGGGCCGTCAAACCTTTCACCACCGCTGCCAATCGCGCCAAATCATGAACCTTGTCTGCCTCCATATTGAGCTGACGGAGAGCTTTTTCATGAGAAGCGATGCAGGACGGACAGCCATTTACCACACTCACGGCAAAAGCCATCATTTCAAAACGCTCTTTGCCATTCTGTGGTTTCCCAAGAGACTGCATACGAAGTCCGGTGCGTTGATAGTCCTCGACCGAATCAGAGGCTAAAAAGCCCTTGAACTTGTAGTAGGTATTGAGCATGCCCATGATGGCAGCTGATTCTTTGGCCTCTTGAATTTGTTCCTGAGTAAAATCTTGTTTCTGAAGCTCGCTTTGGGCAAGTTCCATCAGGCCTTGATTTTCAAGAGAGCTAGAGACCGCCATCAAACTTAGAAATCTTTCTTGTTCTGAAAGGGGGCTCTCCTCCATGATTTTCTTGAGGTTCATCATCAGATCTCGAAAGATCGTTGTTTGGTGATTCGGAAATTGAGTTTCAAAGTAAGTGTTCATTGTATCAGTGATCGACATAGATCCTCCTTGCATGAGGGTTGGTGTGAGTTCAATTCACAAAGTGGGCTTCAGGGTAGAAGCCCACTCAAGCATTTAACTCGATATTTTTCTAGCCAAGGGTGGCTTGTCCCTTTTCCCAGTTGCATGGGCAAAGTTCATCGGTTTGCAATGCATCCAAAGTTCTCAAAACCTCTTTTACATTTCGACCAACGCTGAGGTCGTTGACGGAAACCCATCGAACAATACCATCGGGGTCGACGATATAAGTTGCTCGCAAGGGGGCGCCATTTTGCTTCGACAAAATGCCGAGTTCTGAACTCAAAGATTTATTGTAGTCCGCGATCATGGGGAAGGTTAGATCCTTCAGGTCCTCGTGATTATTTCTCCAAGCCAAGTGCACGAATTCAGAATCAGCACTGAGACCAAAGAGTCTGGCTTCGCGATTTTGAAAGTCTTTGGCGTGCTTGTTGAACTCTGCAATCTCTGTGGGGCACACAAAGGTAAAGTCCAACGGCCAAAAGAAAAACACGGCCCAGCTGCCCTTGAAATCTTTATTAGCGATCGGGGCAAATTCTTTTCCTTTTTCTCGAGATACGCAAGCGTTCAGAGAGAACTCCGGAAATTTCTCGCCAATGCCAAGCATGCGAGAGGGTTGAGTAGCAGTCATAGTGATCCTCCTTTTTTTAAATCACGTTGATAGTTTCCATTGATCAATAGATCAAAACCTTGAATTTGAAATTGTTTTGCCAACTGAGCAGAGATCTTTACATCTCCCTTGGCGATATCGAAGAGCTTCCCGGACTTTCGGTCCAGAAAATGATAATGTTCTTCCATGTTGTCGTCATAAATCACCTTGTCTGAATGCGGAAATTTGAGCTCTTTCAAAAGTCCAGCGTCGACCAAAGTATTGAGAGTGTTGTACACCGTCGCAAGACTGATCTTGGCTAGATTTTTTTCTGCCCACAAATGGACCTCTTCGGCGGTGGGATGGTCGGCTTCACAGAGAACAAACTGGCAGATCAAAATCCGCTGGAGGGTGGGCTGTACGCCGGCCCCCCGAAGCTGCTCTTCGATTTCTTGCTGAGTAAGACAATGTTTTTTTGATGGCTTCATAGGAGATTAGAATAGTTCTAAACTTAGATGTTGTCAATAACTAGAGTTGACTCAGTATTTCAAAATGAGATTTCCCTACTGTTTCATTCTCGCTGGGCTCTTCACTGCTGGAAACAGGACCTCAAATAAAAATTAACTGTTTTGCCAACGAAAACCGTTTAACCTGAGCCCGTCGGATCGGAGATCCAGCCAATAACAATACAAGGAGGAGGTTTCGTGACTCAAAGATATCTTGGTCTTTTTATTATTTTTCTGTGTGCCGCCTGTGCGACACAAAGCCCCCGCGAAAAAGTGGTTGAAAATTCAAAGTGGGAAAACATCAATTCTTCAGAGAACGGACGATGGCCAGCAGGGGACCAGTTGAGTGGGCAGATCCACGAGGTCGTGGTGAAATTCAGTCAGAGACCAATGACGCCGTCAAAAACTTCTGCCGAGTCAGTGGCTGATTACCGGTCAACAGATAAGGTCTGCGAAGTCCTCAATTTTTGTGAGGCAAAAACCGCCAATAAGGCGCAAAAGGCCACCTCTTTGGCCGTGACTCGGGAATTTGTGAAGGACTTGCAAATGCGAGTGGGGAACGGAAAAGCAATTCCAGTTCTTGATCGTCGTAACATCCAAGACAAGCTTCGCAAAGATATGACATTTGAACAGCTGAGCGAAGTGATCGCTAGTAGCCCCCGGGAATAGGGAGGACGCAATAATGAAAAAACAAACTTTAAAACAACTTGGTATTTTTGTATTGGTCGCAGCAATGGGTTCTCCAGCCTTGGCAGATCCCGGGCGAGATGGACGCCGGCGTCCTCCTCGTCATTACGGAGCTGACAGTTACGCTCGAAATGGTGGACGCATTGAAATGGATATGCGGCGACCAGGGCCCCGATCTGCCTGTGATGTTTATCGCCGGTCCGGCGAGCCTGTTGAGTTTTACTCGACCTGTCGGGATGGGGAAGATGCTGCCGAAAGATTCGCTCAGATGTTTTCCTCTCGGCAAGGTCGTCTGGATGGATATCTCCGTGGTTACGGCTGGGGATTTAAAGAATCTGTGGACCAGGCCGCCAATGACCGAGATGCTCAGCAAGACGGGATTGATGATGCTCAGTATTTGAAAAATGAAATGCAAACAGGTCTTGATTACGAGACGGAGCGCGGAGCACGAGACGGCATGATGGCCGGTCAGCAGGAAGCGCGTCGACGGTTCTCGGTCGCCATGGGTACGGGCACTTTGCCCAGTCAAGAAGTTCAGCCTCCTGTGCCGAACTATTCGGGAAATTCCAATGGATATGATCAGTACGTCGGACGCGTTCCTTCGATCGAGGACGTTCTTCAACAAGGAGATTATGCTCGACGAGGAATTCCAATTTATGATCGTCTAGATGACTT
>PEZR01000006.1:0-1498 GCA_002773975.1 Bdellovibrio sp. CG10_big_fil_rev_8_21_14_0_10_47_8
AGCCCTGTTCTAAATAGCCGCTACTAGGAGCGTTCTTGTTGCTGCAGGGCCTGATAGAGAACGTCGGTGATGGCCTTGAGCTCAGGGACCTTTTTGGAATAGAAATAAAATTCGATGTCGTATTTGAACTCTTTCATCAAAACATGATTTAAACGACCCATGCGCACTTGTTTTTTGATGGCGAGCGATGGAAGGAATCCCCAACCGAGACCGGACTCTACCACTCGCTTCAGCGTTCCGACGTTGGTGGCCTCAAAGGTTGGCTCGACTTCTACCTTGGCACTTTTCAACATTTTATTTAGAGACTCGTTGAAGTGAGGATACTCGCCAGTGAATAAGATGATCGGGTACTGTGTGTACTCTTGAGCCGAAATTTGTTTCGGCATATCGCTGTCTTTGCCCGTTCCCACCAGCCACATTTCTTCTTTGAAAAGAAACTTCTTATCGGCCTCAACCGTTGAGTGATACTCGGTTTCAACCTCAGGCAAAACCAAGACATCGATTTCTCCGTCATTGAACTTCCGAATCAGTTCTTCACCTTTGCCATACTCAATTTTAATATTCAGCTCAGGATTATGCTTGAGCAGTCGACTCGCAATCGGGCTCATCAGCTGCACACCCACAGAATCCAAAGTCCCAACCCGGAGTTGACCATTGAGCTCCGCCCCCATTGCTTTGACGGCAACCTCTGCCTGTTGAGCCATCTGCAGAATTCGTTTGGCATAGTCAAAAAGCACTTCACCTTGCAAAGTGGGTTTGATCTGACGAACCCCTCGCACCAACAAATCAACCCCCAGGTCCTCTTCCAGATTACGAATTTGCTGACTGATTGCAGGTTGAGTTAAAAAAAGCTTCTCGGCGGCGGCGGTCATGCTGCCTTCGCTAAGCACAGTCACGAAGGATTGAATTTGATATAAATTGAGCACGGCTCTCCCTTTAACTTGCTCGACTGCCCCATTTATTCTACTCTTGAGCTTGCATCATGAAGGAGAAAGAGAAATGAAGGCCGCAAAAACTTTGATCGTTTTTTCCTTGGCAAGTCTTGCGATTATCTTATCCACTTTCAACGCGGATGCAAAAGTTTTTCGCAATGCTTATGTTTCATTTGAGCTGCCAGATACATGGAAATGCGTGCTGGAGCACACCGAGTGGGTTTGTCGAAGTGAGACCACAAAAGAATCCAAAGAAGCCATCATCATCCTGACGGCCAAAGAAGTAGGCCCCACAGACTCCTTTGATGCCTATACTCAACACTTGGCAACGCCTCAGCCAGCCCAATCTAGAGCTGGATCTCCAATGTCTAAGGTGATCTCTCCGCCCAAACAGGTCAAAGTGAATGACCATGTCTGGATTGATGGCTTACATATGGGAAGCGAAGTCCCAAACTATTACACCCGGTATCTTGCTACGATTAAAGACCGCATCGCCATACTCGTAACTCTCAGTGCTCATAAAACCTTTTACACCAAGTACAGCCAGGATTTTTTCAAAGCAGTGA
>PEZR01000006.1:1580-12076 GCA_002773975.1 Bdellovibrio sp. CG10_big_fil_rev_8_21_14_0_10_47_8
CCCTCCGCTAGGTGTCGCTATGCCGGCCGACATGATGGGAACAGATTCGGCTCCAGATGCCGACGCCGCCGCTCGCAGCCGAAAGACCAAAGCCCTTTTTATAGGAATTGCGCTTTTGCTGGCAGGCCTTGCTGTTTACGTCCTCATGAAGCTCAGAAAATAGCCTGATAAATCTAAAGCGCCTGCGATTGAAACTTGCCGACAGATTTAAGCTGCGAACCTAGCTCTTTTTCATTGGCATAAACCAGAACCTTCAATTGATCCGGCTTAATATAACGAGCAATGGTTTCATTGAGATCCTTCAGCGTGATTGCATTGACGTTTTTAATATAGTCCCGCAAGTAAGAGTCAGAAACTCCGTACACGCGAAGCAACATCATGTTCAATGCCAATCGATCCACAGTTTCGATCGCTGCTGGAAACTGGCCAATCATCAAAGCCTTGGCGGAAGCCAGCTCCTCTTCAGTGACGCCTTTTTCTTGAAAATCCCGAATGACCTTGATTGAATTCAGTATTGTCTCCGCCACCTTGTCTTGACGAGTGAATGTAGAAACATCCACCCCGCCAATATCTCTATAGGTTTCCAACTGAGAGGAAATAGAATAAGTCAGTCCCAAATCATCGCGAACCTTTTGATTTAAACGGCTGGCAAAGTCTCCTCCCAAAATCACGTTGGCCAAACGCAGCTTTAAAAAATCTGGATGGTTTCGCGGAATACCCAGCTGGCCAATATGGATCTGCGCCTGCTTCAACCCTGGCTTAGAAATAATTTTGTACTGATTTCCTGAACTGGCTTGCACAAAAGACTTTGGAGGAGGGGTCACATCTGCTTTGACCCAGCCTCCGAAAGCCTTTCCTATATCAGCTCTCATGTTGTCATCAAAATCACCCATCACCGCCAAAATCGCATTGTTCGGACGGAAGTATTCAAAATACTGTTTGATGACTTGAGTGCGACTCAGAGGTCCCAAGGTCGCCTCAGTCCCCAAAATAGGACGGCCGTAAACACTTCCTTGATAAAGCTCTTGACTGAATTTTAAATCTGCATAGGGCCCCGGTTGATCTTGGAGCTGTTGAATCTTCGAGAGGAACTGTGATTTTTTCCGCTCAACTTCTTCGTTCTGAAAAGCCGGCTTTGTCACGATCTCGGCAAAAAGATCTAAAAGTTCAGAATGATACTGCGAAAGTCCCGATGTCGAAAGGACCGTATAGTCCTGTGCGACACTGGCATGAAAACTAGAGCCCAATTGCGCAAAATCATCTGCAACCTGCATCGCAGATTTTGCAGCGGCCCCTTGATCCAAAAGCGCGACCATCAAAGACATCAAACCCTCTTCTCCCTTGGGGTCAGCGCTTGCGCCCGAAGGAAGGACCATGGCAAAACTAATTTTTGGAAGAGTGTGATCAGGAATAAAGAGAACCTTTAGGCCATTTCGATATGTTCTTTGCTCTACCGGCCTTAAGCGAAATGCCTGTGGACTCCGCGGCGAGGACGTCGCACAAGAAGAAAGACCTATCATCAACAAAATACCAATCAATGAATTCCATTTCATTTTTTAGGCTCCAATATGGCTGTCACCATTTTTTCCATAACCAGATATTTTTGACTGACCCGGAGTAAATCTTGAGCCGTCACCGAATTGTACTTTTCTAAGTCTTTAAAAAGACGATCAAAGTTCCCAAAAAGAATTTCATTGATCGCTAAGGACTGAGCCTTTTCATCAATCGTATTGAGCCCCTCAACCGTATCCATCATTACTTGGTTTTTCACCTTCTGAAGCTCTTTCTCGGAAACAAGCTCAGTTTTCATTTTCTCGATCTCAGACCGCGTGATTTTTTCGGCCTCTGCCAAACCTAGACCTGGCTTCATTGTGAACATCACCATGAACGCCCCCGGATTGGCGTTGGTCATGTTGCCGGCGTTCACGTTGGCCGCAATTTGTTTTTCATAAACCAATTTTTTTGACAGCCGACTAGAAACGCCGCTGCCAAGAACGGCCGCGACCAGATCCAATGCAAAAGAATCTGCATGCCCAGACTCTACTCCCTTAAAGGCCATAACCTCAGATCGTGACTGCACATCCCAGGCAAGAGTCTTTCGTACCGAGGCCTTCAAATCCGGCTCGACTGGATAATTCCGCTTAGGCAGTGGACGAGAGGGCAACTGAGAATAATATTTCTCGACCAATTTTTTCGTCGACGAAGGATCAAAATCACCCGCGATCACCAGAACTGCATTATTGGGCAAATAATACTTGTCGTAAAACTCGCGCAGCTTATCAACTTTGTACGCTTGAATGTGCTTCATGAATCCAATGGTGGGCCAGCGATAAGGGTGAATCTTAAAAAGGGTCCCCATCATCAACTCTCGCAACAAGCCTCCAGGATTATTGTCGACACGCCAACGCCGCTCTTCTCCGACCACCTGCAATTCGCTTTTCAGGTCTTCTGGTCGAAGAGCAAGACTTCGCATCCGATCAACCTCCATATCCATGATCAACTCTAATTTTGAACTGGGGAGGTTTTCGTAAAATCCAGTATAATCAAAGCTCGTAAAAGCATTGTTCGTGATGCCATTTTCTTGCAAAATACGATCAAAATCTTTGCCAGAATATTTTTTTGCACCCTTGAACATCATGTGCTCAAGCATATGAGCTGCCCCGGTCATCTCGGGAGATTCGTCCCGAGAGCCAACTCGGTACCAAGTGTGATAGCTAATCATGGGAACCGAGTGATCTTCTGACAGAATTACTGTGAGACCATTGCTCAGCTGATATTTTTCGACAGGAAAATGAATCTTGAGGCCGGCCTGGCTGATGCTCCCAAACAAAACCGGCAAAAGAAACAGATGAGCAAGCATTGAGCTTCGAATGATTTTATAAATTTTTTTTTGAAAGATTTTTTTCATCGTGCGCAAATTATTGCACGACAAACTCCGAGAAGTAAACGTCCTTCACGACCCCTTTATCTAAGATGCCGTTAATTACAGTAGCAATACGATCTTTCAAAAATAATTTTCCCTGAATGCTCTCAAGTTCGCCAAAGGTCTTGTCATTCAGAAGGCGCACAATCTTATCGCGAGCTTTAGCTCGATTGTCTGAATTGATCACTTCCTCGAAGCCGTCTTTACCGAGCATCTCTAAATTCACTTCAACGCGAATTGTTCGCTTCGGCTCTCCCGATAGATTCACTGTGAACTTGTCCATCGTATAGACCAAAGGTCCAGAATCACTCTCTGCATCGTGGGCCTTCTCCAAAGCTTCTCGCTCGGAGGCCAACTGCTGTTCAGTAATAGAGGGTGCATGCCAACCCAATGTGGCTGCATAGACCCAATAGGCCCCCAGGCCAGTAACCCCCAGATTGACCACCGCAAAGAGAATTTGAAGAATCATCCCCATCGGAAGCTTCTTCCCGCCCTTGCCTTCTTCTTTTTTAGCTTCTGCTTTTTCTTCTGCCATGCTGAGTATCCTATCGGATGACTGGACTGAAGTCTGAAGGCCTCAAGAGGGCCACTTTGCTAGATATTTAGATAGAAAATGTCGAACTTGTCCTCACCCAAGGGTATGGTCATATTGACTTTTTTGCGCCGAAAGAGTCGAATTAAACTATGCACTTGAAGAAGCCCTTTTGGATGCACCGACATCTGGCAGTGTGCGCAATAACTCTGTTATTGGCGCCCCTGTCCCATTCTGAGTCAACAGCACCCGAATCAGATTCGGCGGCGTCTGCCGACAAAAAGCTTTATCCCGCGGGGCTGATTGCCTTGGCGGGTGATTCTCTTTTTTCCTCGTACTCATTGGTTGTCGACAAGTCAAAAAGGCTTTTGTCGGTCTATGAATGGAAAAATGAAGACCTGACCAAGATCGCCGAATACCCCGCCGACATCGGCAAAAAAAATGGCGACAAAAAGAAAGAAAATGACTCCCGTACACCCGTGGGGATTTATTTTTTGCAGCGAGAAATGACCCAGCCGGAAATTCCCTTTGGCCTTTATGGCAACCTGGCTTTTTCCACAGACTATCCCAATATTTTCGACCAACGTGATGCAAAAACAGGTTCGGGGATTTGGCTCCACGCCGTGCCTGACACCGTCCCTCTGACTCGAGGCTCGCGAGGCTGTGTTGTGGTAAGAAATAACATCATCAAACTTCTAAAAAACTATGTGAAGCTGGAACAAACTCCCATTCTCATTTTTGACGAAGTTAAATATTTAGATCCATCGGGGTACCAAAGCCAAAGAAATCGCTTCCTCAAAAGCTTCGACGACTGGAGAACAGCTTGGGAACAACAAGACGTTGACACCTACATCAAGTACTACGATACAACTTTTCGCAATGATCAGATGAATTATCGGCAGTGGTATCGCCACAAGAAAAAGCTCAAGTCCCTCTACAGCTACATCAAGGTTCAACTGGGGCCCCCGATGATTCTACAAAACAAAGATCAGATCGTGATTCGCACCATTCAAAGATATGAATCTAATTTGCACAAAGACTATGGCGAAAAGACGATCCATGCCAGGCTCAGTCCCGATGTCGGATTTCACATCATTCGCGAAGATTGGAAACCTCTGCCGGATCCCTTGGCCTCGGACCACAGCCAGGAAAAGAACTCATCAATGATCAATATGGAGCAAAAACGCGAAGTCTCTGCTCAAGAGCCTGCGCAATAAAATACCACATTGAATGCAATCAGATCTGGCTGGAGGCTTCTAGTGCTGTTGATTAGGCTCTGGTTTTTCGTCTTCCAGGATCAGCTTTTCAGATTGAGCTGTAAGATCTGGCAGAGCGTCGAGGTGTTTTTTAAGCTCTTCTTTGCTGCCAAGGCCGTGATTCAAATTGAACTCAGTGACCCGAACATCAAATTTCATATTTTTCAGAGCTTTATCCAACGACATTAAAACCTCCTCGAAGATGCAACAGAGATAGCAGACCTGGCCTCAGAAGCCAAGGATTTCAATTCCAGTACTTGGGCCCCTCGCCAGTCTTGGGCTGCTTCTCGTTGTCCACCACCAACCGCAGGTTCCGGTTGCGCTTCTTGGCCTTCTGACTCCACATCGAGCGCTGAATCCGAGTCCATGCCACCAGGGTCAGATAGCCCGAGACAAGCCCCCCTAGATGCGCCAGATAGGCCACATCGCCGCCGTTGACGTCAGAGGTCAGGAGAGATGACAGCTCCACCAGCCCCATGATTAAAACAAAGAACTTGGCCTTCATAGGGAAAACCCCCATGACATAGATCATGCGCTCGCCAAAAATAATCCCATACGCCAGCAAAAGACCAAAAATAGCCCCGGAGGCCCCCATCACAGGGATCACCAAAGCAGTCGTCCCGGGCTTCAATAGAAAATAAATCCAGGTGCCGATGCAATAGATCAACCCGGCACCAGCCCCTGAGATCAAATAGTATGATAGAAAAAACTTTCGACCCCAGCGGTTCTCGAGCTCTGTCCCAAGAAACCACAGCATCAGCATATTAAAAAAGATATGGGTGGGCTGATAGGTGTGCAAAAACATATAGGTCAGCGGCTGCCACAAGAAAAAATCGTACAAGAATTTAGCGGGATACAGCGCAAACCATCTCGAGAATGAAACACCAACATACTGTTCAAGAATAATCTGAAAACCCAACCAAACGGCAATATTGATGATCACCAGCCATTTGACCGTTTTTGAGATACTAAAATTCATTTGAACACTCTGACCTTGATTCATAACTTGTTAAAATAGGCTACCAGACGATCAAAGCTCATCTCAAGGCTTTCGATGACGGTCTTGGTTTCTGCGATCAATGGGAAGAAATTCAGGTCTCCAGCCCAGCGAGGAACGATATGATAATGCAGATGCTCCGGAATTCCGGCCCCAGCTACTGCCCCCAAGTTGAGTCCGACATTGAAGCCAGCTGGCTGATAGGTCTGGCGAAGAACTCGAACCCCCAGCTGCAAAACCTGATGAAGGTCCTGGTATTCCACTTTGGAAAGCAAATCAAAGTCCGCCACATGTCTTTTGGGAATGACGAGGATATGCCCGGAGTTATAGGGAAACTTGTTAAGCACCACCATTGCATGTTTGCTTTGATACAAACAGAGGGTTTTAAAACCAACACCCTCCTCTGCTGACTTACAAAAAACACAGCCATTGGGCTTAATCAGTTTGCGCACATATTTAAAACGATCCGGACGAAAAAGAACATCTCGCTCCAAAGGCCAAATTTCTTTCCCTGCCTCCAAAGAAACGGATGCAGACCCTTTTCTTTTCTTTTTTTGGAGGGCCGCTTTTGGGGTCACAGCCTTTTTTTTGGTGATCTTCTTTTTCAATTTTTTATCCTTCGATCAAAAATCAATGGGGCCAATATCCCGGCAATAAAAACAGCGGCTGGTTCATCAGATCTGCCCGCAAAACCTGGTTGAGCAGATGATCCCCCACCTGACCTTTCATCTTCCCGGCCAATTGTGAAAAGGCATCCTCGTCATCGGATCCACTGATCAGGTCAAACAACCCGGGACGCTTTTTGGGAATATCAAATATTTCATATTTTTCAATTCCAGCAAGATCTGCGGCGACCTTAAAGGCATGATCCACAGTTCCCACTTCATCGGCGAAACCAATTTTAACGGCTGACGCCCCCGTCATGACTCGCCCATCAGCATAGGCTTGAACATCGTCGTATTTCATATTGCGACCCTTGGCCACGGCTTCTTTGAATTGCTCCCAAACTTCATTGATCATATCTTGGAAAAGCTGACGTTCATCGTCTCGCATGGCTCGGTACTCGGCCCCAGAGTCCTTGTACTTTCCAGTATTGATCGTGAACCGTGTCACTTTCGCCCAATCATAGAGCTTCTCCAGATTCGCAAATTCCATGATCACGCCGATGGATCCCACCATGGCCCCAGGAGCCACAATTAATTTGTCAGCCCCCATCGCCGCATAAAAAGCACCGCTGGCAATCATCCCCGGAGAAACAGCCACCACAGGTTTTTTAAACTCGGTACGAGTGCGGTTCAGTTCTTCATAAATTTCCTGAGAAGGCCCAACAACACCACCGGGAGAGTTCACTTCGATAACGAAGGCTTTGATGCTTTTCTCTTCGCGGTATTTTTTTAAAGTTTTCAAAAACTTCTCGCCATCCATGATCACGCCTTCGAGCTTTAAATGCATGATCGAATTGCGAGGCATTACCCGCAAAGAGGGCTCACGACCACCAAACAGAGAAATCACAGAGGTCCCTAAAAGAAAGGCAAACAAAGACACAAAAACAAAAAGCAAAAGAAACAACATCACCCAAGGATTCTTTTTCATAAAACTTCCCTCAAAATAGTCGAGCCAAATTATAACCCGCTCTCCCCCCGAAGCAAGAAGGATGACCCGCAGCAAAAATCCACAAAGCACATTCTTGAGTGTACCCTCGAGAGCATCACGTCGTTTCTGCATATTTACAATCAGGAACCAAACCCAAAACAAACCAGTCCAGATCTCCTCTGAACGGCATGCCGCTGATCTCTGGGGGCCTTTCCCGCCGTTTGGGACCTCCGCCGTCACGACGATCTATTCTGGCGGCAGAGGGCAGGAGCCCGTGTCCCAAACGGCGGAAAAGACCCCCAGAGATCAGCGCCCGAGCCCCAATCTAGAGTTCAGAATCTAGAGTTCGGAGTCCTGCCCCCAAAGCTCTGATTGTAGAACAAAAAAAAACCCCAGGATCTCTCCCAGGGTTTTCATTTTGAAGAATATTGCCAAAAAAGCCTATTCGGTCTTTTTAGGAGGAGCCGTTTTCAGTTGATCTGCAAACAAGTCACCCAAGGTTGATTTCGATGTGGAAGTTGCCTTCTTCACATAGTCCTCAACATCTGCTTTGGACTCTCTGAGTTTCACAAGTTTTGAAGACAAACCAATTTTACGAGCATCTTTGTCGATGGAAATGACTTCCGCTTTCAAAGTGTCGCCGAATTTAACAAAGTCTTCGGGTTTGTTGATTCGCTCTGTGGTCAATTCAGAAATATGGATCAGACCTTCGATGTCGCTCTCAAGCTCAACGAAAACACCAAAGTCAGCTGTCTTCACAACTTTAACGTCGTGTTGAGTGCCCACTGTGTATTTGCTTTCGATATTGGCCCAAGGATCACCTTCAAGCTGCTTCAGACCCAAAGAGAATCTTTCATTCTCGATATCAACGCCCAAAACAACCGCGCGAACTTTTTGTCCTTTAGCGAACATTTCGCTCGGGTGATTGACTCGTTTTGTCCAAGAGAAGTCAGAGATGTGAACAAGTCCGTCGATTCCATCTTCAACGCCCACGAAAATACCGAAGTCAGTGATTGATTTCACTTCGCCTTCGATGATCGTTCCTGGAGCATAAGACTCTTTCAACTCAACCCAAGGATTTTGTTGAAGCTGTTTCATGCCCAAAGAAATACGTCGAGTTTCAGGATCTACTTCAAGAACTTGAACTTCAACTTCGTCGCCAACGTTCAAAATTTGAGACGGATGTTTGACTCGTTTAGTCCAGCTCATTTCTGAAACGTGGATCAAACCTTCAACACCATCACCGATTTCAAGGAAAGCTCCGTACTCAGCCAAAGAAACAACTTTACCTTTGAGTTTCGCACCCACGGGGTATCCTGCTTTTACAGATTCCCAAGGATCCGGATGCAGTTGTTTCATGCCCAAGGAAACACGCTCTTTTTCATTGTCGTATTTCAAAACTTTGACTTGAATTTCGTCACCCACATTCAAGATCTCGGAAGGATGTTTCACCCGTCCCCAGCTCATGTCTGTGATGTGGAGCAATCCGTCCATGCCACCCAAATCGATAAATGCACCGTAATCAGTGATGTTTTTAACCACACCAGCAACTACAGATCCTTCTTTGATTTGATCCAGAGTTTGTGATCTCAGAGACTCGCGCTCTTCTTCCAACAAAGCTCTGCGGGACAGTACGATATTGCCACGCTTTTTATTGAATTTAATAACTTTGAATTTATAAGTTTTGCCAATGTAAACGTCCATATTACGAACGGGACGAAGATCAATCTGAGATCCGGGCAAGAATGCATTTACACCAATATCAACGCTCAATCCGCCTTTGACTTTGGCAACCACGGTTCCTTCGATCACTTCTTCGTTCTCAGCAGCTTTGGAAATATCTGTCCAAGCTCTCATCATATCTGCTTTGTTTTTGCTGAGACCGATCATGCCGTTTTCATTTTCAATACGGTCGATCAAAACTTCGACTTGGTCTCCGGCTTTCACTGCGCGAACGCCATCAACAAGACGAAATTCATCAATCGGGATAAGACCTTCCGATTTGTAATTAATGTCGACAAGGACATAGTCGGTTTGGACTTCGACGACTTTTCCGCTGACAACATCTCCAACTTTGAAATCTTGCTCTTTCATGGACTGTTCAAAGAGCTTTTCAAAATCACCTGTGGCTTTTTCGTTATAAAGTCCCGGGTTCGCCGAAACTTCTTTGTCAGCCTGATCTAGGAAAGCCAAGACCTTTTGTTTCTCAAGCTGAGCTTTATTTAGGGATTTACTCATATACAAACATGTACCTCCTGCTGAATCCTCTCGATCGCTGCCAATAAGGTGAAACTTGTCCAGAGCTCACGCTGATCAACAACCATTTCAAAGACCCAAAAAATTTCTCCATTTTTGCCAAATCCAAGACAGAAAATCCTGTCATATTGATGGCTTAAAAACCGAGATGAAGGACTATTTAGAGGGTAGCCTGCAGCAAAGTCAAAGGAGCTTTTTCGATCCTGTGAGAATTATAATGCCGCGCAAAAATGAGAACGGAGCCACTGGGGGCTCCGTCTCGAGAAAGGCTTGAAATCAGGCTTTCAGGGCCTATCTATTCACCAGGGTCAGAAAGTCCAACCACTTGGTTTGTTTATTTAATTCCAGATTCGAATAACGCGTTTTATGGCGATTCAGGGTGCCAACATCGGTGGGCAACCAAACAGAAATCCCATGAGAGTTGGCATATGAGTCTGTCGATTCAACAGAGATCACCATTTTTTGAACTGCATCTTTTAGATTGCTCAAAATGGACGACTGAATGCCCACTTTGCTGCTCTGAAGACGGTCCACAAAATCAAAGATGTCTTTGTAATCAGACAGATAGAACTCTTGTGTTGCATCCGCCAACGATTTGGTGGCTCTCATGTCGCTCGGAGAAAGATTTGCCAAAGAGGCATTCAAATCCTTCAACGCTGAGAAAAAGGCCGGGAACTGAGTCAGGTCCATTGCCGAAAAGGTCACGTCACTATGACCGTAGATTCCACCATCGTAGGATTTGGTGAATTCTTCTGTCAGATAAGTAGAGACCTCCGCCGCAGTCGCCGTGGGGTTTGAAGCCCATCTGCGCATCCACGTGCTGTACGGCCAGCCTTGGCCCGGCTCAACTTCTTGAGAACCCACAAACATCTCGACAGAGTCTTTCATCTCCGCAGCCACTTCCGCCATCGCCATCAAACAAGCATCGCTGCCGTAGAC
>PEZR01000040.1 GCA_002773975.1 Bdellovibrio sp. CG10_big_fil_rev_8_21_14_0_10_47_8
TTTATGGGTATTATTGGGTATATTATTGGGTGTATGAGACCTCCTAAAATAGACCAACTCACCAAAGAGATCGTGAGCCTTATCGGCGAGATCGATGAATTCAAAGGCCGATGGGCCGCCACCCAGGCTCTTGCACCTAATAGGTTGGCCGCGCTCCGCCAGGTGGCCACCATTGAATCCGTTGGATCTAGCACCCGTATCGAAGGCGTGAAACTAACCAACTCAGAAGTCGAAGCTTTACTTCGTGGAGTGAAAACCTACTCATTCAAATCACGCGACGAACAAGAGGTCGCAGGCTACGCGGAACTGATGGAAATGATCTTTGCCGGCTACAAAGAAATTCCTTTGACCGAAAATCATATCCAGCAGCTCCATAGCGTGCTCCTTAAATACAGCGCCAAAGACGACCGCCACCGTGGGGACTACAAAAAGTTCGCCAACAGCGTAGAGGCTTTCGGGCCGGACGGCAAAAGCAAAGGCGTGATCTTCCACACAGCAGCACCGTTTGATACTCCCGCCTTGATGACAGACCTTATCGAATGGACCAACACGCAAATAAAACGCAAGGAATTGCACCCACTTCTTATCGTCGCTGTATTCGTAGTCGTGTTTCTACACATCCATCCATTCCAGGACGGCAATGGCCGCCTATCACGTGGGCTCACAACCTTGCTGCTATTGCAGCTGGGATATAGCTACGTGCCCTATAGTTCTTTCGAGAGAGTCATTGAAGAGAACAAAGACTCCTACTACCTAGCTCTACGTCGTGGACAGGCAGAGCTTGAAGAGATCAACGCTAAGACTTTGACGAAATCAAAATTGAAACCGGGTGGAGTGACCGAGTGGTTGGAGTTCTTTCTCAAGTCCATGCAGAAACAAAAGGTCGCGCTCGAAGCCAAGATGAAAGACGAATTGGCAGCAACCAAAATGCCGCCCTTATCTTTGCGGATCATTGAATTCATCAAAGGTCGTGGCCCGACCTCCATCGGCGAGGCTGTGGCGGCCACTGGGGCCAACCGCAATACAGTGAAAGTGCATTTCAAGAACTTGGTGGCCGATGGCCATCTTGAAAAAGAAGGCGCTGGGCGCGGCATCAGATACCGGATGCGGTCCTAATCAATTTGTTGCTGAAATCATCGGCTGGCTGCAAGAAGAAACCGAGGCAGACCAGGTCGTGCTACTGGGGACCTATTTGGTTCCCTTTAAATGATTGCGCCTTCTGACCTGAAAACTATTCCTGCGCCTTGAGCCACTCGCTTTTTAGATCGAGTTTGTGCGTCCATGAGTCGAGATAGCTTCGATCAAGATCTATAGAACTAACAATTTCTCTAACGTCAGTGAGATGCTTTTCTGACTGGCCTTCTTTATAAAACTCTAGTTTTTTTAGAATCACATCCTCCGGCGAAGCAATAAAGGCCTCAAAGCCTGGAATGATCTCCACCTTTTTTCGGCGACCGATCTCTGATTTGGAAATTTCTGAATTTTTATTCAAAACAATATCAATCTTGATTCCCGAATCTTGATGAATCAGATTGAAGGATCCCCTCCGCAAAACTTCGTCTTGAATGACTTCAAATGGGGGACAGTAATAACTTGGAAAATCAAAAGTGTTGGCGAAGTCCTTGATTTGAGCCACACCAATCTGGACCACCAAATCAATATCATTCGTGAAGCGAGGGCGCCCATAATACATCGATGCCAAAGACCCCACCAGAAAGTATTTGATCTGCAACTGATCCATCTTGGCCACAACATCTTTGAGAACTTCAATTGGACCTAACATCAGTTTTCCTTGAGTTGAGAAAAGTATTCAGCTGTTTTTTTATCCAGCTCTTGCGAGGAAAGTTGTGGAAATTTTCTTTGAAACAGCGTGCGCTTAACGAGCCAGGCGTCTTTGTACATCTGATTGGCAATTTCAAGTTTGCCATATTTAGGCTTGCGAAGATCCTTTGGATTTTGTGACAAAAAACACCCCTCTACACAGCGATAGTTACAAGGGGCCTAGTCAATGGACAAGCAAAAAGTTCCAGTTCAAGCTCAAACAAGGCTAATTGCCATCACAACAACACTGATTTGCATCGAACCACCGAGGGCATGACCTGGAGCGGGGGGTTTAAACTTCCCAAAGCAAAGCTCACAACCTTAGTCACCATAGTTCTGATGGGTTCTGATGTATTCCATCAACAAGAACGTGGCGAAAAAAGTCTAATCTACCAATATTGAAACGTCGATTTCCAATGCTTCAGCTATCCGTTTAAGAATACTTAAGCCGGCTGGCCTGCTTTCATTTTCAATGGAGCCCAGACTTCCCTTGCTGATTCCCGTCCGTAGAGCGAGAGCGCTCAAGGACAGACCCGCCTCTTTTCGAAAATGACGAATTCTCGCTCCAGTTGAAATGTTTGGTTTATAAACCTTTGCCGGAGACGCCAACTTATTGGAGCGTTTGAGAATCTCATCCGCAAAGGAAGTGTACTTAGGTTTAATAACAACAAATTCAAGTTGCTTTCCCTTTTTTTTCACTTTCAACTTCAATTCATCGCCAGGTTGCAGAGCAACCCCAGCTTTTTTTAAAGCTTCCTCAAAGAGTTTTCCAAAGTCCACTTTACCTCCGACGAACACTTTTATAGTCATGGGCCACGATCCGAATCACCACAATATTTCTCTCGGGCCGAATTTCAAAAATGGCCCGCCATTTCTGATTTAGACGAACAGAGTAAAAACCCTTGAGGACTCCCCGAAGGGCCTCTGTTCTCCATCCGCCTTTCAACCAAGGCCCATAACCTTGAACAAGCAAAACCCACTGATCAAATTTCCGTTGAATAGATAACGGGGCCTCCCCCAGCTCTTCTTCAGCTTCTGACACTAGTAGGACAAGCCAGGTTTTCATTTACCAAAAGTACTCGTAAATGAGTACTATGTCAAGACCGCAAAATGGACTGTGTCTGCCATGGAAATTCCGGTGGTGGTGCCTCTGCAATCATGGGAAGTATACGGCGCTGGGCGGGGCCTGCGCTATCGGGCTCAATGCCCCGCTTATGACACGAACGGTGCTTTTATTTGTCTTCGCTTAATTTTCTGGGCCGAAATGTTCGGATGAGTGAAAAGCTTTTTGGACTGATTTCCCCTCAACAGGCGCAAGAATCTCTCGAACTTTTGATCAGGTCGTGCAACTAAGGACCTATTTGGTTCCATTTAAATAATTGAGTCTTTTTACATGGACAGTTTGCCAGGCAACTACAACAACACAGATTTGCATCGAACCACCGAGGGCATGGTGATTGACGGGTCCCGCAGAAAACGCTGAAAATCCTGGATCTCGTTCCATGGTTCGGACTGAGCCGCTTCGATGTACTGCTTCGCGGGCACACTGACGTAAGTCCATTGGCTATCGACATTGAAGATATCTTTTTTGTTTGCGCCATGAATCGTCGTAAAGTTCACAATGGCATTTTTAGCCAGCGGAAGTGCCTGTAGATTTCGAAGGTACAAATCCATTTTTTGATTTTCAATGATGTAGTCCGGAGCATTGGAGACATCGATGACCGAGACTTCGTTTTTGTCCGCTCGAATCAGTTGCGCCAGCTCAAGATAGGTTCTTTCACTGGTCAGATCCGCTGCCATCGAATGAATTTTTCCATTCAGCGCCAACTGTCTCAATTTTTGATAGGCTGCAGGGTCTTTTAAAAAACTGTGACTGGGATCAGTTTGAGCAAACTCAATAAGACTTGCTAGATAACGAAAACCAATGGATCGACTGGTTTGTGATTCTTGCTGAAATCCTTTGATCAGACCAGCATCTCCGTTCAAAGCTCCCTCAATCTCTTTCTTGCTATAGGGTCGCTGGCCGACTTTCGCCAAAAATTCAACCACGGTCTCGCTGCTTTGAAGGTACTCGATTTGTTTTTTATTGAAATCAACCACACTCTGATCAAGATCCGCTAAGATGACCTCATTAAAGTTTCCGTAAGAAGCAGCAACCAGTGCTCGGAATGTACCCAAGGAAATAAGCACTCCCTTTTTTCCACGATTGACGGCCTCAAAATTAAAGTAGCTTGCTTCGTTGGGTATGATGTATCCCGGAAATGATTGATTGGCATCGTACTGGATTTTCTCAAGGTCTGCTTCCTTGAGCACTCCGTGAGCGTTCGGGGTGAGAGTGCAGAGAATGGAAAAAATGACAGTTTGTTGAATCTGACGAAACATCTCTCTCCTTTTTTCAATGGCGACAGGATTTGTTCATCGGCAAAATACGCCGCCACCTGTTCATACTATCGACAAAATAAGGGCCTCAGACTTCATGAAATGGCTCTGAGGTCCTTGCTGCATGTGTTGTCTTTATAGGAATCAATATGCGGGCCACATGGGTGTAAACATTTTCGACAGCGACGCCAGGGGCTGCCTATGGGAAGGGCTAAATAACTCTCGAGAAAAGGCGACCTTCGCCGGCCAGTGAAAACTCGACGGGTTTCACGTGGGTAACGACGAGGATGATTTTTTCGCCCACTTGGAACCTTTGGGCCGAGTGATTTCTGACTCGCAAAAGTTCTCCTCGGTAGGACACCAGGATTTGACGTTCGTTTTGAATTTCAACCACGGTCACCGTGATTTTTTGTCCCTTATTCAGAGACTGTAAAGTCGACTGCATGGGTCACCCCAAATTGCCATTGACCTCAATTTTTGGAAACACCACTTTTTTAACCACATCAGATTGAATCGAGGATCTTCGGACTTGCTGTTGTTGTTGAATAACTCTAGGAGCTGGTTTTTGTACCAACTCCGATGGATTTTTTAAACCTTGGCGAAACTGATTTCCTAAATCGGCCAAAGCCCTCTTCGGGGACTCCTTGACCGAGGCTGGGCGAATCGGCTCTGCCACTTCTTCTCTTTCATTCAATGAAGCTTTCTGTCTCGAGAGCACCGAGTGCATCAGGGTTTGCAGATCTTCCTTTGGCTCCTCCGCCTGGGGCGCGACAGAGGCCCCTGTGTCAGATTGAGTATCAATCTCCATCGCCCATTGAGGCAAAGCTTCTTCGGAAAATTGCAATTGATCGCGATTGATTTTGGCAATGAATTCAATTTCTCCGCGAGATAAGTCTACCTGTCCCGCAATCTCGTCAACACTGGCTCCTGCATGGGCCATCTTTGCTGCCTTCACGTACTTCACTGTATTCTGTCGTTCAATGATCTCTTGATGGGGAATCTTGTCTTGGAAAATCTTGGCGACCTCCATACTTTTTCCCATCGAGGCTTCGATCTTTTGCAATTGTTTTTCAGATTGGAAAATCAAGTTTTGAATGTCGCGACCTTTTTGTTCAATCAGCGCCGTTAGCTGGGTCACCTGAGTGTCGGTGCGATCGCTAAGATCCTCCAACACAGAAATTTTACTTTGCAAGAGCTGCAAACCACGACTAAGCCTGGGGTCATCCTTCGCAGGCCGATTCAAACGCACCCAAATAAATCCCACCGCCGCAAAAAGCACAAGACTTGTGAAGACTTGCAATAAAACCCAAAAACTCACCGAACCCTCCTGGTTCTCCAATGGCGCACATCCAACCAATGATGCGCTGACCATTTTAGTTTATCGGTTTTTGCCCTCAAAGGACCAGAACCTGCCGCTGGCTAGACCCTTGTTCTAGACCAAAGATTTATCAAACTCTGTGGTTTTGGAAATAAGTTCCTTCTTGCCAGCACTTGACGCGGAATTGCTACCAAAAAAGGGAAGTCACTTATTAACTGAGTGTTAACTTTGGTGGGGGATTTAGGGGGGCTTACTGGAGTTCGGATTCGAATTTTTTTAGACGATGATAGGCTTCATCGAGGTCTTTGTCTGATGCGGCGATCGACATTCGGATATAGCCCTCGCTACCGAACTCAATTCCTGGGACGACCGCGACAAAGTATTTTTCCAACCATATTTTTGCCACATCGATGGAATTTTTGAGAACGATTTTTTGTCCCTGGTGGTCCATCGATCGATTGAAACACGAGTCGACCTTGAGCCAAAAATAGAATGCTCCATCTGGGGGCGTGACTTTGATCAGGTTGAGATTTTTTTGAAAAAGTTCAAGCATGCGATTTTTTTTGGCTTCCAGTTTCGCAACGGCCTCTTTCAGTTCTGGCCCACCCTTTTGTAAAGCAGCCAGTGTTGCTTTTTGTGAAATGCTCGTCACATTCGACGTCGACTGGCTCAGAAAATCGGCCAAGACCTTGATCAGCGGCTCCGGCCCCAAAGCCCATCCCACGCGCCAACCCGTCATCGAATAAGACTTTGAAGCTCCGTTGACGATCACGACCTGGTTTTTCAACTGCGGCGCCACGTTCAACAACTGCGGTGCCCTCTTTAAACCCTCGGCGTTTTGCAAAAGATCCTTTGAAGACTGAAAAACCAGCTTGTTATAAATATCATCCGAGATCACCACCAACTGGGGATGCTGAGCAATGACATCCGCCAAAGCCTTGAGCTCCGTCACCGAGTACGACAGCCCGGTTGGATTGCTTGGGCTGCACAAAATTAAAACTCTGGATTTTTCTGTCAATGCATTCTTTAACTTTTCAGCAGTGAGTTTAAAGTTTTCGGACTCGCCACACTCAATAAAACGAACTTTTGCTTCGGCCAACTCGGCCATCGTCGGATAACTGACCCAATACGGAGTCGGGATCAAGACCTCATCCCCTGGATTGATCAGCATCTGAAGCAACGCATAGATCACAAACTTTGCGCCCGGCGCTACCGCCGTTTGCGCTGCTGTGTACGAAACACCCACTTCGTCCGAGGTCACCTTGGCAATGGCTGCTCGAAGTTCTGGGATTCCTGCTGCCGCCGTGTACTTGGTAAATCCCTGTTCAATCGCCTCCATCGCCGCTTGATTGGCGACCCGAAAGCTGGGCCAATCTGGCTCTCCCACGGTCAATGAAATCACCGGGTGTCCCTGCGCTTGAAGTTCTCTGGCTTTGTTCGCCATCGCCAGCGTCGGGGATGGTTTCAGTAGTTGAGCTTTTTTTGACAACACCGGGGGCTCCTTCTTTTTCAGATCCATCACTTCATTTTTTTCATCAGTGATTTTTTTACCACATCGGGAACGAGGCCCTCTAAAGAACCATTGTAACGAGCCACTTCCTTTACCCCTCTGGAAGAAACATAGTAAGTTTCTGGGCTCGCAAAAACCAATAAGGTTTCAAGTTCAGGGTCCAATTTTTTATTGATGTTCGCCATCGTCATTTCATATTCAAAATCAACCACGGCCCGCAGACCTCGAACAATCACCTGGGCGCGATTTTTTTTGATGTAATCCACCGTCAGGCCTTCGTGAATATCGACGGAAACATTTTTTAAATGCCGCAAAGACTCTTCGATCAAATTCTTTCTTTCCGGGCTGGAAAACAAATAAGACTTATGAGGAGTTTCCGAGATCAGCACAATCACATGATCAAAGATTTTTGAAATGCGCTCGATAATATCCACATGACCCACGGTGATCGGATCAAAGCTTCCTGGATAAATGGCTGTTTTCATCAGACTCTACTTCTTTTTATAAAAGGAAAGAAACTTATCCCCAAACTCCCGCACATCATAACGACTGAGGGATGGATAGTCCTCCATTATTTTTTCTCGACGCCCAGATTCGATCATCATCAAAGTTTCCGCTTGAAAAACAGCAGAACCATCCGCAGCCAGCATGACATCGTGGGCCATCTCTTCGGTAAAGGGAGGATCTGCAAAAATCAGATCAAAAGCTTCTCCGGTGTAGTTACGCAGAAAAGCCAACACATCCTTTTGCACAATGCTATAGGGTTCATCGACGCCCAACTTGTCCAAATTCTTTTCTAAAATTGAAATAGACTTTTTACTCTTTTCGACAAAAACCACTTCCCGAGCACCTCGGGACAGAGCCTCCAGCCCCAGATTTCCCGTGCCAGAGAACAGATCCAAAACGCGAGCCCCCTCAACCCACCCCTGAATTTTATTGAACAGAGTTTCTTTCACCCGATCCGTGGTGGGACGAATATGATCCGCCTGAAAAGAGGCCAAATGGTGTCCTTTGTATTTTCCAGAAATAATTCGCATGAAGCCTCTAAGTATTTTTCTATGAGTTCTTTTGCCCAATTTTTTGCAGGAACTGTAAAATTCCCTGCTTCTTATCCGTGGGCAAATTCAAGAAATGCATTTCTACCGTATAAAGTTTGGCCTTTTCAACTTTCGAAACAGCTTCAAAAGCGTCATAAGTTTTCATGACCTTCACATCGGCCAGCACATCCATATGCATCACTGGAATTGAGAACTCAACATGGTAGTTCTGTCCCACCTGATAAAAATGAAGAGCTTCTACCTTCATCAAAAATCCAAAGTCAGTGAGCTTAACGACCTGGCCTCTTAATGGCGCACCTCCATTTTTGTCAGTGATGACAACAGAGAATGGGTAAGGTGCCACTTTTTTTACGGTGCCTGAATCTGAGGAGTCTTGCATAACTCCCCTAACTTACCATCTCGGAAACCAGCTTCACAATGGCAAAAATGTCTTCAAAAGGTTTTGAGATAAAATGATCCGCACCCAGACTTTTGGCGGAATCTAAGTTGTATTCTCCGGTATAAGCAGAGATCAGAATCACTTTGCTGGTTTGACGCAAAGATGCATCAATCTCGCTGAGAACCTGAGGTCCCGTTAAGCCCGGCATCAAGACATCCAAAAAAACAATATCGGGGCTTTCCTTCTTCCACAAATCCAATCCGACCCGACCATCCTCAGCTTCGATGACCTGAAAAGAATTGGTCTCCAAAGCACGGCGCAAAGAGCGTCGAACCAAGGGCTCATCATCCACAATTAAAACCTTCCGATTCATGACCTCTCCGCCAAGGGAAAAGCCACTTCAAAACGAGATCCACGGCCTATTTCAGATTTCAAACGAATATCTCCCCCGTCATTTTCAACAATTTTTTTTGCTAAACTCAAACCAAGTCCTGTCCCAATGCCTTCTTTTTTTGTCGTAAAAAAAGGCTCGAAAATTTTCTCCTGAATCTCTGCTGGAATTCCACTCCCGGTATCTTCTACAACTAAGGTGACCCGGTGTCGTTGGGCATCATGATGAGTTTCAATTTTTAAAACTCCAGGTTCTTTCATGGCCTGGCAGGCATTGTTGACCAAATTGAAAACCACCTGCTGAATCAAATGAGGCTCCACCTCGATCAGAGCATCCGGCGCCTGCAGAAGAATATCTTGCCGATGAAATCTCATCACCGTCTTAAGCATAGGAATTGTCTTCATCACAATCTGGTCGAGACTTGTTATTTTGCGCGCCTGAGTGCCCCCTTGAGAAAACTCCAACAGATTTTTAATGATCTTCTGTGACCTCTCAGTCGCCTTCTCGATCTCCATCAAATCAGCAGATACTGTGGAGCCCTCTGGCACTTGAGTCAGCAACACTTGTGTCAAAGAGCGTAGTCCCGTCAGGGGGTTGTTCAGTTCATGCGCAATATTGCCCGCCAAAAGCCCCATCGCCTCGAGCTTTTCACTCTGTAAAAGCCTCAAATATAGATCTCTGGCCTGAGTAATATCCACGTACTGGTTAACCACATTCGTCACAGTTCCAGTTCGGTCCAAGAGAATCGGATAGGAGTGAACCTCGTAGACCCGATTTTCCACTTTGACCTGCCCACTCCTTGGTTCGCCACTATTCATTGCCTCGAAAATGGGGCAACCCTCACAGGGTGTTTGCCGTCCGGCAAAACTTTCATAGCACTTTTTTCGATAAACTTTTTCAGCAAACTTTTTATTCGCCCGCAGGACTTCGTTGTCGACGTCAATGATGGCGATCGGGTCTCGAAATCCGTCAAAGGTTCTTTCCCATCGATAGGAAAACTGCACCAGCTCATTTTCCAAAAGAAGCCGATCCACAGTCGTCGCCAGAGGCTGCACTCTCTCTCTGACAAAATCCAACAACCCTTCAATCTCCGCATCGGGAAGATTCATTTCAAAACAAACACAGGCCTGAGCTCCCGCAAAAACGGCCCCCCTCATCAAACGAGGCTCCAAGGGGATCAACATGGTCTTCACAAATGGCCGACCAAAATGATTGGCCAGGGTTTTTGCCAAGTCTTTACCATGAATATCGATATCCGCTGAAAAAGGAAATACCCCCTGCACCGACGTAAAAAGGATTTGTCCTGATTGAAATGAGATTAAATCCACTCGGTAAGGATTGGACTGATAAACTAGAATCGGGTCACCCACTTTATGAAACTTCCGAAATTCCTTTCGAATCAACTGCAACAAGTCTTCAAAAGAACTCGTCTGGGCAAGATCTTTAATCAACCGGATAAGACTGCGAACCTTATTGAGCTTTTCGTCCTCTTCGACCTTTGATATTTCAATGTGCTGAGTTCGTTCGAGAACAATTTTCTCGAGACTGCTATTTAAGGCCTCTAGCTCACGAAATTGCCGCGTAGACTCTTTCATCAAACTGGCCCTTGCCTCCAGCTGTTGATACTTCTGCAAAGCTTCATTCAAGACTTCGGTGGAATTTTTCTGAAAATCCAACCAGCTTAGACACCGATAAATATGAGCTTGATTGACGGCCTGTTGGAAAATTTCCTTATCCAACTCTTGAACCACCAATAGGCGAACTGTTAAGGGATGTTTTTGCTCCAGGCGCTCCAGAGCTTCAATCGCCCCCGCAACATCGGGACCTTCTGCAAACCCCAGAGCTACGGCCATCTCCTCTTCTTGTTGGGCCTCAGACAGCTGGAACTCTGCCGCCTTCATCAAATGGGATGAGGGCTTCCATTCGTTTTTTAACCGTTGGGATCCAAAACAGAGGACTTTCGGTAAAGACATCGTTTCCTTTTCCGGGTCTCAGGCAAAATTTGATCGAGTCTTGTCTCGTCCGAACTCTAGCTTTAACTGTCCTTCAAGCTGGCCTGCAACCGAGATAGAATCTCGAACCAGCTCTGCAGAAAGTGACCCAAGTCATACTCTAGAACATCTGCCAGTCGGGTGAAATCCTTTTTTTGAAATGCATCCAAGGCCTCTCCAACTCCATCAGCCATTTGACTTTGCCCCTTTTTCCAGTCTTGAGACTGAACGAAAGGCACCTGTTGAAAGGCCGAGTCAATAGACAAGATACTGTCGATCAAGAGCTGACAATCATCAATCAAAGTCACCAGTGTCTTTAGATGACCCTCAATGCCTTGAAAGCGGATATTCGATGACAAATTATCAGTCTGCTCAATCATCATTGGGATCTTCGTCATCCAATTGATGACAATTTCGCTCAAAATCTGAGATGGCTTCTGACTGAGAACTTCCAGAGTTTCAATCTCTGTCACCAACGATTTGGAAAGTCTCATCTCTCCACCCTCGTCCAGAGCCATGTTGTTGAGTTTAAACTGACAGACCACTTCGTCTATCGATCGGAAGTCATTCTCGATTCCTGAAAATACCTGGGATACCGTCACTTGATCTCCGAACTTTTCGACCAAGTCCTTTTTTAGAAACACCGTTCGATTCATAAACCCTCCGATGGTTTCGACAATTTCTTGTCCACGCATTCTATGACCGCTGACTGATGGCCGAAGGATTCCTGATACAGATCAATCACTTTTTGCAGCAACTCGTGAATCTCTCGACTTTTCTGAACCAAAACCTCTTGGGGTGCTGGCTCCAGTCGAATTTTTTCAGTCTGGTACCATCGTATCAGGGGTGCGATGGTTGGAACAAGTTTTCCAATTGTCTGAATGATTTCTTCACCTCGATCAATGATCGGGGCTAGTTTTTTGAGATCAACTCCTCGCTGAAGGGCTAGGATTTGATCAATCACCAGCAAATTAATCTCGGATAATTTGGAAATTGCATCACGAAAGTCTGGGTTCTCCGTCGCTGGAAAATCAGCCTGTTGATACAGCGCCCTGACCAAGTTCCATTCGAAGTCAGAATCTGGAGGAGTCAGAGCCCAGTACGACGGCGTTCCCGTCTGTACGGGAATCAAAGATATATCCTGTTTTTCACCGG
>PEZR01000023.1:0-1041 GCA_002773975.1 Bdellovibrio sp. CG10_big_fil_rev_8_21_14_0_10_47_8
TCTCATCACCTTGAGCTGGGCGCAAAACAGTTCATCGAAGGCTTTGAGGAAAATGTTGTTGGCATGAAAGTGGGCGATAAAAAAGTCATCCATTTGAAATTTCCAGACCCTTATCATTCCGCGGAGCTCGCTGGGAAACCAGTGGACTTCAATGTCACACTCACCGGTCTCAAAAATAAAAAGTTGCCAGATTTGAGTGACGAATTTGTAGCCCAGATGATGGGGGCCTCGATTCCCAACCAGGGCGAAGCTGCTCACACTCTTGAGTCCTTGAAAAAAACTATTCAGGAAGACCTTGAACAATCAGAAGTAAAACGAATCGAAACCGATCTTAAGAATCGGCTTTTGAAAAAACTTGTGTCCTTGAACCCTGTTGAAGTTCCACTGTCGTTACTGAAGGAACAAAAACAGAATCTAGTTGAAGATACAAAAAAGAGAATGTCTGAACAGGGAATGTCACCCGAGGAATTTGAAACTTATACCCAGAAATGGGATAAAGATTTTGAATCTTCAGCTCGAGAAATGATTCAATCTGGATTCCTGATTGACACCATTGCCAAAGAAAAAGATCTCAATTGGAGGGAAGAAGATCTTGAAGCCAAGTTCGAAGAATATGCTAAACAGACGGGCATTGAAATCGCACGAATCAAAGAGTTCTATTCTCGACCCGAGCAAATGAACCGCCTGACCTACACTATTACAGAAGACAAAGTAGTTAAATTTCTGCTTTCATCAGCCAAGGTCACTGAAGTGGCCAAAGATAAGATTAAAGAAGCCCTCTCTTAAAGAGGGCTCTTCGCTGATCTTTGTAAACGGTAGCCTAACCACCAAAACACCCATGACAACAGAATCACGGGCGTACAGAGCAGGATTCCAGCCTTTAGAGATCCTGTCATATCTGAATACTTTCCAATCAGAGGCGAGCTGATCGCGTCTCCCAAAAGATGGCTAGCAAAAATTGAAATAGCCATCGCAGAAGTTCTAAAGTTTCCAGGAACTGACTCAATCAAAGCAACATTGATTGGACTGGTGGAGAGAAAA
>PEZR01000023.1:1077-5500 GCA_002773975.1 Bdellovibrio sp. CG10_big_fil_rev_8_21_14_0_10_47_8
TCAGTTGCCTGCAAGCACCACCAAAAAAATGGGACTGCCATCAACATCGAGTACGATGAAATACGGAGATGACCTCCAGATCTTTTGCGATCCATGAAATCTCCGAGGTAACCTCCTGCCAAGGTCCCGATCAAACCGCTGCCAACGGCAATTCCCCCGAAAAGAACATTGGCTCGCATTTCTGTAATTCCAAAGGATCTTTGAATATAGGTGGGAATCCAGTGAGCGACGCCACCAACCACGAACGTATAGGCACAATACCCGAGCACCGCTAGAACAAAGGGTTTCGAACGAGACAATACTCGCATCACCTCTCCCGCCAAATAGTCAGGACGATGTCGACCGGGGATGGGCTCGTGAAACCTCCATAAAATAATGGCCATGAGCAAACCGGGCACCCCGACGATGAAAAAGGCCATACGCCACCCGACGGTGCTCCCCAATACTCCACCCAAGATATATCCAAGGGCAGCGCCGACTGGAAGCGCAGATGAAAAAATCGCAAGAATACGGCCCCGCTTTTGGGGCGCAAAAAAGTCGGATAGAAATGGAATTGCCGTTGTCGTAAATGCCGATTCCCCAATACCAAGGAAAAAACGAGAACTCATCAACACCTGGAAATTTTTGGCAAAGCCTGTGAAAAAAGTGGAGAGACTCCAAAGAGCGGCGCCGAAACTGAGAATCTTTGCTCGATTGCGGGTATCGCCCAACCAACCAAACAGTGGAGCAGTAAACATATAGGGAATCATAAATGCGGTTGCCAAGAGGCCCGCCTGAAAGTCACTGAGACCAAGATCTTTTTTAATAGAAGCCAGGACCGCTGCCAATATAAAGCGATCAATGTAGTTAAAGTAATTAATCAGAGTGAGAAGGATCAGCGCCTTCCTGGCTCCTGGCTGATCCATTACTGACAATAATTATTCTGCGCGAAATATCGGTCGCAGGAAGTGATTTGATTTTCACAGTCCTGGCTCACTCCCGAATTATAACTGCCACTGGGACATTGTTTCGAAGGCATTCTAGAGACAGTCACCACCAATTGACCCTGAGCCACTGACTGATTACCCTTTTTAAACTCGTATGAAATCATATTTCGACCGTCGTCGAGCAGTGGCTTCTGCAACAAGGTCCATATCCACAAGTTGAACCGATCTTTCGAACGGCCTTTCTGGCTGTCATATTTAGAGGACTTGTTTTTCTGAGAACCGTCTTCACGGGTTGCCGTCAGAAAAACTTTGTCTGCCGTTAGCCCCTGAGGACCATAAAAATAATCTTGATTCGTGGGCTCAAGCAGATCGCCCCGGCATGAAAAGTGGGCCACTTGAAAACCTTCGAAAGATCGGCAATAAACCATCAGGTCGCCAACAAGCAAAGTGGCACTGAACTGATCACCGGCGCCAAAACCAACAGCTTTGGCTGAATGAACACTCAGAAGAGAAAAGATAAAAACTAAACAAGATAGAAAATTTCTTACTGTGAATAAACTCATGCTAGACCCCCGTTGCATGAATCAACGCTAAGACCTTTTTGGGGGAATAGCAACGTCGGTCTATAAAATTATTGACCGATTCCTTTCATCAATTTCCAAGCCTTAATATAATTAAAGGCCTGATAAACCTGATAATCCGAGGCCAAAAGTTTATCGCGAGGATTGAGTTTATCTTCTTTCTTACTTTCAGAGTCCTTCCACCAAGCGTCAAAAGTCTTGCTCTGTTTGATCGCGGCTTTTTTCGCAGCTTTCTCTTTGTCTCCGAGCAAATGGCCTTGCATATCTTTTTCTCGGGCGACTTTGTTCTTCACGATCGCTTTTCCAAATGCGTCGGCGTCGACCTCTTCAACTTCGATGTCAGGAGTGATCCCCTCAGCCTGGATAGAGCGACCACTGGGCGTGTAGTACCTGGCTACCGTCAATTTAAGACCGGAGCCATCGCCCAACTTAACCACTGACTGAACAGATCCTTTTCCGAATGACTTCTCCCCCATCACGATGGCCCGCTTGTTGTCTTGCAATGCGCCGGCAACAATTTCACTGGCGCTGGCCGAGTATTCATTCATCAGAACAATCAATGGGAAATTCGTAAAGTGAGCTTTTTTACTGGCATAAACAATCTCTTCTTTGCTCTTATCACGACCAATCGTGCTCACAATTTTTCCTTCGCTGACAAAAAGATCGCTCACTCGAATAGCCTGATCCAACAGGCCTCCCGGATTTCTGCGCAGATCAAGAACTAGCCCCTTCACACCCTTGTGTTTCTTTTCGTGATCAGTCAGCACTTTTTCAAGATCTTTTCCTGTGTTCTCGATAAAGCCTGTGATTTTAACATAGGCATAACCATCATCCATGTCGGTGTATTTAACGGATCTGATTTTGACATTGCCTCGAGTGATGGAGATGTCACGAGGCTGATCTTCGCCTTCGCGAACAATAGAGAGAACCGTTTTGCTGCCCTTTTTTCCCCGCATCAGTTGCGAAGCCTCAACCAAACTGAGTCCTTTTGTCGAAGTTCCGTCGACGGCCACCACTCGGTCACCAGGCTTGATTCCGGCCTCCCATGCCGGGGTATCTTCGATCGGAGAAATAATGGTAAGAACTCCATTTTGAACACTGATCTCAATCCCAAGTCCACCAAACTCGCCGCTTGTTTCTGACTCAAAGTCTTTGAAAAGCTCTGGTTGCATAAAATTGGTGTGGGGATCGAGCTCACGAAGCATTCCTTTGATCGCCCCATAGATCAATTTTTTGGTATCCACGGGTTCGACGTAATATTGTTGCACCAAGTTCAAAACCTTGCTGAAGATTTGCAGATCGGTATACCGCTCCTGAGCATAGGCCATTGGCACACCCCAATTGACGGTGCGGACAAGGCCAAAACTCACCCCCAGCACACAGACCAACAGCGCGGCTCTCGAAATAATTTTTCTTCCTGGTGTTTTCATAATTGATTTCCTTTCAGCCACTGTCGTGGATCCGTCGGTTCAGAAAAATGTCGAATTTCAAAATAAAGTCCACGGCCCGCCCCGATTTCTGAGAATCCAGATCGCGCCATGATCTGCGCCGGACCGACCTCTTCGCCGTCTTTGACCTGGACCTCACGAAGATGGGCGTACACCGTGTAATAGTGGTCACCATGATCTAGAATCAGAGTTTGCCCGTAACCAGAAATTTCACCCTCGAACGCCACCTTCCCGGGAAAAACGGCCCGCACCGGCATCGGGGCCGGCGTGGAATAAAGCTGACCTTTGTGGCTGAGAACAACATTGTTCACTTCGTCTTTGATCAAACTAAAGCCCTGAACCACTTTGCCATCGACGGGTGTCGGCAGACGGCCCTTTTGCTCAAAGAATGAGGGCTTAAACAGGAGATCCAACAAACCCGAGTCTTCTTCCTCGGCCAAATTTCTGGTCTGCTTTCGAATGTCGGTTAACTTCATCATCGCGAATTCGCGAGATTTTTTGACCTGTTCTAAAAGATGTCGTTTGGCCTCGTTCTCGCTGGTGAGCAAATTTTCTTGTTTCTGAATTTTGGATTCCAGCTTTTGCAGATGAGCCCAGCGCAGAGACAACTTTTGTTTTCTCTTTTCCAGCTCTTTTCGAGTTTTAGAATAGTCCTTGATCAGTTCAACATCTTGGCCTGCTACGATTCCAAGGATTTTTAAGTTTCTTTCCAACTGAGAACTGCTGGTGCTCGAGAACAGGATTCTCGCCAGACCTTGCCCACCCAACTTATAGATCGTCGTCAGACGTCCACGCAGTTGGGACTTTTGCAATTTTGTTTTTTGATTGAGCTCAATGATTTTGGCCGCTAACTCTTGAACATTTCCCCGGACCTCAAGTTTCTGTTGTTCCAAAGAACCTTTCTCAGAAACGATTTTTTTCATTTTACGATTGATTTCAAAAAGAGTTCCCAAAACTTTTCGTTGCCGGACCTCGGTGCTGACTAAGGATTTTTTTGTCGACTGAAATTCACGAGCCAGTTTTTCGACATCAGCCTGAACGGTCCAAGTCTGCAACAAAAAAGCAATGCCGACAAAAGCAGGCCAGATCCTAGGACTCATGGTTCACTCGGCGGCTGGCGGCCCATCCATCATTGACTGTTTTCAGACAAACTGTAGCGGCTAACCAACCCAGCGCCGCCGACAAAGACAAAAGACCAAGGATTCCAAAGCCCGTGATAAAATGAACATGATGCGAGATTTGCAAAAACGCCAACTGAGAACGCAGAGTTTCTAAAGCTAACAGATAAATGCCATAAGTGACGAAAATTCCAGCAGCAGCGCCGCCCAAACACAAGCCGATGCCTTCCACCAAAAATGGCCTTCGAATATATGTTTTGGTCGCGCCAATCAGTTCGAGCACTTCAATCGCTTCTTTTCTTTGGTAGATTGAGCTGCGAATGCAATTGGAGATCACAAAGATTGCAGAT
>PEZR01000023.1:5567-13018 GCA_002773975.1 Bdellovibrio sp. CG10_big_fil_rev_8_21_14_0_10_47_8
TAACCCAGTCTTGTCCGTAACTGACCTCGTCTACACCCGATTGATTCGTTAAATCACCGGCCACCTTTTGCATCACATTCAACTGATCTTCAGCGGGGACTTTGGAATTCAATGAAACTTGAAAGCTCGACGGAATCATTTTCACAAGATCTGGATCCGTCAGAAGATCCGGAGCGTAGCTGGCCAATTGTTCCCGAAATTGACCCAATGCCTGTTCTTGGGAAACGAACTGTACGTCTCCAATTTCGTCTTTCTGCTGAAGGGTGTTTTTAATTTGTTGAATCGTCGAGGTGGAAACATTGTCCGCAAGATAGACCGACATTTGAAAGGATTCTCCCCACAGGGTCAGAATTCTTTGCAGATTTTGCCCCACCAAAAGAGCTCCACTTAAGATGCAGAAACTGGCCGTCAAAATAAGCAAGGTGGAAAAGCGCAATGCCCATCGATTGCGGGAATGATGACTCATTTACGACCACCCACCAATATGCCATCTTCGATTTCCAGAGTTCTCTTTTGTCTTCGTTTCACCAGATCGTGATCATGGGTCGCGATGAAGACGGTCGTTCCCTGGGCACAGACTTTTTCCAATAGATCCATGATCTCTTCGCTGAGTTCGGGATCCAGATTTCCCGTGGGCTCATCCGCAATCAAAACACCTGGCTGATGCACCAATGCTCTCGCAATCGCCGTTCTCTGCTGCTCTCCACCCGACACAAACTCGGGCAATTGATGAGCTTTGTCAGCCAAACCCACATGCTCAAGGGCCTCCATCACGCGACGTTGAATCACTGCCGAGCGGTCTCCACGAACCATCAAGGGCAAAGAGATATTTTCAAACAGAGTGTGGTCCTTTAAGAGCTTAAAGTCTTGAAAGATAACGCCAATTCTTCGGCGAAAAAAAGGCAGCTCTTTGCCTCCCAACTTGGTCAAATCAAAACCAGCAACATGAATGCGACCAGAGGTCGGCTTATCAAAAGCCGAGATCATTCTAAACAAGGTGGTCTTGCCCGCACCACTGTGACCAGTGAGAAAGACAAATTCACCTTTGTCGATCTCTAGATCAATATTTTTCAAAGCATGAACGGAGCCGGGATAGGTCTTGTAAACATGAGAGAATTGAATCATGGGTTTATTTTAAAACCCTCAAGGCCCATTGTCGCAGAATGCATGGTCGAGGACGGACGTTTTGCCAGTCTAGATTTACCGAGTGAACTCACCAGCGAAAAGCTGATCGAGAATACGATGATGCTGTTTTTTCAGAGCGCCCTGCAGAGCACTCAGATCCCGAACAGAGCCCTGCCTGAAGGCCTCTTCGTAGCTGGTTTTGATAGTCTTAATGACCGCGCCATTGAGATAAATACGACTTACCAAAAACGGATTCTGATCGCCCCAGTCCTCAGTCTGCACGTGAAATGATTGCCCTCGAACACTGACATCCGAGTTAAGCCCTTTTTGCATCCCAATTACCTACCACCGAGGTAATCCCGAATCAATTTTTTGATCAAAGTTTGATACTTTGTGTTCTCGACGGCTGCCCGCGCTTTGAGCGCTGCCAAGACCTGACGATCCAGGCGCAAGCTGATCAACACCGAGTCAGACGCTCCAACGTCCTGAGCCCCTTGCAGCAAACGCATCTGCTCCAAAAACTCGAGAATCTGCTCGGTTGTAGCCCCCCGAGTCTGTTCAATATATTCCGGCGAAAATTTCTGCAGTCCCTTACGGACAGGTTTATGTTTCATTTTTTTAAAGCTCGCAGGCCACGAATGTCTTCCAGATCCTGAGGACGACCAGCTTCCTTTTTCATCATAATAAGGTCATCAATCGAAATAATCGAGATTTTAAAGTCCTGCATTTTTTTATGAATAACCGAGACGTCCCGCAAATCATGGGTCAGAAGAATATCCACCATCTCCATGGGATTTTTTGGATTCACAAACGACCATGCGATTAGATTTCGACGTTCGATGTATTCCTTGCGAAAGCGAGCTACTTCAGAGGCTGTGACCGGCACCCTAGACTGAAGTCCCAATGCCAAAAGCGCTTGCTCCGCTCGAGCCAAGTTCTGCTCATCCAAACGAGTCAACAAATCAACATCCACCGTCGACCGCATCAGACCATGCAGAGCCACAGCATATCCCCCAACCAAAGTGTAGGGAACTTTGAATTTCTCAAAAGAACGGATGAGTTTTTCGATAAACATGACGTATAGTATATACGTGTATATACTATACGTCAAGATGGGAAAAGTTATTTAGCCCCGCTTGATGTTGAACTGCTGCCCATACTCTGACTTTTGGATGGGGAACAGTTAAGTTCGTCGTAATATTTAACTGCAGCGTCTTTTTTTTCTGACAACTCCTGAACATCCGAAAATGTTTGTTTGCCACCTCTTATTCTCGTTTTACTGAGGGTGGCCAAGTCATTGCTCGCTCTCGTCGCTTTCGACTTCGCGGCGTTGTAATCCTCTACATTGCTCATAGTTTCTTGCTGACAGGCCTGATCTGCCTGACTCTTTTGATCCATCATAGCCTTATATTTTTGAGCATAAGAGCTGATTTTCATGTACTGGTCATTCTGTCTCTGATTCTCAGCATCCGCTGCCATTCTAATCATATCATCCCGTTGCTGTTGGGCCGCTTTAACTGCGGCGTCCGTATCCGCAATCTGCTGGTCAATAAAGGCAATCTGCCCAGTAAGACCTTCCTGATAAGTCACTCTCTGATCCAATGCCTTCTGGGCACAGGTCTGCCAGATTTCAGTGAGTCTTTTTTTCATATTACTATCCTGAGCCTGACTTTTGCTAACGTTTCCGACCATGTGAGACATTGTCGATCGCATTTTTGCCTGCTGCTCGTCCAATTCAACTTGGCATTTGATCAACTCACCACGGTACATCGCCATAGTATTAATTTTCTGTCGCTGAAGTTCTGTTTTTTTCTGGATGAGCGCAACGCCGTCAGTTTGGGCCTTCCTCATTGCCGCATCAAGCTCAGCAAGACTTCTTTTCTTTTCAGCCTCA
Organism: Bdellovibrio sp. CG10_big_fil_rev_8_21_14_0_10_47_8; assembly: GCA_002773975.1. Classification (GTDB taxonomy): domain Bacteria; phylum Bdellovibrionota; class Bdellovibrionia; order Bdellovibrionales; family Bdellovibrionaceae; genus 21-14-0-10-47-8. The sequence goes on from PEZR01000023.1 coordinate 8,587, forward strand.
GCCTCTCGAGCTTCTGTTTTTGCTTTCGAGTCAGCATCATTTTTTTCGTCCAGAAGCTCTTGCATGGCTTCCTGGAGTTCTTTAGCCTCTTTTTTGCAGGCCTTTTGGTCGTCCAAAATTTTCTTCTTTGCCTCTCGAACTTCTTTTTCAGCTGCGTCTGAATCTCTTTTTGCCTCTCGTTTTTCTGTATTGAGGTCACTTTTAGTCATATCAACACAAATCGGATCCGTACCTCCATCCAACTCTCCTGGCTCGTCTCCCACAGAAATGTCGAGTTCATCGTCAAAGCTCTCCTGGCAGGTATCCATTATTTTTGAACACTCGCTGACCGACCTTTCCGTCGGATCAACTTTAGTGCTTTTTAACTTTGAACTGCTACCAGAGCTTAACGACGAGATCGCACCTTTAGCTTTACAGGCTGACAAAAAGTTTGAAATTGCATCGTTCTTACTTTTACGGGCGGCAAGACAGTCTGCCTCCTCTTTATCTTTTTTTGCCCTATTATAAATTTCATCCCGACAGGCTTTCCGTTCCTCAGGCGTGCCCGTACATCCTGATTGTTGATATTCCTGCGCCTTAGTCAAAGCAGTGGCTAAGGCCGCCGGAGACAAATCTTGCCCAAACGCTGGAGCGCCCATAGCGAAAAGAATCATGACAAGTGATAGCTTCTTAAACAGTGAAAGTGTCTTCATTTTTCCCCCGTACCCACTTGTCTATCGGAGCAAAATCGAGACCGTTTAAGTATTCCCTCGTGATTTTGTCTCAGATTGAGAATCATAATGATGATCCTCGACCAAGGGCCTGACCCCACCCAAGGTCCTTAGCCATAGATGACGCAGGTGATATGGCTTGGGTGGTCGATATCTCTTTGTGCTAACCTATCGGAATGAAAAAATTGATTTTGGCTGCAGTTATTCTGATGATAGCGGGTCTTGGTTCTGCCTTTGGTCTTTATAAATATGTAAAGTCAACTCTGCCACCCATGATTACTCTTGATGACTATCAACCTCTGTTAGTTTCCAAAGTTTTTGATCGTAATGGGAAAAGCATTGGCGAGTTTTTTCGCGAACGTCGACAATTGATTCCTTATAAAAATATTCCAAAAAGGTTGGTCAATGCATTCTTGGCTGCGGAAGATGATACCTTTTTTCAGCACAAGGGACTGAACTATATGGCCATTCTGCGAGCGCAGTTGGCAAACATCAAAGCAGGCCACACCGTGCAAGGGGGATCCACCATCACTCAACAGGTGGCTAAAACTTTGTTGCTCTCAAACGAGCGGACCATCATTCGAAAAATGAAAGATGCCCTTTTGGCTCTCGAGATGGAGGATCACCTTTCCAAAGAAGACATTTTGTATCTCTATTTGAATCAGATTTATTTTGGCCAAGGGGCCTATGGCGTCGGCATGGCGGCGGAAACTTATTTTCGCAAAAATGTGAAGGATTTAAAGATCGAAGAGATGGCCATTCTGGCTGGCTTGCCAAAAGCACCCACAGCCTATTCCCCAGTTTCAAATCCAGTCCGCGCCAAAGAACGGCAGGTCTATGTTTTGAACCGTATGGCTGAGGTTGGTTTTATCAGCAAGGATGAAGCAAAAAAAGCCATTGCTGAACCAGTTAAGGTTTATTTGCGACAGAACTACAAAGAAGTGGCTCCGTTTTTTTTAGAGACCGTTCGTCAGCTATTGTTTGCACAACTGGGTGAAAATGCGGTTCTCGACAGCGGGCTGCGAATCTATACAAGTTTGGATCTTGAAAAACAAACCGCGGCCCAAGATTCTTTGGTGTTGGGCCTCAAGGAAGTGGACAAACGCCAGGGTTTCCGAGGACCTTTACGAAATACCACCGAACCCAAAGAGGTCGGAGAGTTCCTGATGAAAGCTCGGAACAAGCTGATCTCTGATGCAACAGCCGAAAGAATTATTTTACCCGATGGAAAATTTAAAGAATATGGCCCTTTGGATTTGAACTATGATCTGAAAACCAAAGGTTTGCCATTTTATTTAAAAGTGGGCGAAACCAGTGAAGGCATTGTTTCCAAAGTCGATGACGAGTTGGGTTTGGTCTATATTCGCGTGGCAGAGGTCGAAGGTCTCATTGATATTGAGACCATGCAATGGGCCCGCAAACCCGATCCCACCAAACCCTATTATGCAGACACCATTCGAAAGCCTTCTCAAGCCCTAACGGTCGGTGACGTAATTCTGGTACGTCCATCCGGCGAAAAGTTTTTCTCAGAGAGACTTCAAAAAATCCTCGCGGTTAAAAAAAGAAAAAGAGAAGACCTTTCTCATTTTCCAGATGTCAGCAAATATGTTCCGTTTGAGTTGGATCAAGAACCCCAGGTCGAGGGCTCACTTCTCTCCATCGATCAACAAACACAAGATATTTTAGCAATGATCGGTGGTTATTCCTTTGAAAAGTCCGAGTACAATCGGGCTCTGCAGGCGGCCAGACAAACAGGATCTTCATTCAAATCCATTGTCTATGCTTCTGCATTGGACAAAGGTTATACGCCAGCCACGCCGATCATGGACGCGCCGATTGTCTATGAAGAAAAAGAGGACAACGAAGGGCAAGATGATGGCAAAGTTTGGAAACCCAGCAACTATGAAAAAAATTTCAGTGGGGATATTATTTTTCGAAATGCGCTTGTTCGATCATTGAATATTCCAACAGTTAAAATTATCGAAGATATCTCGGTCGACTGGGCTGCTCAATATGCTCGACGTCTTGGCATTTACTCGGCGTTGAATATGGATTTTACTTTGGCGCTGGGTTCAAGCTCTGTCACTCTTTACGAGATGACAAAAGTTTTCTCGGAGTTTGGCAGACTTGGAAAACGAACTCGACCTATTTTGATTCACCGAGTGGAGGACTCTAAGGGTCAAAAAATTCTCGAGCAGGTCAGCTTAGATCAACGGTTTAGCAAAGAGCTCGGTGATTTGGATACTCAGTTTGAAGATCGTCGAAAGGCTTACTTGGACTCGTTGTCAGAGGCCGCCACGCCCGATGGCACCGCCCCAACAACACCACCGCCTCCAACAAAGGACTCTAAAAAAGCCTCCTTGGATCCCTATTTCTTTTTCCAAGATCCTGATCAGTTGATTCGTCCCACTACTGCCTATTTGATCACATCGCTCTTAAAGGGTGTGGTTGAAGACCGACATGGGACCGGAGGGCGCGCGAGAGCCTTGGGACGGGAGGTCGCTGCCAAGACCGGAACCACCAATGGATATTATGACGCATGGTTTGTGGGATTCACTCCTCAGATCGCAACGGGCGTTTGGGTTGGATTTGACCAAGAACGAACCCTTGGCAAAGGCGAAGTTGGGGGCCGCGCAGCGCTTCCGATCTGGCTCGACTATATGAAAGCAGCCCACGAAGGTTTACCGCAGATGACATTCCCAGTTCCGGAGGGTATTGTTTTCGCCAACATTGATAGCGAGACAGGACAGCTGGCTTCCAGTCAATCCAAGGGAATTATTCGACAAGCTTTCTTGGAAGGAACCGAGCCCAACTCGTCTCGCAACAAACAAGAAGAGGACACGGACTTTTACAAACAAGATTTGTCCGAATAATTTTCTTTAAGGACTGGCGTGAGAGAGATTCACCTCTGGGGTGTTCGTCAAAATAATCTTAAAAATATCGATATCAAGATCCCGCTGGGATCCTTGACTGTTATTTGTGGCCCCAGTGGCTCAGGAAAATCGTCGTTGGCTTTTGAGACTCTTTTTGCCGAAGGACAGCGTCGCTTTATTGAAAGCATGTCGAATTATGCCAGACAGTTTCTGAATAAAGCTCCAAAACCTGACTTGGATGGCGTGAGCAATATTCCCCCGGCCATTTCGATCGAACAAAAAAATTCAGTCAAAAGCAGTCGCTCAACCGTGGGAACCACCACCGAGCTGATCGATTATCTGCGACTTTTTTTTGAAAAAATTGGCGAATCCTATTGCCCGCATCACCACGTAAAAACAGAAAAACAAAGTGTCACCGAGGCCGCCGATCGGGTCCTTCAATACTTTGATGGACAACGTGGTTACATCCTGGTGGAGATCTCCTCGGAAAATCGGGTCGCCCAAGGAAAAAAGCTGCACGCACTTCTTTTACAAGACGGTTATCTGCGTATCTGTATGCCGCCGAAACCTGTCGTCGAAAAGGCCACCAAACCTAAACGGGGACGAGTGGCCAAAAAAGCTGTCGTGCCTGCGGAATACACGGCTGTCACTGTGGAAAATCTCGGGGATATTCTTGAGATCAGCACGCCAGCTATGATTAAAAAGGGATTGCCGAAGGATCGTTTTTATCTGGTGATTGATCGAACTGCATTTCAAAAGGACGAACGAGGACGATTGGCGGACTCCTTGACCCAGGCCTATGAAGCCTCGATCAAATACAACACCGGATTATCCACACGCCGATGCTCC
>PEZR01000023.1:13068-14334 GCA_002773975.1 Bdellovibrio sp. CG10_big_fil_rev_8_21_14_0_10_47_8
ATTTAGCTTCAACAGCCCCGTTGGCGCCTGTCCGTCATGCAAAGGTTTTGGAAATATTTTGGATCTTGATGAAAAAAAGGTTGTGCCCAACCCCAACTTGACCCTGGCTCAAGGAGCATTGAACCCCTTTACCATGCCCAGCGCCGCGCAGGACAAGAAGCAGCTTTTTTCTTACTGCAAAAAGCGAAAAATTGATCTGCACACACCTTGGAAGGATCTTCCGGCGGAACAAAGAAAGCTTCTATGGGATGGGGATAAAGATTTTTTTGGGGTTCGTGGTCTTTTTGAATATCTCGAAGAAATGAAATACAAAATGCATGTGCGGGTTTTCATTTCCAGATACCGCAGTCCATTTTTGTGTCCGGATTGCAAAGGTTCCAGGCTTCGAAAAGAAGCCCACTTTGTCTTTGTTCAACACCAGAATATCGACGATTTTTCTCAAATGACGATTGAAAAGTTATGCCAGACTTTTAAAAAAATGAGCTTAACCAAACACCAGCTTGAAATTGCAGATGAAGTATTTAAACAAATTCGTGCCCGTCTTGAATTTTTAATGCGGGTGGGAGTTCACTATCTGACCCTGAGTCGAGAAACCAGAACCCTGTCGGGCGGGGAATATCAGCGCCTGATGTTGGCAAACCAGTTGGGCATGGGACTTTCTCAGACGCTTTACGTTTTGGATGAACCCACAGTGGGTCTCCACCCAAGGGACAACGACCGTCTAATTTCGATTCTAAAGGACCTCAAAGATCTGGGAAATACTCTGGTCATTGTTGAACATGACCACGATGTGATTAAAAACAGCGAAAACGTTATTGAAATGGGACCGGGCAGTGGCTATCTGGGTGGAGAAGTGGTCTATTCCGGCAGCACTGCTGATTTTTACCAATCAGAAAAATCAAACACTGTGGGTTTTTTAAAACCCAATAAAAATTGGGTCCCCCTCAGGGCTGTTCGACCCGTGGATATTGACAGCTATAAATACAAGCTGGAGGTCACCGGAGCCAAAGGCAACAATTTGAAAGACGTTGATGTCACGATTCCGTTGCATCGTTTGGTGGCGGTCACCGGAGTCAGCGGATCTGGCAAATCAACTTTGATCACCAAGACCCTGTATCCTGCCTTGGCAAAAGCTCTGGATATCGAATATTTACCCACGGCAGAATATCGATCTCTGGAGGGCCTTGAATATTTAAAGAGTGTTCTTCTGATTGATCAATCCGCGATTGGAAAGTCCGCGCACAGCTCACCGATCACCTATCTCAA
>PEZR01000187.1:0-11894 GCA_002773975.1 Bdellovibrio sp. CG10_big_fil_rev_8_21_14_0_10_47_8
ATTGAGCCTTTTTAACGGCCTCTCGAAAGGCCAATGAAACAGCTGCTTTTGCTCCAGCTTCATTCGCAGGCGTCTCTGGAGGATAGGATATTTCTAGGAGCTCACACTTCATATCAATAAGGCTGTATCCCGCAAGGGGACCAATTTCGGAGGACTCCTTAAGCCCGGCGATCGCGGCCTTTTGTACATCTTGGGGAATTGCCGTCTTGCCTCCAGAGAGAAGCCGAGACTCGATTTTTAAGCCAGAGGCTTTTGCCCCTGGCTGAATCGCGACCACCGCTTTCACATTCTGATTTTCCCCAGCAATCATTCGGTCGAAAATATATTCAGCTTTGGCTGGCGATGAAATTGTCTCGCGGTAAGAGACCTGAGGTTTTCCAACGTTCGCCTGAACTTTATGCTCTCTCTTGAGTCGATCTACTAAAATTTCCAGATGAAGCTCACCCATTCCAGAGAGAAGAATTTGCCCAGTTTCAGGGTCATTCCGAAGTCTCGCCGAGGGGTCTTCTTTGATTAACTTTTCAATTCCCGCCATCATCTTATCTTGATCAGCAGAAGACTTGGCCTCGATTGCCACCGCAATTACCGGCTCCGGCATTACAATACTTTCGAGAACCACAAGGCGCTTAGGATCACAAAGAGTATCTCCAGTACCAGTAACCTTGAGGCCAACAACAGCTCCGATATCGCCTGCTTTGAGATAACCAACTTCAGCACGGGAACTTGCATGCATTTTTACCAGCTTTTGAATGCGTTCCTTCTTCTCGGTGCGAGGATTATGTAGAGCCTCTCCAACCTTGATCACGCCAGAATACACTCGAATGTAGGTGAGGGTTCCGGCAAAAGGATCACTGGCCACTTTAAATGCTAGAGCGGCCGCAGGCTCGTCAAAATCAGTTTTACAAACAACTTCTCGGCCTTCTTTTTCAGGATCCAGACCAACAACTGGAGGAACATCGAGAGGACTTGGTAAAAAGTAAACAGTGGCGTCGATAAGAGGCTGCACTCCCTTGTTTTTAAAGGCAGCACCACAAAGAACTGGAAAAACCTTAAGAGACAAAGTTCCCTTCCTTAAAGCCTGGCGAAGCTCTTCGGCAGTTGGAATTTCTCCACCCAGGTATTTTTCCATCAATGCATCATCAAACTCGACAATTCGCTCAATGGTTTCCGTTCGGACTTTTTCAGTTTCAACCTGCATGTCCGCAGGCACATCCGTGACCTGAAATGTTTCCCCCATGCCAGAGGCATCCCAAATATAGGCCTTGTTTTCCAAAAGATCGACAACCCCAGTAAAGGAATCCTCGAGACCAATTGGCACCTGAATAACGATGGGGTCGGCGTTAAGCTTTTCTTTGATTGAACGAACACTCATGACAAAATCAGCACCGACACGGTCGAGCTTATTGATAAAACATATTCTTGGAACCTTGTATTTGTTGGCCTGACGCCAAACTGTTTCAGACTGAGGCTCGACTCCGTTGACTCCGTCAAAAACAGCGATAGCCCCATCTAAAACCCTCAGAGATCTCTCAACCTCAATGGTAAAGTCCACATGCCCGGGAGTATCGATGATATTGAGCCGGTGATCTTTCCAGAGAAGAGTTGTGGCAGCAGCCGTGATCGTAATTCCCCGCTCCTGCTCTTGCTCCATCCAGTCCATGGTGGCATCCCCGTCATGGACTTCTCCCAGCTTATGACTTTTTCCGGTGTAGTAGAGGATTCTCTCCGTCGTCGTCGTTTTCCCGGCGTCGATATGAGCCATGATTCCGAAGTTTCGGGTCATTGTGAGTTCAGAAAGGTTTTGAGGATCTAGTACCGACATGCTTCATTCCTAATAAAAACGGCCAGCTAATCTAGCTGGCCGAATTGTATTTAATCTTGAGCTCAAATCAACTGTTTTACCAGTTGTAGTGAGAAAATGCCTTATTGGCTTCAGCCATTTTGTGCACATCTTCTCTCTTTTTTATCGCATTTCCGCGGTTGTTGTATGCGTCCAAGATTTCCCCAGCCAATCGCTTCGCAAAATCTTTCTCACCACGGTCACGAGCGTAACCAATGAGCCAACGCATTGCCAAAGCCAACCGACGAGATGGACGAACATCTACGGGCACTTGGTAGGTTGCACCACCGACTCGACGAGAGCGAACCTCTAGAGCTGGTTTACAGTTCTCAAGGGCTTTCTTCAGAATAGCTAGAGGCTCTTCGCCCGCTACTTTTCCATTCAACTCATCCAATGCTCCGTAGAACATTTTTTGAGCAATCGCCTTTTTCCCTTGAATCATCATTTTGTTGATGAACTTGGCTACAACGACATCTTTAAAAACTGGATCTGGAATAATTTCTCTTTTAAACGTTTTTTTACGACGAGACATTTGTCACCTCTTACCTTTATCTCGAATTATTTCTTAGGTCTTTTTGCGCCGTATTTTGAACGACTGCGAAGCCGTCCATTAACACCTTGCAAGTCCAACACGCCACGAACGATATGATATCTTACACCTGGCAAATCCTTCACCCGACCGCCTCTGATCAATACGACCGAGTGCTCCTGCAGGTTATGGCCAATGCCTGGGATGTAGGAAATCACTTCAAATCCATTCGACAAACGAACTTTTGCAACTTTTCGCAAAGCTGAGTTCGGTTTCTTTGGAGTCGTCGTGTAAACACGGGTGCAAACACCGCGTTTCTGTGGACAAGAGGTCAACGCTGGTGACTTTGTCTGATTCTTTTGTACCGATCGCTCACGTTTAATGAGCTGGTTAATTGTAGGCATGCTCTTCCCTTCTTCTCTCAACCCTTATTTTATATAAATGGTTGAATGCCGTTCTTCACCCGCTTTCCCAACCTCGATAAGGATAAAAAAGCGAATTACTCAATTGAGGTTGGGAAGTTAGTAGTTTTAAAGGGTTGGGTCAAGCCAAAATGAAAAGCCCCCCAAGATTCGGTCTTGGGGGGCTTTTCGTCATTTAAACAGGTATACTCTTAGGGCTGAACAGGGCTTGCCATCCCAGGGAGGGCAAAAGTTGTCGGGATATCGTCCTCGACCACTTGTACTTTCCAACGTTTATAGCTGGTCAAACCAGTTCCCGCTGGAATCAAGCGTCCCATGATGATGTTTTCCTTGAGACCTCTCAGATTATCAGTTCTGGAGTTAATCGCTGCCTCCGTCAAAACCTTGGTGGTCTCCTGGAAACTTGCCGCAGAAATCCAACTGTCCGTGCTGAGAGAAACTTTGGTGATTCCCAACAAGAGTGGTTCTGCCGTTGCTGGCTGACCGCCCTCTTTCATGATCCGCTGATTTTCTTGCTCAAAAGTGTATTTCTCGACCTGCTCGCCAGCCAAGAAACGGCTGTCGCCAGCATCAAGAATCTGAACTTTACGCAGCATCTGACGAACAATAACCTCAATGTGTTTATCATTGATGCTCACCCCTTGAAGTCTGTAGACCTCTTGGATTTCGTTCACCAAATATCCTGACAGAGCTTTGTCGCCCAAAACCTTCAAAATATCATGTGGATTGGTTGGACCATCCATCAAAGCTTCTCCAGCTTTAACGTATTCGCCCTCTCGAACTGCCACGTGTTTTCCTTTAGGAATGAGATATTCTTTCTGCTCGCCGACTTCTGGGGTCACGATCACTCGTTGTTTACCCTTCACGTCTTTTCCAAAGGTCACATAACCATCAATCTCAGAGATAATGGCAGCTTCTTTTGGTTTACGAGCCTCAAACAACTCAGCCACTCGAGGAAGCCCCCCAGTGATGTCTCTGGTTTTTGAGGTCTCTCGGTGGATCTTAGCGATCACATCCCCCGCATGAACCTCTTGCCCATCTTGAATCAAAAGCTGAGCTCCGACTGGAATCAAATATCTAGCAGGAATATCTCGTCCTGGCAGATTGTGAACAGCGCCCTGACCATCCGTCAAAAGGACAGTTGGTTTCACATCGGATGACTTGGATTCAACAATGACTTTAGTTGCAAAGCCTGTGACGGAGTCGACTTGCTCGCTCATTGTCACACCTTCTTCGATATCCTGGAATTGGATGGTCGAAGAAACCTCAGCAATGATTGGATTTGAGTAAGGATCCCACTCAGCGAGCGTTGCACCCTTAGTGACTTTGTCTCCGTCCTTAAAGTTGACGGTAGCTCCATAAACCAGTTTGAAATGTTCCCGCTCACGGCCCGCATCATCAACCACAACGGCTTCACCGTTACGATTCATGACAACAAGTTTACCCTGCCGATTCACGACGGAATGGATATTTCGAAGTTTAATCACCCCATCATGACGAGAGGTGTGAACTGATTGTTCAACTGCACGAGAGGCCGCTCCACCCAAGTGGAAGGTTCTCATGGTCAGCTGAGTTCCTGGTTCCCCGATGGACTGAGCTGCGATAATTCCGACTGTTTCACCCAGGTTAACTGTGTTTCCTCGTGACAGGTCACGCCCGTAACATTTTACGCACACGCCCCGTAGAGTTTTACAAGTCAAGGCTGAGCGAATCCAAACTTTTTCAATTCCAAGCTCATCCACTTTCAGAACTTGAGACTCGTTGATCTCTTCTCCTTCACGAACAATAACCGCTTGAGTGTAAGGATCAGCAATGTCTTTCAATGCTGTTCGACCGAGGATTCGTTCACCAAGAGGCTGAATGATCTCTCCACCTTCGTACAATGGAGTGATTTCCAAGCCATCCTCTGTTCCGCAATCAAGGTCGGAAACAATCACGTCTTGTGCCACATCCACCAACCGACGAGTCAGATATCCAGAGTTGGCTGTTTTCAAAGCCGTATCTGCCAGACCTTTTCGAGCACCGTGGGTAGAGATGAAGTACTGAAGAACCGTCAGCCCTTCACGGAAGTTAGATGTGATCGGAGTTTCGATGATTTCGCCCGAAGGTTTTGCCATCAATCCCCGCATTCCACCTAACTGACGAATCTGAGCCGCGGATCCCCGCGCTCCAGAGTCCGCCATAATGAAAATTGGATTGAAAGATGGGCCAACAATTTCTTTTCCATTGATTAGAAATTTTTGTTTTTCGATCTGACCCATCATATCTTTGGCAACCTTGTCCGCCGTCTGAGCCCAGATATCCACGACTTTATTGTATCGCTCTCCATCTGTGATCAAACCTTCGTCGTACTGCTGCTGAATTTCAGAAACCTGTCTTTCAGCCTCAGCAATATGAGTTACTTTGGTCGCTGGGATAATCATGTCGTCGATACCGATCGCGATACCAGCTTGAGTGGAGTATTTAAATCCAAGCTCCATGATTTTATCCGCGAGGATACATGTCGCCTTCGCTCCAGCTAAACGGAATGTTTTATCAATCAAGGCCGCGATTTGTTTTTTATTCATCACCACATTGACGTCAGAAAATGGAACCTCTTTCGGCACTATCGATGACAGAATCGCTCGACCAACGGTGGTCTCTTGAACTTTTCCATTGATTCGCACCTTGCAGGTCGCTTGCAGATCAATCACACCCTGTTCAAAGGCAAATTCAGCCTCTTGAACAGTCGCAAAAATCTTTCCGGTGCCTTTGGCATCCAGACGATTTCTGGTCATCCAATACAAACCAAGCACCACGTCCTGTGAAGGATTGATGATGGGCTTCCCATTGGCGGGAGAGAGAATATTGTTCGTCGACATCATCAAGACCCGGGCTTCAACCTGAGCTTCGACAGACAAAGGCACGTGAACGGCCATCTGATCTCCGTCAAAGTCGGCGTTGAATGCCGTACAAACCAAAGGATGCAACTGGATGGCCTTTCCTTCGTGAAGAACAGGCTCGAATGCCTGAATTCCAAGTCGGTGAAGTGTCGGAGCTCGATTCAATAGAACCGGGTGCTCTTTCACAACGTCAGAGAGGATATCCCAAACCTCGACTGTTTCCTGATCAACCAATTTTTTTGCTTGTTTAATGGTGGTTGCGAAACCTTTTTCCTCAAGCTTGTTGTAAACAAATGGTTTAAAAAGTTCGAGGGCCATCTTTTTCGGTAGACCACACTGATGCAATTTCAAAGAAGGGCCCACTGTGATCACGGAACGACCAGAATAATCCACTCGTTTTCCCAACAAGTTCTGACGGAATCGGCCCTGTTTTCCCTTGAGCATATCGCTCAATGAACGAAGAGGACGTTTGTTAGGTCCGGTAAATGTTTTTCCACGACGACCGTTATCCAACAGAGCATCCACAGCTTCTTGCAACATCCGCTTTTCATTTCGGATGATGATATCAGGAGCATTGAGCTCTTGAAGACGCTTCAATCGGTTGTTTCTGTTGATTACTCGGCGATACAAATCATTTAGATCCGAAGTCGCAAATCGTCCACCATCCAAAGGAACCAAAGGTCTTAGGTCTGGAGGCAATACTGGAAGTGCTTCCAACATCATCCACTCAGTTTTGTTGATGGAGTTTTTAAAAGCCTCGACCACTTTCAAACGTTTTGAAAGTTTTTTGATCTGAGCTTCAGATTTAGTCTCTTTAATATCCATTCGCAGTTTGCGAGAAAGATATTCTGGATCGATTTTACGGAGCAACTCACGAACAGCTTCCCCGCCCATCCCTGATTTGAAGTTAGGACCAAATTCTGCCAAAGAGGCCTGATAAGCTTCTTCGGTGAGAACTTGCCCTTCTTCAAGGGTGGTTTCCATGGGGTCAATGACCACGTAAGCTTCACAATAAAGAACCTTTTCAACTTCCTTTAAAGAAAGATTCAAAAGATTTCCGATTCGAGAAGGAAGCGATCTCAAAAACCAGATATGAGCCACTGGTGTTGCCAGCTCAATATGGCCCAGGCGTTCACGACGCACTTTGGACTGAGTCACTTCGACGCCGCATTTTTCACAGACGACGCCGCGATACTTCATTCGTTTGTATTTACCGCACAAACATTCATAGTCCTTAATTGGTCCAAAGATTTTGGCACAAAAAAGACCATCACGCTCGGGCTTAAAAGTCCGATAGTTAATTGTTTCTGGTTTCTTCACTTCGCCGAAGGACCAGTCTCTGATCATTTCCGGAGATGCGAGTGATACTCGAACCGCATCAAACGAAAGTGGATCTTTAGGTTTGTCGAAAAAATTTAACAAGTCTCTCAAGGGTCACCTCTTACTTGCAATACTGTTTAAAAAACAAATCACTCTCTCACGATCAAGGCTCACATTTTTTAGTGAGCCTGTCCCTCTCCGCTGGGAGTTCCAGCTGCGGGAGGAGCCATATCATGACTTTCCCCGTTGCCTTCTTCCTCTTCAACATCGTCTGTCAGAATATCTGATTCCATCAATTCGACATTCAAAGCCAATGATTGAAGCTCTTTCACCAAAACGTTGAAAGACTCTGGCAATCCAGGTTCAAGGATGTTTTCACCTTTCACGATGCTTTCGTACATTCTTGTTCGTCCAGCAACGTCATCGGATTTAACTGTGAGGAATTCTTGAAGCGAATAAGCCGCTCCATAAGCCTCGATCGCCCAGACCTCCATCTCACCAAGTCTCTGACCACCGAACTGAGCTTTACCTCCGAGCGGTTGTTGAGAAACCAACGAGTAGGGTCCAATGGACCGAGCGTGGATTTTTTCCTCCACCAAGTGATGCAGTTTCAACATGTACATGATTCCAACTGTCACTGGGTTTTGGAATGGAATACCCGATCGTCCGTCAAACAGAATTGTTTTTCCGGTTGATGGCAACTGAGCCTTGGAGAGCAGATCTTTAACATCTGTCTCGCGGGCTCCGTCAAAGACAGGAGTTCCGACGTGAACACCATTCTTCATAGCATTCACCATCTTTTTCAAAGATTCATCATCTGATTTTTCCACTTTTTCAGAGATATCTGTGTCGTTAAAAATAAATTTCAGGTCTTTCCTTGCTGCCTCTGCATTCCAGTTGTCCAAGTGAGCTGAAATCTGTTTGCCCAACTCGTGCGCTGCCCAACCCAAGTGAACCTCAAGAACCTGTCCAATATTCATTCGAGAAGGAACGCCCAATGGATTCAACACCATGTCGACCGGAGAACCATCCGCTAAATAAGGCATGTCCTCGACCGGCAATACTTTGGAAACGACACCTTTATTTCCGTGTCGGCCGGCGAACTTATCACCGACTTGCAGTTTTCGTTTAATTGCAACGTAAACCTTGACCATTTTGATCACGCCAGGAGGAAGCTCATCACCCTTACGGAGGCGATCAATTTTTTCATTGAATACCATTTTTACGGCATCCAACTGATTTCGAGCGCCATCCAAGATTTTATTCACCTGGAATTCAATCTCTTGCTCCAGAGGAACGTAAGCCAACAGCTCAAAAGGAATTGTTTCCAAATCCGCTGAAGTGATGTCTTGTCCTTTGTTCAGCAATTTCTGACTTCCGTCTTCATTCAACAGAACGCCAGATGTCTTTTTGCCGACCAAAATGTCTTTCAATTTTCCCAAAGCATTATTTTTAATAACGTTTTGCTCAACAGAAAGATCTTTTTCAAGTTTGCGTCGTTTTTCTTCAATAATAATAGCCAATCGTTCGTCACGATCGGAACCTTCTCGAGAATAAACCTGAGCGTCGATCACTGTTCCGTACACACCAGAAGGTGCGCGCAGAGAGGTGTCTCGAACATCGCCGGCTTTTTCTCCGAAGATCGCTCGCAGAAGTTTTTCTTCAGGAGACAGTTGAGTTTCACCCTTAGGCGTAACTTTACCAACCAAGATACAGCCAGGACGAACATCCGCACCGATGCGAACAATTCCGGAGCTATCGAGATCTTTCAACGCTTCTTCGCCAACATTGGCGATATCGCGGGAAATTTCTTCTTTTCCTAGTTTTGTGTCTCGAGCAACACACTCAAACTCTTCAATATGGATTGACGTGTAGGTGTCTTCTTTGATCAATCGTTCGGAAATCAGGATTGAATCCTCGAAATTGTAACCTTGCCAAGGAGTGAAGGCCACCAGGATGTTCTGACCCAAAGCCAATTCGCCCAACTCTGTAGAGGGACCATCCGCGATGATGTCTGTTTTAGAAACCCGGTCCCCGACTTTCACAATCGGCTTTTGATTGAAGCAAGTATTTTGATTCGTTCGTTGGTATTTAGTCAGATTGTAGATATCCACGTTAGCTCCGAGCTCTCCGCCCTTTGCCAAACGACGTACCACAATTCGAGAAGCATCGACTTCTTCAACGATTCCGTCGTTCATTGCTACGACAGAAGTTCCAGAGTCACGTGCTACCAATCGCTCCACACCAGTTCCAATCAACGGAGCTCGTGATCGCAAGAGCGGCACGGCCTGACGTTGCATGTTCGAGCCCATCAAGGCTCGGTTGGCATCATCATGCTCCAAAAATGGGATCAGAGAGGCTGCGATCGAAACCAACTGAGATGGAGATACGTCCATCAAAGAAACTTGGTCTTTGGCAGTGATTTCGTACTCACCATCGACTCGACAAACAACAGAGTCCTCTTGGATCTGTTTTTGACCTTCGATGCCTCGAGAAGCTTGGGCAATTTTGTGACCGGCCTCTTCCAACGCTGACATGTAAGTGATGCTTGAAGAAACTTTTGACTCATCTACCTTGCGATATGGAGTTTCAATAAATCCGTAGTGATTAATTCGAGCATAGGTCGCCAATGAGGCGATCAAACCGATGTTTGGTCCCTCTGGAGTTTCGATCGGACAAATACGCCCGTAATGCGTTGGATGCACGTCTCGAACTTCAAAACCAGCGCGATCTCGAGTCAAACCACCGGGCCCAAGGGCCGACAGTCGACGTTTATGCGTAATCTCAGAAAGTGGATTTGTTTGATCCATGAACTGAGAAAGTTGAGACGAACCGAAGAATTCCTTCACAACAGCATTCACTGGTTTTGCATTCACCAGATCGTGCGGCATCATGGTCTCAACGTCTTGCAAGCTCATACGTTCGCGGATGGCTCGTTCCATTCGCACCAAACCAATTCGGTATTGGTTCTCAAGAAGCTCACCCACAGATCGAACTCGGCGATTACCGAGATGATCAATGTCATCCACAATCCCACGACCATTTTTCAGATCAATGAGGGTTTTTACCGTGCTCAGGATGTCTTTGTTCGTCAAAGTTCTGTGCTCGGGAGGACATTCATCCATCGGGATATTGAAACGGTGATTGATCTTGATTCGACCAACTTCTGACAAATCATAAGTTTCAGGATCGAAAAACAGTCGATGGAAGAATGTCGTTGCCGCTTCCAACGTCGGAGGCTCACCAGGGCGAAGATGTTGATAGATTTTCAACAGAGCCTCTTCCTTATTGTTGACCTTATCGACCAGTAAAGTATTTCGCAGGTAAGGCCCTACTGACAGACCATCAAAGAAGATCATGTGGAAACGGTCAATTCCAGCTTCCATCGCACGAACGATATCACCTTTTGTCAACTCTGCATTGGCATCGGCAATAATTTCACCTGTAGACTCGTCAATCAATGGCTTCGCCAAGATTTTGCCTTCAAGATCTTCAGGGGTAACTTCAATTTCTTTCAGTTCCAATTGTTGAACTTTTTTGACGACCGCGCGGGTGATTCGACGACCAGCCTTAACCAGGGCCTCGCCCGTTTTTGGATCCAAAATGTCAACAATAGCTCTTTGACCAGACATTCTTTCGATATCCAGTTTGCGGAAGATCTTTTTGCCCCGAACGACAACCTCGTCCAGATCATAGAAATAATCCAACAATTGCTCAGTATTATAACCGAGAGATTTTAACAAAATAGTAACAGGAAACTTTCTTCGACGATCGATACGAACGTGAATCAAGTCTTTTTGGTCAAATTCAAAATCAAGCCATGATCCTCGGTAAGGAATGACCCGAGCGTTATAGATCAATTTCCCTGAAGCGTTGTTTTTTCCACTATCATGGTCAAAAAACACACCCGGAGAACGATGTAGCTGAGATACAACCACTCGCTCAGTTCCGTTGATGATGAAAGACCCATTGGCCGTCATCAAAGGAATTTCACCCAAGTAAACTTCCTGCTCCTTGACGTCTCGAATCGAGCGAGCTTCCGTCTCTTCGTCGACATCAAAAACAATCAATCGCAAAGTCACCTTAATCGGACTAGCGAAAGTCATTCCTCTTTGACGACATTCATCGACGTCATATTTGGCTGGCTCAAGAGTGTATGAAACAAACTCTAAAGAGGCTGTATTATTAAAATCAGTAATTGGAAAAACAGATTTAAAAACACCGCTTAAACCTGCTTCACCACGACGGTCAGAATCGACTTCTTTTTGCAAAAAGGCCTCATAAGAGCTCTTCTGCAATTCAATCAGATTTGGAATGTCGATGACCTGTTTATTTTTAGCAAAGGACTTACGAATACGAAGATTCGATGCCGTGACCGGAGTCGTTCCCATTGATTCTCCTTACAAAAAATTGAACTTATTTATTCAATTTTTAGTTCATCGAGTGAATTTTATATTCACTCTGTTCTCAAAATTAATCGAACTCTTTGAGCGGAGGAAGTTCGTTGACCCCACAAAATTTGCCAATTTAAGCCTCAGCAAAGGCTCCAGCTTGAAATAGTAATTCCTGGAGGCTGGCCTCCAGGAATCCATGAATCAAATATAACTTATTTGACTTCAACTTTGGCGCCAGCGGCTTCCAAAGCTTTTTTGATTTTTTCAGCGTCTTCTTTGGTCGCGCCTTCTTTAACTGCTTTAGGGGCGCTCTCAACGAGACCTTTTGCTTCAGCAAGTCCCAAACCAGTAATGGCTCGAACTTCTTTGATCACATTGATTTTGTTTGCGCCTGCTTCTTTCAAGATGACATCAAAAGCTGTCTTCTCTTCAACAGCTGCGGCAGCGCCACCAGCCATAACAGCTACGGGAGCTGCAGCAGAAACACCCCATTTATCTTCAAGCATT
>PEZR01000187.1:11930-15326 GCA_002773975.1 Bdellovibrio sp. CG10_big_fil_rev_8_21_14_0_10_47_8
TAGCGTCTCCGCTTAATTTTTTGTGATATTCATTCAAGCAACGAGCGAGTTTGCTGCCTGGAGCTTGTAGAACCCCAAGAAACATGGCGCGCAACTGATCTTTTCCAGGCAATGTTGCCAAGAACTTGATCTTTGCATCGTCCAGTTTTTCCCCATCCATCACACCTGTTTTGATCTGCAAAAACTCATTGTCTTTTGCAAAATCAGCCAGGGCTTTGGCAGTGGCGTTCACTTCGCCGAAAGAAAAAACCAACGCATTGGTTCCTTTCATTGAAGTTCCGATCGCCTCATCTAGCTTGGGGAAATCTTTCAGCGCCCGTCTAGCAAGAGTGTTTCTCACGACTTTCATCTCTGATTCGGACTTATTGAGTAATTTCCTCAGAGAGGTTACTTGCTCAACCTTCAGTCCCTTAAAATCAACGACGAAAGCCCCTTTTGATTTGGACAGTTGTTCTGTCAAACCTTTGACCTCTAGCTCTTTAGTTGCACGAGTCATCATAAATGGACCTCCTTTCATTCGATTTGCGATACAGTAGGTTGGGAGGTTATTCCTTTAGTCCTCTTGCCCGTCTCGGCCGGCTGGTTTCCCATTTAGGCCGCCCTGTCCTTCTGGCTTTTCAGCTTTCTTTTCAGAGCGACACCGAACTGTCTCTGACCGCAATAGTTAATTTACAATTCTAAATCTATTCACCTGTCGTGTTCATAATTGGATTTGGATCTACTTTAATTCCAGGCCCCATTGTTGAGGAGACTGTAATTGTTCGCAGATACACACCCTTTGATGCTGACGGTTTTGCCTTAATAACAGCTGCCATCAATGTGTTGAAGTTATCCGTGAGCTTCTGAGCTCCCATAGACTTCTTTCCGATTCCAGCGTGGATAATCCCCGCTTTATCGAGACGGAAATCTAACTTCCCTTTTTTCTCAGCGGCTACGGCATCTCCAACATTCATGGTGACTGTTCCGACTTTGGGGTTTGGCATCAAACCACGAGGTCCCAAGATTTTCGCAACCTTAGAAACAGTTCCCATCATATCAGGAGTTGCAATGGCCTTATCAAAGTCCAACCAACCATCATTGATCTTTTGAACCAAGTCATCGGCCCCAACATAGTCAGCACCAGCTGTTTTCGCTTCTTGCTCTTTCGGGCCTTTGGCAAACACAACAACGCGAACTGCTTTGCCCAAACCATGAGGCAAGGCGATAGCGCCACGAACTTGCTGATCTCCCTGTTTAGGGTCAACACCCAAACGGATAGCAACGTCGATGGTTTCATCAAATTTGGCTTGAGCGGACTCAATAGCCATTTTGAAGGTTTCATCAACTGTGTGTCTCTTTTTTGAATCTACCTTTTCGGCAGCTTTAACATATCTTTTACCAGACATCTTCCACCACCCTACTCTTGAACTTCCAAGCCCATAGACTTGGCCGTCCCAATCACTTGTGACATTGCTGATTCGACCTTCAAGCAGTTGAGATCTGGAATTTTCGTCGTGGCGATTGTTTTCACATCAGCCATTTTGACTTTTCCGACCTTTTCTTTTTGAGGCATCTTAGATCCAGATTGGATCTTTACTGCTTTTTTCAACAGACTCGACACAGGAGGCGTCTTGGTGATGAATGTGAATGATCGATCTTGAAAAACAGTGATGATAACAGGAACGATGTCATCTCCATTTTTCTGAGTTCTAGCATTAAACTGCTTACAGAACTCCATGATATTCACACCATGCTGTCCGAGCGCCGGTCCAACGGGAGGAGCTGGATTTGCTTTCCCTGCCGGAATCTGAAGTTTGATCATGGCGGTAACCTTTTTTGCCATATACCCACTCCTTACAGTCATGGCTTCTCTGGTCTGGCGACTTGAAAGTCACCGTTTTCTCAGAGAAAACCGGTTAAATCCACTGACAGGCCCATCCCATCAGTTCTTAAAACAAATCAGGCTTTTTCAACCTGAATAAAATCAAGCTCAACTGGCGTTGGTCTTCCAAAGATGGAAACCAAAACCTTTACTTTGCCTTTTTCTTCATTGATCTCTTCAACAGTGCCATTGAAGTTGCTAAACGGACCATCCACAACCATCACGTTTTCACCCGTGGAGAAATTGATTCTTGTTTTTGGCTTTTCAGCAATTCCTGCCATCTGTTGAGTCACGCGCAATACTTCGGCCTCGGGTACTTCGGGAGGTCGGGTTTTTTGCCCACCGACGAAGCCTGAAACCTTTGAAGAGTGACGAACAAGCTGCCAAGTTTCATCGTTCATCACCATATTGACAAAAATATACCCTGGGAAAAACTTGCGCGACTTGGTTTGTTTTTGCCCCTTCACCAATTGCACGACGCTCTCGGCAGGGATCAGGATTTCACCAAAATTTGATTCGGCCTTGTGAGATCGAATTCTCTCTTCAATGGCTGATTTTGCCGTGTTTTCACAGCCCGTCTGTACGTTGACGATATACCATTTTTTTTCCATCTCGCTCTTCCTTACTGACTCATGATCCACTTCATGATTGCTCCTGAAGTCAGATCAAAACTGCTGATAATAACACTTGAAATGAGAACCATAATGAGGACCACGATGGTCATCGATGTCACGTCTTTACGGCCAGGCCAAACGACCTTGCGAATCTCTCCGACAACGTCTTCTCCCCAAGCCAAAACACGTGGATTGAACTGCAGGATTGCAAATACAGCCAAACCAAAAACCACAGGGAATCCATGGCGAACCATATCTGAGTCGGCCAATCTCGCGACCACTCCAAAGGCAGCCGAAAAAGACTTGACCAGCAAGTGCACCGTGAAGCCCATGATCGCCGCGGCTAGCGCAAAGCTGAGTGTGAGGATTTTTGAATTTGTATTGTCCATATCTATTCCTTCAATTCTCTCTCGTTACTGTTCTTTCACATCGTTCGTACCGTCCAAAACTGTCCCAGCTCTTAAATGCCAGGCTTTGAGTTTTGGCAGGGCCGGAGGGATTCGAACCCACAACCTAAGGATTTGGAGTCCTCCGCTCTACCAATTAGAGCTACAGCCCTGTGTACTGTTCCCTTTTAAATGCCGAAGGGGACCCCCCTGCGAGAAGTCCCCAAAAGCTGTTTAATTCGTTCCTATCAAATCTATTCAACAATTTCCGTAACAACGCCCGCACCAACAGTTCTTCCACCTTCACGAATCGCGAAGCGAAGTTCCTTTTCCATGGCAATAGGAGCGATCAGTTCAACATTCAATTCAACACGGTCACCAGGCATAACCATTTCTGTGCCTGTTTTCAAGGTCACAACGCCTGTAACGTCTGTCGTACGGAAGTAGAACTGAGGACGGTAGTTGCTGAAGAATGGAGTGTGACGTCCGCCTTCTTCTTTAGTGAGAATGTAAGCTTCAGCTTTGAATTTTTTGT
>PEZR01000187.1:15335-17456 GCA_002773975.1 Bdellovibrio sp. CG10_big_fil_rev_8_21_14_0_10_47_8
CAAACAACCACAGTTGTCTCCAGCCTGACCTTCATCCAACAGTTTTCGGAACATTTCAATTCCAGTAACAACTGTTTTGGTAGTTGGGCGGATACCGACGATTTCAACTTCTTCATTCACCTTGATAATTCCACGCTCAATACGACCAGTTACAACTGTTCCACGACCAGAGATTGAGAACACGTCCTCGACAGGCATCAAAAAAGTTTTGTCTGTCGCACGAACTGGAGTTGGAATGTAGCTATCAACAGCTTCCATCAATTTCAGAATGGAAGGGCGACCAAGCTCAGAAGTGTCGCCTTGAAGAGCTTTCAAAGCAGAACCTTTAACGATTGGAATTTTGTCGCCGGGAAATTCGTATTTAGACAAAAGCTCACGAACTTCGAGCTCAACAAGGTCCAACAATTCTTTATCATCAACCATGTCTACTTTGTTCATGAATACTACCAGAGCAGGAACACCTACTTGGCGGGCCAAAAGGATGTGTTCACGAGTCTGAGGCATAGGACCGTCAGCTGCAGAAACGACCAAGATCGCTCCATCCATCTGAGCAGCACCAGTGATCATGTTTTTTACATAATCGGCGTGTCCGGGACAATCCACGTGTGCGTAGTGACGATTTTCAGTTTCGTACTCAACGTGAGTGGTAGAAATCGTGATCCCACGTTCTTTCTCTTCAGGAGACTTATCGATTTGATCGTAAGTCATCGCCTGAGCTTTGCCTTCAGCGGCCAGAGTTGTAGTGATCGCAGCTGTCAAAGTTGTTTTCCCATGATCGACGTGACCAATGGTACCGATGTTGACGTGCGGCTTTGAGCGGTTAAATTTCTCTTTTGACATTTTTGATCCTCCTGAATGGACTTATTTAGCTCTCTTTTATTTTTGTTCTAAACTTTGTTTTAAACTACTTCTTCTAACTTTATTTTAACTTTTTCAACTCTCTTCAAACTTCTTCAAACACTTTCCACTTCAAAACTTCGTTCACGATCTCCGTCACAAATCCTGCACTTCAGCCAGCCATCGTTTGGAGCCCGTGATCGGAGCCGAACCGACGACCTCACCCTTACCAAGGGTGCGCTCTACCACTGAGCTACACGGGCATTGGCCCCGAAGCAGAATTTGGAGCGGGAGACGGGTCTCGAACCCGCAACCCTCAGCTTGGAAGGCTGATACTCTAGCCAATTGAGCTACTCCCGCCCTGTCTCTCAACTTCGCAGTGGAATCACAGCTTGATCTGACAACCCTCAAACTTCAATGGTTAAAAAGAAGTTTGGTGGAGGAGGAAGGATTCGAACCTTCGTAGGCGTGAGCCAACGGATTTACAGTCCGTCCCCTTTAGCCACTCGGGCACCCCTCCGGGTTTATCACATTCAATCTGTGTCACCAATGCTGGAGCTGGCTATGGGACTCGAACCCGCAACCTGCTGATTACAAATCAGCTGCTCTACCAATTGAGCTAAGCCAGCCTTATTGAGACACGACCGCAAAGTTCTATGAAGAAATCAGGGGCGAGTCAAAGCCAAAATTTAATCTTTTTGATGACTTCGCTGCCGACGAGTTTCGGCCAACGCCATCGCTGTCGCCACCGAGGCGTTGTAGCTTGCTGCGGCACTTGCCTGAGGGAGGAAAACCAGCTCATCACAGAGCTTTTCGGTGGTTGTGCGGAGACCTTTGTCTTCGGAACCAATGCACCAAACGACCTTTTCAGGAATCTTCAAGTCATAGATAGACTGAGTTCCTTCGTGAGACAGGCCAAAGACCCAAAAGCCATTTTTCTTAAGTTCTTCTATAGGGTTATGGAAACTCACGACTCGTTCTACTGGCACGTGCTCAGCACCTCCACAGGCAACCTTGTGAACGGTCGCCGTTAAAGAAGCTGAACGATCTTCAGGCGCCAAAACGGCGTCCACTCCGATCAGCCAACTGGTTCGGAGGATTGCCCCCAGATTATGAGGATCTTCCAGGCCATCCAAAACCAAAACCGTGGAATTTTTGGCTTCTGCCAACAGATTCCAGTCGAGTTCCGGCCCTTTGCTTAAAAAAGCGGCGGCGCCTTGATTGGAAGAAATGACCTTGTCTAGAAGGTTGGAGGACTTTTCCTCGATGACGATCCCCTTCGCC
>PEZR01000187.1:17515-18399 GCA_002773975.1 Bdellovibrio sp. CG10_big_fil_rev_8_21_14_0_10_47_8
GTTGGGGATGTCGATCGCGATCAGGTCGTGCTCTTCCACCAGGCCAATCAGCCCGCCCTCCGCCGCCTCCGGCGAGACGTGGCCGATGGACAGCCCGGAGGTGCCGCCGGAGAAGCGGCCGTCGGTGATCAGGGCGCAGGCCGCACCCATCCCCTTCGACTTCAGGTAGCTGGTGGGGTGGAGCATCTCCTGCATTCCCGGCCCGCCGCGTGGCCCCTCGTAGCGGATCACCACCACGTCACCCGCGTGGATCTGGTCGCCGAGGATCGCCTGCACCGCCGCCTCTTGGGAGTCGAAGCAGCGCGCCGGGCCGGTGAACCGGAGGATCGAGGCGTCGACCCCGGCGGTCTTCACGATCGAGCCCTCCTCGGCGAGGTTGCCGTAGAGGACCGCCAGGCCGCCGTCTTGGCTATAGGCGTGGGCCACGTCGCGGATGCAGCCGTGCGCGCGGTCGAGGTCGAGGCTCGCGTAGCGGCGCGTCTGGGAAAAGGGTTCGATAGAGGCGACCCCGCCGGGGGCGGCGAGATAGCGGTCGTGGCCCGCGGTCGAGCGGCTCACGTCCCAGCGCGCCAAGGCGTCGGCGAAGCTCGGCGAGTGGACCGTCGGCAGGTCGTGGTGGAAGAGACCGGCGGCGTCGAGACCACCGAGGATCGCCATCACCCCGCCGGCGCGGTGGACGTCCTCCATGTGGTAGGGGGACGACGGCGCCACCTTGCACAGGTTGGGGACTCGGCGGGAGAGCCGGTCCATGTCCGCCATGGTGAAGTTGACCTCCGCCTCGTGGGCGATGGCGAGGAGATGGAGCACGGTGTTGGTGGAGCCGCCCATGGCGATGTCGAGGGCCATGGCGTTCTCGAAGGCGGCAAAGGTGCAGATGGAGCGCG
>PEZR01000155.1:0-6367 GCA_002773975.1 Bdellovibrio sp. CG10_big_fil_rev_8_21_14_0_10_47_8
CACAAGCTTTTGCAGGAGCACCAGATTATTACGGTGGCGACTTCCGCCAAGAAATCCAATCGGGGAATCTGCGCAACGAAGACCTGATTCACCGCCTGCACGAAATTATCTCTCAAAATCACCATGCTCTTGGCTATGATCCTGCTCGAAAGCAACTCTTTGGGAGAATATATCTGAACCAATCTGGCAAAGATTGGGCTGTGACTGATGTCTATTGCGAAAAAGAATATCGAAACAGCGACTTTCCTCGATTGGGATTAGGCCCCGGCGTTTACCCAAAGGATGGAACGATTCTCAATACTGAACACACCTGGCCACAGAGCCGATTTACCGGTCGTTTTTCCAGGGACTTGCAGAAATCAGATCTACATCACCTTTTCCCCACAGACTCTGAGATGAACTCTCATCGGAGCGCCTTGCACTTTGGAGACGTGGCCGAAACCGTGGAAAACCTCAAGTGTTCCGAATCTCGCCTGGGTCACGCTCAAAGTGGAGAAATCGTTTTTGAACCACCCAAAGCTCACCGGGGCAATGTCGCCCGAGCGATCTTCTACTTTGCGACCCGCTATGAAATGAAAATCAATGACCAAGAAGAGAGCTCTTTGAAGAAATGGAATCATGACGATCCTGTCGATGCTTTCGAGATGGAGCGCAATGATGAAATTCAAGACCTGCAAGGCAATCGAAATCCGTATATCGACATGCCCGAGCTCTTGGATCAAATTCGAGATTTCTAGATTCGACCAACCTTTCTCGAGTCTGGCCTGACAGGCAACTCGAGTCCTTGCTCCAATGACCTCTGAGGTTGACTCCTTGGGGGTTTGGCCTTAAACCGAAAACTTGTTTTAAATATCACCGGAGGTGAGCGAATTGAACTCATTGGGTCGACATATTTTGGTAGAATTTATTGGCTGTAATCCAGACATTCTCAACGACGTTGCCGCAATAGAAAGCGGGATGATTACAGCGGCCAAAGACGCTGGCGCCACCGTGATTCAATCTTCGTTCCATCACTTCTCTCCTTATGGGGTCTCTGGCGTTGTGGTGATCCAAGAAAGCCACTTGGCGATTCACACCTGGCCAGAATATCAATACGCAGCTGTGGATCTGTTCACTTGTGGAACCTCGGTGGATCCATGGGTCTCTTTTGATCATTTGCGCAAGGCATTCCAAGCTCAGAACTATTCCGCGCTGGAAATGTACCGCGGAGCCTTGTCGATGCTCAAACGAGCTGAATACACTCTGACCTCAAGCCGAGAAGAGATGGAAAAAAAGGTTGGAACCCAGTTTCAACGAAACCTTTGGTTCACTGACAAAGATCAAAACCAGGCTTTTTCTTTGCGCTACACCAAGGATATTTTGTTCAACCAAAAATCCCCTTATCAAACCGTGCGGGTTTACGACACCGAAGCTTATGGTAAGATGTTGGCGATTGATGACATGATCATGTGCACGGAACGAGACGAAGCTCATTATCATGAAATGATTGTTCACCCTGCATTTCAACTTCATGGCCATGCCAAAAATGTTTTGGTCATCGGCGGCGGTGACGGCGGAACCATTCGCGAAGTCTTAAAGTATCCGTCGGTCGAAAAAGCCACCATGGTGGAAATTGACGAGGTCGTGGTTGAAGCTTCAAAAAAATATCTGCCAACTTTGGCCTCCAGTTTTGGTGATCCTCGTTTGGATTTAAAAATTGGCGATGGGATCGATTTTGTGGCTAAGGCCAAAGCTGAGACCTATGACGTGATCATTGTGGACGGCTCAGATCCAGCAGGCCCTGCCGAAGGACTCTTCTCAAAGGAATTCTGGCAGAACTGTCATCGTTGTTTGAAAAAAGATGGCATTGTTGTCACGCAAGGCGAATCCCCCATGTTTCATCAACAAACCTTTGTGGATTTGAACCAATGCTTAAAAGATGTGTTCGGCGCAAAGAGAGTTTTTACATCCTTGTTTTTTGCCACCTCGTACCCCTCAGGTATGTGGAGCATTAAAACTTCGTTCAAATCCGACAAACATCCGATTCAGGATTTTCAAATTGAGAAGGCCAAACAGTTCGTGCAAAAAAATCCTCTGCAGTATTACAACGAAGGGGTTCATGTGGGTGCCTTCAATATTCCCACCTTTGTTAAAAAACTTTTGAATGAACTGTGATCCATGGTGCAGACAAAGCCAATCATAGGCTATCTGGCGCCCGAGTCCTTGGAAAAAGACTTGGAACAAGAAATCCAGCGCCATCCACAGCTCGAGCTCAAACATCAGATTGCACGACTTTTTCTGGCCGAGGGACCGATTGCTGATCTGGCCTTCTGCCAAAATATCTGGTGTGAACCTCAAAAATTCACGATTGACTCCATCTCGCAGACAGCTAAAAAGCTCAGAGAACATGGAAAGCTCTGGGCGCCGCTCTCTCAGGGTTTTCATCGCCGCATGACTTTGATTCAAGAACAGCTGCCTAAACTAAAAAGTCAGCCCCTCACCTTTCCGGGGTCTTGGCCAGAAAGAGAACTCGGGGCATGGACTCTGGAGGACGCAAATACTCTTTGGCTCAGCCCCAAGACATCTTCGCCCTTTGCCAATGGAGAGGTTTGTTTCGTTGAAAACCGCGAAGCCCCATCCCGGGCGTATCTCAAACTCTGGGAATTCTTCTCTGCTCAAAAGATCTGCCCCCAGCCCTCAGAGCTCTGTTTAGACTTAGGAAGCTCCCCAGGGGGATGGACCTGGGTATTGGCCGGCCTTGGCTGCAAAGTCATCAGCGTCGACAAGGCCCCGTTGACACCGGCGCTCGCCAAAAACCCCCTAATACAGAGTCTTAAAAAGGACGCCTTTCAGCTCGACCCCAAAAGCGTTGGCCCGGTGGATTGGCTCTTTTCTGATATCATCTGCTATCCCGAACGCCTTTTGGAATTGGTCCACACCTGGATCGAGGCCGATCTGGCCCGCAATTTTGTCTGCACGATCAAGTTCCAGGGGGCCACGGACTTTGAAGCTTTGGACAAATTCCGAAAAATTCCCGGCTCGAGAATCCAGCATTTGTTCTGCAACAAGCACGAACTGACCTGGAGCCTGATCCGGCCCCGAAACTGAAGCCAGATCCTTGACAAGCCCAACAGCTTTTGATCAATTGTGACCTTCGAAATCCAAGCCCGGATGGCGGAACTGGTAGACGCGCTAGTTTCAGGTACTAGTGATCGTAAGATCGTGGAGGTTCAAGTCCTCTTTCGGGCACCAAATTTCACACCCGTGAAATTTTGGCTCTCTTCACTCAACTGGTTCTTTTCATTTCACAATAGCTAACCGAGGCCTCGAAGCCGCCGAAACAAATGCAGACCGATCCAGGCATCTGTGGCTGCGTACATCAGCTGTTGATCGCTCAGACTTCGAGCTTCCCAGTTGGTGAGCTTCGGTCCCTTGGACAAACGGGCATTCAAAACTTCCTCGGCCATTCCCTTCAACCCGAAATTTTTCAGTCCCTGAGCTTTGGCAATGTCTTGGAGCTCGACAAAATTCTTGGGACTAAATTTAAAAACTTTCTGTAACTGCTTAAGGTCATCTCGAATGGCTAAACCCACTTTTAAAACCTCGGGGTTCTCGAAGACCTCCACCACAGAATCAAACTGCGTGATCGAATGGAGTCGCAAAAGAAAGGCATCCTGGTCCGTCGACATCTGCAAAAGAGCTACTTTATGAACCTCTCCCTTTTTAAAGCTGGGTTTGGTTTCCGTATCAAATCCCAGCTCTTTGACCGAGATTAGATCCTGGGTCACCAACGCCAATTCTCGATCATTGTTGATCAGATGAATTTTTCCTGGAAAGGAAATGGGCTTTAGGTCTACCTTGTCTTCCATGCTGTTCATCTCCGCAGCCCCCCCCACCAGGTCTTCGACATTAAAGATCCCCGATACCCTACTTTCTGTCAAAATGTCATGAATGTCGATTCTCATCTTTCAATGGTGCATGAACTCTAATTGCAAGATATTCTCGGCAGTATGAATGGCACTCCATGAGCCCCACACAAATTGCGGATCAATTAGGTCAAACCGGTCTTTGTGTCTGCGCCGACTTTCTGCCACCCCAACCTTTGCGACAAATCCGATCCGATTTCGATAAACTCAAATACGACGGTAAATTTCAACGAGCCTCGGTGGGGCAAAAATCAAAAAAACAAATCCATGATGAAGTTCGCCGGGATGAGATCTTTTGGCTCCAGCGAGAATCGCCTTCTCCAGCCCAACGCCAGCTCTGGGGCAAGGTGGATCTTTTGCAAACAGCCTTGAATCGAAGACTTTTTCTGGGACTTAATGATTTTGAAGGCCACTATGCCTGTTATCCCGTGGGTGCTTTTTATCAACGACATCTCGATTCCCTGACCCATGGAAATACGCGAGTGATCTCTCTGGTTTTGTACCTCAATCTTGGTTGGAAACCAGAAGATGGCGGGTGCCTGAGGGTCTACAATCAAGGCACTCAGATCGACATCCAACCCATCGGCGGCACTCTGGTCTGCTTTATGAGCCAGGAATTGGAGCATGAGGTTCTTATTAGCCGGGCTCCCCGAGCAAGCTTCACTGGATGGTATCGCTCCACCAAGGGCTGACACAATGGCCGTCACCTCTTATTCGGAATAACATTTCAAGACCGCTCGCTCTCGAGGAAAAAGTTCATCAAATCCTTGGTTCGGATAAAGACTTGATCAAGTTGTGCCCATGTATTGCGCACATTTTTTTTTGGTGTTAAAAATATCCCTTATTCACAAATCCCCAGAGACGGAGGGTCTCGTGCAAATGAATGCAAAAGTTATCGATAGAGCTCAGGAACAAGCGTCTCTCAGTTCCGATCTTTCCCGCCTTATCAACTCACTCGGCGATCACGGTTATAACTTTCAGGTTTCAACAAAAAATTCACTCCATCGGCTGGACCATCTTGATGAAGCCTCGTTCCTTCGTGTCCAAGACTTTGTGAGCACGTATTTTAATCTGCTCCAAGATGCAAATATTTCCCCCGAAAAAGCAGTTTACAATTTGGACAATGAAAAAGCGCTTTTGAGCGCATGTGCACGACGACTGGGCGTGGTCTTTCATTCGGATGTGATCGATAAAATCACCACCGAAGATGTAATCGAAGTTTATAACCACGACCTCATTCAAATTTATCGAAGCCTCAGTTTTTTTAATCTCTGCTCTTATTCTCTGACCGATCTTTTAACCAACGAGTTTTACGAGCTCTATGAGCGCAGTGTTCAAGTCAATTCCCATTTGATCAAAGCTGGTGAAATACTCCAAGCACGCCCTTACTCTCTGGAACCGGTGGATCTCAGTGACATTCCCCGCCATCTGATGAGAGAGAAGCTTTCAGAACAAAAGATTTCATTTTTCGTCGAGTTTAAAAAAATGTACCCCATCTACACCATCTCTGGTGCCTTCTATGGCTATCTGATTGTATTGCGCGGTCAAAAAGCGACTCGGGAAATGGAAAAGATCGCCTTTATTTAGGCGACCTTTTTCAGGGAACGATGTTCTGCTTCCTGGACAGATATCTGATCTTCTTTCAGCCCCAAATACAGACGATTTTTCCATTGAAAATCCGTGGAGTCCTGGGGCTTTTCAAGTGTTTGGAAATAAACCAAAGCGACCTGCACGTTGTGCTGCTCGGTGGTCTGAATCACCGTGGCGCCATAACTGGTGAACAAGGCATCCAAAGACTTGTCCACCCGCACCGCTCCCAACACCAGCTCTGCCTTTTGGTCATGAAGCCTGCGCAAAGAAAGCCAGAGCAGCAGGTCTTTCATGCTTTCAGTGCCATTGATTTTTCTGAAATCTGATTCAACACTGATCTGATTTCCAATATAAACCTTTGATACCTTGGAAAACAGACGACAAATATTTTCAGAAGGCCATTGCTGAAAATAAGAATCATCCAAGGTGCTCAAAAGACCCGGGTCTACCTGACGATGACAAACCATGGCCACACACCGAACTCCTGAAAATACCGCCAGCACCTCATTTTGGCGAGTAAAGTTGTCAGATACAATATGGTCTGTTCCATCCAGATCTTTAAAAGTCGAAACCCAGATTTCCTTCCAATGACGATAGGCCTCGTTGTAGATCTCTCTATACTCTGCACTGCAACGACTGCCATTCAGAACATAGAGTTGCAAAGGACCATTGGGGGTCATGCTGCTTTGTCCTTTTCTGGCGATGGGCCTTCTTGAGGGTTGTACTTGTTGCTTGAAGAAGTATAGCTGTTGTCACAGGCAAATTTTGAAATCAAAAGCTCTTGAACCAGTGTCGGTCCTTCGACAATTTCAATGGCCTTGGAATCGCGGTACAATCTGGAAATTTCAAAACTTGACAGAAACCCACGGGCA
>PEZR01000155.1:6394-11470 GCA_002773975.1 Bdellovibrio sp. CG10_big_fil_rev_8_21_14_0_10_47_8
ACCTGCGTGGCAGTGGCGCCACCAAAAAGTTTAGACATGCTGGCCTCTCGAACGGCATAGGCATTGTTGTCCCAGGTCGCGGCGGCTTGACAGGCCAGGAGCCAAGCACACTCCACTTTGACAGAAAGCCGTGAAATCACATGACGAATAGAATGCTTGGTCAAAAGTGGTCGATCAAACCGATCCGTCCCCCCCAATCGCTCCAACGTGAGATCCAGAGCTCGATCACAAATGCCAACACTGACTGCTCCCAACAAGGTCTTGCTTCGATTCAAACAGTGGGTGAGAATTTTTAGCCCTTTACCTTCGACTCCAAGCAAATGACTTGCTGGAATTTCAACATCTTTTAAATAAAGATGTCCGGTATTAGATTCTCTCCAACCCAGTTTTTTCTCTCCCGCTCCTCGCGTGAGTCCTTTGCTGTTCCCTGGCACATAAAAACAACTGATCCCCAAAACTTCACCAGACTCACTGAATGTCTGGGCAAAAATTGAAATGTCCGTTGCATAGGAAGCGTTGGTGATAAAATTCTTCTCTCCATTGAGCACATAGCCATTTTTTGTTTTGACCGCTTTGGTGGCCGTCTTTTCCAAGTCGGAACCACAGCCCTTCTCCGTCATTCCAAAACTCCAAAGGCCAAATTCCCGATGCATTTTTTCGCAAAGCCTTTTCTTCAGTTCAGGTTGCGCATAGAGAACAATGGCCGAATATCCCAAAAGATTTCCAATGAATGTTGCTGAGACCCCGGACGACCCGTAAGCCAAGGTTCTCGCAATCCAAACCAAGTCTTGGACAGGCAAATTAAGGCCGCCATGCTCCACCGGCGTAATCGGAGTCAACAGACCCAATTCATGAAGTCTCTTTGTGATGCGATGATCAAATTCCCCTTTTTCATCATACTCTGCCGAGCGGGGGATGACTTCTTCGCGGACGAAGGTTTTGAATTTTTCTAAGCAAATCTCTGGCTGAATACGGATTGTCTTTAGGGTATTTTCTTTCATAGGAGATCCTTTTTGACGGTTGGGTTGTAGGGTTTTTCTTTGGCTCATGCGGCCTCCGATTCGTTCAAAGTTTCAGGGGACTTTCCGCTGTTTGGAAATATGAAATTTTCGATGGAATAAGCTCGCTGTTGATTGAGCCATCCCGTAGTTACGATATGCAGCTGAGAGGACACTTCCGACTTTTGCAAAAGCTGATGGGCCTTTGGAAGTTCGTGCCAGGGCAAATCGACATACATATGATGTTCAGTGTGATAATTAAAATTTAGGGTCACAAATGTCTCAATCCATTTTGGATAACGACAACTTCGGGAAACAGCATGCTGCTCCCAACTTGGAAGATGTGAGTTCTCATTCATTTCCTCTTGATTTAGATAAAGTCCGACGTGATGTGGGAGATTGACGGTCTCGATCATCATCAAGTATCCAAAAATTCCAAAAACCATCGAAAGCAGAAGAAAGGAACTGACGGTGGAAAAAACGGCAACCCAAAATAGCAATGGCAGAAGAAAATTAACTGCCGACTGAATATTTTTTGGTGTCTCTCGCCACAACTTGTAGCTATGGTACCAAAATACAACCTGCTGATTGAACGCCGTGAACGGAAAACCCGTCTTCCACGAGGTATTGAACAGTCCTTTTATGGATTCGGACAGACGAGGATATCGTTTGATGATTTCTAGGGTCGGATCTTTCATATAATTTCCCGACCAATAGTGGTGCTGCAAATGGATTTTCTTCCACAGGTCATATGGCAAAAAACAAAAAACTCCAGATATAAATCCGATGATATGATTAAGGCGCCTATTTTTAAAAGTCAGTCCATGAACTGCTTCATGCATCAGGGCAAACTGGCGAAAGAAAAATACCGAAAGCACACCTGCAGCAAGGAAGCTGGTAAAAACAGAAGCTGTCATCGACAGCGCCAGCGCGGCGCCCATCAAAGCAAAATCGCATAGGCCATGGACGATCAATATTTTCGTTTGGAGAGAAAAGTTTAGCTGCCGTCGAACGAACAGATATTCGTTTTTCTTCATGACTTCACCGATTCCTTGGCTGAGTTCATCAAAAATATCGGCTTTCAGCGAACAGATCTAAAGAAAATATCCGTAAAAAATTATTTAGAGATATTTTTATAAATAAAATTTTAATCAATGCCGAGACCGAGGTCAGGAGAAGCACGGCTCTGTCCCGGCTCATTTGTTTTTGAGATTCAAGAGGTTAATGTTCTGTTAACAATCAAGACCGAAGGTTGTGAACGTCCGGTACCATCCCCGTCAGTCTAGATTTGTACTTGAGCCCGGTTTCGGTCACCGCGGTTCGCATTAGGGTATGGTGGTGAAGATAATTTCTTCGCTCACCGACTTTCCCAAATCTGCGGAGATGCTCACCGCCTGAACTTTGTATGTCTCTCCTGGTTCGAGATTTCCAATATGAATCTGGTGACTGATAACCAATGCATTGTTGGTGGCGGTTAAGATTTGTTCTCCGGTTGAGACCTTTGAGATCAGAACTTGAGAAGTTGCCGGAATATCGGTCTTCCACGAAAGATATGCATCAAAGGAAAACAGTTCTGCCAATCGAAACTCAGAAATCACCGGCACTGTGCCGGTGACACAAGGATTGTAGGACTCTTCGGATGGAATTTGAAAACTATCCTCGCCGATCGGCTGCCATCCTCGAGCTAGAAGGTCTTTATAGGGCTGGAGCGGTTTCGAGTTTTGATTGGGATCAAAAAAGTAACTATTGCCCAAATGACCACACAGAGGGTCCTGCCCGGCGACAGAAGCCTGACGCCACATCAAAACATTTGCAATGTGGTACCGGGGCCCTTGGTAATAAACAAGCTCCAAAGGCAAGCGAGTTTCTCTGGTGAAATGAATGCTTTGGGTTGAACATCCCATTCTCGTTGGATGGTCGCCATCATTATTAATGACATCAATCCAAACTTCTCCCATCTTAACCCGTGCAACTGCCCCGTCATCCGAGAGAATTCCAAGTTCATAGTCGCCTTCGGGCAGACTGTCTGGAAGTTTTAAAACGGTTTCGAACTTAAGTCCGAAAAATTCAATCAACTTGTTACCGAGATCATCTTGAACCACTGAACTGGTCTGGGTCGAAAAGCCCTCGGAAAACATCCGAGTGGGAACATTCATGTCAGTAAAAAATAGACTTTGGACAGAGGGTGTCGCCTGATCAATATAGTTTTGGGCTGAATAGTAGCGAGGCACACCAATACCCGAATAAAAGAGACTGGCCTTGATTCCCTGCTCGGGTGTTGGCGGCGTATTACCAGAAAATGGATCGCAGACCGTTTTATTCAGCGGATGTTTATTGAGGTCATAGACCGAATAGGCCGTCGCTCCAGATACAGCGCTGGCATCTTCGGCGGTGAGCTCTCCAAAACCGCCGACATGGCCGCAGCCAATAAGTCCCAATGCAAGAGCGCCTGAACTGACAGAAATCATCATGGTGGTTTTAAAGCTTTTCATCACAAACCTCCGATAGGTACGACTTCATCCTACCGCCGACAGGTGACATTCAGCATTATTTTTAGATCTTTGATTCAAGATAGAACTCTAGAAGTTCGACACTTTTGGTGGAACTTCCGAAAGCGACAATAGGGTATATCCTGCCAGGCTATTGTCGCTGGAGTTTGATAGTATTCGAAGCCTCAGTATAGACCTGATAGGAAATCTCGGTCTGCTCAGAGACTTCCTTAATTTTCTGCAAGGTCGCTGTAATTCGATCAATTGCTGAATAGATCTTTTTCAATCGGTTTGGATCCAGAATCTGTTTGTCCTTCTCCATAGCCTGAAGTTGGCCATGAATGATCGCCAAGGGGTTATTGATTTCATGATGACAAGTGATCACCATTGCTGTGATCGCCTCGACTTCTTTCAATTTAACTCGGGCCCGGTGAACTTCGGTGGAATTCAACTGTCCCTGAATTCGAGCGGCGGCAGCATCAATGCTGATGGGCTTGGTGATATAGTCATTCGCCCCCAGTTCAAAGGCATCTAAAACATCAGTGCTGTCATCAATCATAGTTACCATAACAACTGGTAATTCTTCTTGAGGATATCTTTCCCGAATTTTCTTTAACAGCGTGAGCCCATCCATCTCGGGCATTACAATATCTAGCAAAACCAGATCAAAACATTCCATGTTCAGAATATCCATCGCCTGATTCGCACTGGTCAAAACCTTGGTTGAGAAGCCTTTTCTTTCCAAGCGCTTGGCAAACGCCGTACTGTTCAACTCATCATCATCAACAATTAATATCCGATGTTTCATCTTTTCATTTTTCATTTAGGCAACCTTTCTTGAACTGAATTTCTTCAGCTCGGCATCGAGTTCTTTAAGGTCATCCTGTATTTTAAGAAACACTCCTGGGGCATTCACGATGTCCTTGTTTTTTCCCATCAGTTCCAACTTTAAAAGATCTTCTTGAATCTGATGGGCAAAAAAGTTTCCAATGGTACCTCGAAGCTTATGACTGGCGACACGAAGAGCCTCTGGGTCTTTGCTCTCAATCGCCTTTTGAACTTCATTCTTAAGCCCTGCCGCCGACGCCAGGTAATCCGCAATCAACTCCATCAAAACGTCTTGCTCACCTCGAAATTGCCTCTGCATCGCTGAGTGATCAAAAGATGAGACAGTATCTTTGGAAGAGGCGACTTTTACCCTGTGGAGTGCCGCAGCCAGAGACTCTGGATTGAATGGCTTTGATACAAAGTCATCCATGCCAACCTTCATGCATCTTTCCTTTTCAGTCGCAAATGCGCTGGCTGTAAGAGCGATAATCCAGGGTCTGGTATTTTTTGAGAATCGTTGGTGCAGCTTCTGAGTGGTGACATAACCATCCATTTCAGGCATTTGACAATCCATAAATATAACATCAAAAGGTCGGGTATTCACTAGATCCAAAACTTCCAACCCATTGGCCACACTGTCGGCATTGTATCCCAATTTTTCCAGAAACTTGAGCGCCAACAATCGATTTGTAGAGTGATCATCGGCAACCAAAATTCGCAGTGGTTTTTTTTGCGCCATCTTCGGATCGACACTGATGTCG
>PEZR01000123.1 GCA_002773975.1 Bdellovibrio sp. CG10_big_fil_rev_8_21_14_0_10_47_8
TTACAATCACGATCAACGCTGATGAATCAATCACGGTTGAAGATGACGGCCGGGGAATTCCGGTCGACCAGCACAAAACAGGAAAGTCCACTCTGGAAGTTGTGATGACTGTTCTTCACGCCGGTGGAAAATTCGATGGCGGTGGGTATAAAGTTTCCGGTGGACTGCACGGTGTGGGGGCTTCTGTTGTCAACGCACTGTCATCTCGATGTTCTGTCGAAGTCAGAAGACAGGGGCATACTTGGCTGCAGGTTTATCATCGTGGAGTTCCAGAAGGTCCCACTCAGCAAATTGGGACATCCGATAAAACTGGAACCAAGGTAACATTCAAACCGGACAGAGAAATTTTTAAGGACGAAACCATTTCATTTGATTTTTCGTACCTGTCCAATCGATTGAGAGAACTTGCGTTTTTAAATGCGGGCCTTTACATCTGCCTGAAAGACGAAAGAAATAATAAAAAAGTTGAGTTTCAGTTCGAAAATGGAATCGCTGAATTTGTTCGCTACATGAACCAGAGCAAGAAGGCTACTCATAGCGATGTGATCTATTTCCGTGGTGAACGAGATGGTGTCGAAACAGAAGTTGCGTTGCAATGGAATGATTCTTATTCAGAATCAATTTTTTCATATTGTAACAACATCAATACGCATGAGGGTGGAACTCACCTTATCGGATTTCGTGGAGCCTTGACTCGATCAACGAACACATATGCTCAACAAAAGAATCTTCTCAAAGATCTAAAAGCCTCACTGGAGGGTGAAGATATTCGAGAGGGGCTTGCCGCTGTCATTTCTGTCAAGGTTCGGGAACCACAGTTCGAGGGACAGACAAAGACGAAGCTTGGAAATACAGAAATTAAAGGCATCGTAGAATCCTTGGTAAATGATAAATTGAGCGATTGGTTAGATCGTAATCCTTCAGTGGCAAAAACAATTGTGGGAAAATGTGTGGAAGCTGCGAGAGCGAGAGAGGCCGCAAGAAAAGCGAGAGAGCTGACTCGTCGTAAGACAGCTTTAGATAGCGGCTCGTTACCAGGGAAAATGGCGGACTGTCAGGAACGAGACCCGGCTATTTGTGAACTTTATTTGGTCGAGGGAGATTCTGCCGGCGGTTCAGCAAAAATGGCTCGTGATCGAAAGACTCAGGCGATTCTTCCGCTCAAGGGTAAAATCTTGAATGTGGAAAAAGCTCGATTTGATAAAATGCTTTCCAACGAAGAAATTCGTATGATGGTCTCGGCTTTGGGAACAGGGATCGGCAAAGATAATGTTTCGATCGATAAAATTCGTTACCACAAAATTATTATCATGACCGATGCCGATGTGGATGGGTCCCATATACGCACTCTTTTATTGACGTTCTTTTATCGACAATTGCCGCAGGCTCTGGAAAATGGATATATCTACATCGCTCAGCCGCCGCTTTACCGAGCCAAAAAAGGAAGTCAGGAAGTCTATCTGAAAGATGATGCCGCCTTAACTGAATTTCTTCTTGGACTCGGGTTGAGTGGAGTTCAAATAACGTCGGCAAAAAAACCATTGGAAGAGAATGATCTCAAAAAATTGATTCTCAATGTTCAGAAGCTTAATCACATTTTGAAAATATCTTCGGCTAAATATGACCCTGATCTTTTATATTTTTTGATTAGCAAAGTCTCTGAGCATGAAAATATTTTTTCGAACAAAGAAAAACTGAACGACGTGTTGAACGATTTCCAGGCCTGGGCAAAAACTCGTCCTGATACTGGAATTACGGATATCAAAGTGAACATTTCCGAAGACAGCGAGGGAATTAAGTCTGTTGTCCATACCAGTCGTTTTGCTCAAAAGACCGCGACAAACCTTTCATTGCAGACTCTGAAGTCTCCGGAGTGGATTGAACTCACAAGCTTGTGGGGAAAAATTCAAGATACTTCCAAATTGCCAATTTCTGTTCGAGTCGACAAAGAGGAGAAGTCTTTTGAGGACTATTCGTCTTTCAACGAATACGTTATGGAGACGACCAAAAAGGGATACTATATTCAGCGCTATAAGGGATTGGGAGAGATGAACCCAGAACAGCTTTGGGAAACCACGCTGAATCCTGAAAATCGAACTCTTCTTCAGGTCAATGTGGATGATGCGGTGGCCGCAGATGAAACATTTTCAGTATTGATGGGCGAACAAGTTGAGCCAAGAAGAAAGTTCATTCAAGACAACGCACTCATGGCTAAATCTCTCGACGTTTAAAAAATAAGGAATCGAAATGGAACAAAAGGGAATTTCTGTCATAGATATCAATAAGGAAATGCGAGACGCATATCTGCAGTATTCGATGAGCGTCATCGTTGGCCGAGCTCTGCCGGATGTCCGCGACGGGCTGAAGCCCGTTCATCGCCGAATTCTTTTTGCTCAACACGAGATGGGAAATAATCACGACAAACCCTACAGAAAATCAGCACGGGTTGTTGGTGATGTGATCGGTAAATACCATCCTCATGGAGATAGTGCCGTTTATGAAACGATGGTTCGGATGGCGCAGGATTTTTCTTTAAGATATCCGCTTGAGGATGGACAAGGAAACTTTGGGTCCATCGATGGAGATAATCCCGCAGCTCAGCGATATACGGAAATTCGAATGACCAAGTTGGCCGAAGAAATTCTGGCCGACATTGAAAAGGAAACTGTTCCGTTTGGTCCTAATTACGATGACTCTTTGGAAATTCCCCATGTCTTACCCGCCAAGTTTCCCAATCTACTGGCTAACGGTTCTACAGGGATTGCCGTCGGAATGGCGACAAATATTCCTCCGCATAATCTTGGCGAGGTGATCGATGGCTGCATTCATTTGATTCATAATCCTGAGTGTTCAATTGATGAACTCATCGAGCGAATTCCTGGTCCTGATTTTCCGTCGGCTGGAATCATCGCAGGACGTGAGGGGATTCTTCAGGCCTATAAAAAAGGCAAAGGAATCATTACGATCAAGGCTGTCTCTGAAATTATCCAAATGAAGGATCATGAAGAAATCGTGATCAGTGAAATTCCTTATCAGGTAAACAAGGCAAAATTGATTGAAGGAATTGCGGACCTTGTTCGTGACAAACAGCTAGAAGGTATTTCAGATATTCGCGATGAGTCGTCCCGAGAGGGCATGAGAATTCTGATTGTTCTAAAACGCGGCGAAAACGCCAACGTCGTCTTAAATCGCCTGTATAAAATGACTCAACTGCAGATTAGTTACGGTATTATCATGTTGGCATTGGATGCAAAAAACCAACCGGTAATTTTTGATCTCAAAAAAATGCTTGAAGCATTTGTTGAGCACCGCAGAGACGTAGTTACAAAAAGATGTTTGTTCGAGCTAAAAAAGGCAATGGATAGGGCGCATATTCTTGAGGGCCTTAAAAAGGCCTTAGATAATATCGACGCTGTAATTCAGACGATTAAATCTTCCTCTGAGGCTCATGCGGCCCGAGAAGCATTGATGGAAAAATTCTCTTTTTCTGAACGTCAAGCGGTTGCAATCTTGGAGATGCGATTGCAACGATTGACGGGCCTAGAGCGTGGAAAAATTGAAAATGAACTAGCTGAAATTACAAAACAGATCGAATGGCTTAAGTTTGTGCTCTCTGACGTAAAAGAGGTTTTCAAAATAATTGTTGGTGAGTTGGAAGAAATAAGGAAAAAGTTTGCTGATGTTCGTCGGTCTCAGATTACCGGTAGTGCTGAGGACATTGAAGACGAAGATCTGATCGCAGACGAACAGATGGTCGTCACGGTGACAAAAACTGGCTACATCAAACGAATACCGATTGACCAGTACCGAGTTCAAAAGCGGGGCGGAAAAGGCCTGAAGGGCATGGAAACGCGCGAAGAGGACTATGTGACGGATATTTTTAGCGCGAGCACGAAAACAACAC
The DNA here is from genome assembly GCA_002773975.1 of Bdellovibrio sp. CG10_big_fil_rev_8_21_14_0_10_47_8. Classification (GTDB taxonomy): domain Bacteria; phylum Bdellovibrionota; class Bdellovibrionia; order Bdellovibrionales; family Bdellovibrionaceae; genus 21-14-0-10-47-8. Next base: position 3,905 of record PEZR01000123.1, read on the forward strand.
TTCTCGTTTTTACCGACAAAGGAAAACTCTATTGGTGCAAGGTTCACAGGCTTCCACTTGGTACACGAACTTCCAAAGGGAAGGCTATTGCCAACGTCGTACAGCTATCTAACGGCGAGAAGGTTCAAGCGATTTTGCCGGTGGAGGAGTTTTCAGAAAACAAATATGTGGTCATGTTGACAAAAAAGGGAATCATTAAAAAGACACCCCTGGATGCATTTTCAAATCAGCGGCAAGCTGGAATTATTGCACTGACAACAGATTTAGATGACATCGTGATGGAAGCAAAAATTTCAGATGGAATTAGTGACATTTTTATCGCCACTTGTGAAGGAATGTCGATTCGTTTTAACGAGAGTGATGTTCGCCCTATGGGTCGATCGGCCCGAGGAGTTAAGGGAATTACCCTGGGAAAAACTGATGATGTGATTGGTTTGGCCGTTTTAGAGAAAAACACCAAAGAGACTATTCTCATGGTCACCGAGTGTGGTTATGGAAAGAGATCTGAGGTCGAAGAGTACCGGGTTCAGTCTCGGGGCGGAGTTGGAATTATCACTCAAAAGACAACAGATAAGGTCGGTAACGTCGTAGGAACAAGAAAGGTTAGAAACAACCAAGAGGTGATTCTATCTACTGATAAGGGACAAGTGATTCGAATGAAGGTCTCAGATATTTCTGTATTGGGACGAAACACTCAGGGTGTGCGTTTGATCAACTTGGACAACAAAGATGAGAAAGTGACGGGCTTGGCAATTGTGGATCAAGATGAAGAAGAGACAAACGGGTCCTCGGACTCGGACATACAGGTTCACTAGCTACTTTTTAGCTCTCTCGGTCGGGGTGGGCTTTGTGCTTTTGATTTCATGTACGTCTGCTGAGCAAAAGGACTTTGCGGCCGGCCTCGAGGAAGAGAAGCTTGGCCATTTTCATACGGCAGTCGGTAATTTTGAAAGAGTTATTTCTAGAAGTCCAACGAGCAGTCTGGGCATTCAAGCGATAAGAGAAGCAGCACGGATATCATTTTATGAAATCAAAGACTTCTCGATGGCAGTTCAATTCTATCAGAAGCTTGTGTTAAGTTCTCCGGATGCTGAAGAACGATTAAAATCACAAAGACAGATTGTCTCGATCTATTTTGATCAGCTCACCGACTATCAGAGGTCTGTGTTAGAAATCAACAAGCTGGTTCCCATGCTTCATGATCAAAAGGAAAAAAAAGACTACAAAATTAAACTAGCGAGATCATACTATTATCTCAGTAATTTTCTGCAGGCTGAAAATGAAGCCGATGAATTTCTTCGAAGCGAGCCTTCTGTTGATCAAAAATTTGATATGATCTTACTCAAGGGAAATATTCAGCTTGCTCAAAAGAACTATACTAAGTCCACTGAGCTTTTTCGGGAGCTGATGAAAGAGTTCCCGCAGCGAGCGATCAAAGAGAATGTCGCGCTCACCTTGTCGGTGAACTATGAAGAAATGAAGGACTATAAAGGTGCGATTGAGATTCTTCAGAGTATTCGATCTTCTCATCCTATGCCCGAATACATTGATATTCGTATTAAGAGGTTGTCGGATCGCATGAAAAATCAACCCGGGGCTCGGGGAAAATACCGAAAATGAAAAACAGCAGGTATTTGGTCTTTATGGGAATGGGTATTGAATTGATAGTCATTATACTGGCCAGTGTTTTTATCGGTCAGTGGTTGGATAGGAAGTTCAACTTGGGCGGCATGGCGATGATTTTTTTGTCGATGGCAGGCCTAGCTGGATGGATTACTCAGGTCGTGGTCTTGGCTAAAAAAATTGAAAAGCAGAGTGACGACGGAGACTTGCCAAGTTGAAGATTTTTATGGCTATTCAAAGCTTTGTAGTTTTGATTGGGGTTCTCATCCTGGCTGAGACCCTAGACAACAAGGGCGCCGCATCATTTTTTATAGGTGGACTGCTGATTTTGCTGAATGTCTGGGCGCTCACTTTTGTTTGGAAAAGGATTATTCAGAAAAAATTCATTGCTCTTCCCGTCTCCGTTATTGTATTCAAGTACGCGATTCTAGGACTAATTATATATCAAGTCTCCAAAGTACCATGGCTGAACCCTTTGTGTTTTTCAGCGGGCCTTGGAAGTTTGATTGTGACGACGGGTCTTTACCTGTTCTTCATTCCAAAGGATGAAGTGAACAATGAAGAGCCTCCAGACAATCAACAGACTCGATGATTCGTTGGGTACCGGAATAGAGAAGAATAAAAAAGAGTAAGAAGAGCAACGAGAGAAGAACAACAAAGAAAGCAGCCCGAGCATGTCGTTTACGTTTACATCCTTGATTCCCGGCGTTGGTCATGAGTACGCGCATGTCGCCACGGCTGGAATCGTCACGGGCGGTCTCGTGCTCGCTAGTTTTTCTGCAAAGAGAGCTCTCGGGACAGGTGACGCTGCGGTTGTGCCGGCAGCGCGCCTTTCTCTGCGTGGACTGATGGAATTGATCACCGAATTTATTGCGGGTTTGTGTGATATGGTTATTGGTCATGGGGGCCGTAAATACGTGCCCATGTTTGCCTCCTTTTTTACTTTTGTTCTGGTGAATAATCTGGTCGGCGTAATTCCTGGAATGGCTCCCGCCACAGAGAATTTGAATACCAGTTTAGCCATGGGCTTGTTTGTTTTTATCGCCTACAATCTTTTTGGGTTTAAAGAAAATGGAATCGTTTATCTGAAGCATTTCTTGGGGCCAGTTTTGTGGTTGGGACCGCTGATGCTGGTGATTGAGTTGATCTCTCACGTTGTTCGCCCAATTTCATTGGGTCTTCGTTTGGCGAACGTTCTTCAGGGTGATCATACAGTTTTGGCGGTATTCCTGGATTTAGTACCTATTGGAGTTCCAATTCCGTTCTATCTGTTGGGAATCTTCGTCTGTGTGGTGCAGGCCTTTGTTTTTACCCTGTTGTCGATGGTCTATGTTGCTTTGGCGACCGCCCACGACCACTAATAATAACTATTAATGTAAATGAATAAGCTGTGAAAGTTAAATAAAGGAGAAAAAGGAAATGAAAAACTTCGCAAAACATCTGTTTATCGCACTCTGTTCAACGATGGTGGCCTCTGTCGCTTTTGCTGAAGAAGCTGTAGCAACAGCAACTCAGTCTGGCGGCGGTATGGATCGCGGAATTATTGCTCTTGGAGCAGGTTTGGCAATCGGAATCGCTGCATTGGGTGGAGCCTTGGGTCAGGGTCGTACGGCGGCATCCGCTTTGGATGGAATCGCTAGAAATCCTGCAGCGCAAGGAAAGATCTTTACCCCAATGATTATCAGTCTCGCGCTGATCGAGTCATTGGTTATCTATGCCCTTCTAATTGCTATCTTTTTGAATAACAAAATTTAGTTTATTGTTGGTATAAATTTAATTAGAAAAAGCTGATCATTTGATCGGCTTTTTTTATTGGTAAAGATATTTTGATCAGCTATGGTTCTCGAGGTGGAGGGGACCATGCAACGTATTTATTTTTCATCAATCATTTTTGCGATATCAACTGTTTCAAGTCTCAGTTTTGCCGCCCAGTCAGAGTTCCGTAAAAAAACACACTTATTACCAGATGCGCCTAGCAGTGTTTATTTTCAGGCACTGAAGGTAAGTCCGTTGCAAAGTCGCATGTTCATCGGCGGGGTTACCCAAGAAGCCATTTCTCTGGGCGAGAAAAATATGGTTTGGCTAAAGTACATGAATAGCTTTCGAGGGGAAGAGAATCAATTGAGACTGACAAAACCAGGACAGCTCAATGGCATTCCAATAACAAAACCGAATAGATACAATCCAGAAACCGTAAAAGCTGAAACGAATGCAATCAAAAAAGATATTCCTGCTGAAATGCTCAAGGTTTTGACCGGCTCTAAAGAAATGCCACAGAATCCGATGCTGGATGAAGAAACATATATCTTGTGGGCGAAGAGAGTGGACAAAAACTATCAAACGGCGGTCCGCTGGACGCTGATGGAGCCTTATCTTACGCAACTGGCGGATGAGAGAAGTCAGGACGTTCGTGGTTACTACTATTTGAATCAGATGCAAAATCTGGAAAATATCCTCAGGGCCTTCAACAGCCAACCCATTGAGACTCAGAATGACATCAAAGAATGGTTGAGACAGATTTGTGTAAATAGTGCGGGCCTGAGTGCTGGTTGTGATAAAAAAGTAGCGACGAGCATTCAATCGCAAAAAGTCTATGAACTGTATTTGAAGTACATGCCAGGAGGTCAAAAAACGTGGGATTCCTACTTTAAGCTGTACAACCCACGGCCAGAGATGGAGTGGACAGATGTTGATTCCAGTCGAGCCATTTTGCCATTTAGGGATCCAACAAACACATCGATCTTGAATTTTCTTAAGTTGAATATCGAAGATGAATGGAAATGGGATGGATGGACCCTGGGCCTTGATTTCAGAGGCAAGGCGGACGTGCACGTCGAGTTTGTTCCGGGAGTCACCCCTCATGTCAATGGAGTTGGCGGGAACACCATCACTATGGATGACAATGCCCCATTGAGCGAGTGGGATGTTCAGTGGACAATTCGTCACGAGTTTGGTCACGTATTGGGTTTTGTTGATTGTTACGTGGAGTTTTATGATCCCACGGAAAAGATCATCACCAACTATCAACTAGATATTGATAATCTGATGTGTTCACGAAAGGGCCGACTGCAGAAAACCCACTTCGAAACGATGAAGGCCGCCTATCTGAAAAGATAGGCATTCCATCATTCATAAGCTCCCCTATAAAAGAGGATTTACGACGTTTTCAATCAAACTTTGTATTCTTGTGAGGCCCGCTTGGGTCGAGGATTCAAAGCGCAAGACTAGGACTGGTTGGGTATTTGAAGCTCTGGCCAAGGCCCAGCCGTCTTCGAAACTGATTCGAATTCCATCGATCAAGTTTGAGTTGTAGCCGGAGGAAAATTTTTCCTTCAAAGTTTCTACGATCTTTACTTTCTTTTCTTCCGTTGTGTCGATACGGATTTCTGGTGTGTTGAAAGCTGGTGGAAGACCTTCTAAAAGATCAGAAATCGTTTTTCCTGTTTTAGAAAGAATTTCACACACCCGGAGGCCTGCGTAGAGGGCATCATCATATCCATAGTTCCTGTCGGCAAAAAAGATGTGCCCTGACATTTCGCCGCCAAAGGGGGCCTTCTCAACTTTGATTTTTTCTTTAATGAGAGAGTGGCCTGTTTTCCACATGATTGGGACCCCGCCATGTTCTTTAACATCCGCGTACAGACGATCAGAGCACTTAACGTCCCCTATGATTTTTGCACCCCTGATTTCGGAAAGAATGGACCGACTGATCAGAACCATAAGTTCATCACCATAAAGCATTTTGCCATCTTGATCGACGATTCCAATTCGATCAGCATCACCGTCAAAACCGATACCAACAAGTGCCCCTTCTTTTTTTACCTGAGCCTGAAGATCTTTGAGGTTTTTCTCAACAGTAGGGTCCGGATGGTGGTTTGGAAATCGTCCGTCGGGCTGTTCAAATAGAATGGTTGGCTTAAGTCCAACGCCTTCAAACAACTTTCGAACAATGCAGCCTGCGGCACCGTTACCACAATCAATGACGACCTTGATATCTTTCAGCTGACCAAATTCCTTTTTATATCGTGCCAAAAAAGATGGGAAAATATCCAGAGTGCTTTCTGATCCCTTGGCATCTATAAAACGATTGTCTTCGATGATTTTTCGAAGGGTTTGGATTTCCTCACCGAAGATGGTCCCTTTTCCGACGCTAATTTTGAAACCATTGTAATTCGGTGGATTGTGACTTCCGGTGATCATAAAAGCCCCGTCGACATTGGGAACTTCGAAAGTCGTGTAGTAGGAGATCGGGGAAGTCACCAGTCCAATAAAAACAACCTTTGCGCCAGAGTCTTGCAGTCCACGCGAGAGAGAATCCTTAATTTCAGGGCTTGAAAGACGAGCATCATATCCCAAAGTGACGGTGACTGGGAACTTTCCCAGCTTTTCCTTCATATAGGTGCAGTAGGCCCGACCAAGGAGGTATGCGAAGTCTTTATCGAATTCTTGATTATAAATCCCGCGAATGTCGTACTCTCTAAAAATGACCTTCTTGTACATTTTAAATACCTCTCTTATTTTTTTCTGCCAGTCGGCAGGCCCACAAAAGGGCATCTGTCATCGAGCCAGAATCTGCCTTATTAAGACCAAATAAATCCTTTGCTGTACCATGGTCAACTGAAGTTCGAACAATCGGTAGTCCCAGCGTCACGTGAACCCCCGAGGAAAAACCATGCTTCATTTTGAACGGAATCAGCCCCTGGTCATGATAAAGGGCCATGTAGTAGGAATATTTCGACCAATTTGATGGGTGAAATGCCACATCGGGGATCAGCGGGCCGATGAGCTCAGAACCCTGAGCTGCCGACGACAAGAAGTCGCGCAAAAAAGAGCTCTCAAAGCCACCAATAAGGCCATGGTCCCCTGCGTGTGGGTTCAACCCTAAAACCCCAACTGGCTTCTTTGAAAGTGGCCCTGGAAGCAGAGAACGGGAGTTCAGTGCGATTTTAATTGCCTCATCGAAGTACTCTGGGGTGAGTGTTTGCTCAACGTTCTTCAGGGGGATGTGTCCGGTCGCTAAGACGACCCGAAAAAATTTCCCAAAGAATCCCATCAGGGCGGTCTTTCCTCCGGTGATGCGCCTAAGAATATCGGTATGGCCAATGTCAGCCATCCCGGCATTTGTTATCTCCTGTTTAGAAAGAGGACCCGTGCAGATTGCCGATATCTTCTTTTGTAGTGAAAGTAGAGCAACCTCTTCAACCCATCGCGCTGGCGATGACGACAGAATAACCTCGCTGAGGTCTGACGATTGGCGATGCGTTGATTCGATAGCGTCTTCGATATTGTGATATTGATGAACGCTAAACTGAGACCCTAGAGATCGGCCGGTGAAGGGCTGTTTTTTTTGACTCTCAGCGGAGCGACAAAGAATAAAGTGAGTGGATCTTTGCGGGCCGATTTTTCGAAGAGCCTTAATGGAGACTTCCAAACCGATACCGTCATGATCGCCCGTTGTGATTGCTACAATTTTTTTTGCTGAGCTCACTGATTTATCCGAACAAAGGACTCTTCTCGTTTTGTCTCTAACCAGTTTTTGAAATGCTTTTGAAATGCATTTTCAAATAAAACTGCTCGAATTTTTTCTTTTTCTTTTTCAAATCGAGGGTCAGTAACAATTCGTTTGTTTAAAACTTTGATAATGTGAAATCCAGCACCTGTTTGTACAACGTTAGATATTTCGCCGGCATCGAGATTTCGGATAGCCGATTCCATTTCTTGTTTGAACTCACCCGCCTTGAAAGTGCCCAAAACGCCACCGTTGGTGAATTGCGGATCTTCGCTATTCTGTTCCGCAAGAGTTTCGAAGGACTCACCAGCGCGCAATTTTTTTAGAACACTCTCTGCTCGCTCTTTGGCCGCCAGTGCCCCCCCCTTTCGAGGATTGAATAAAATATGGGCCAGGGTGTATTCGTAAATACCAGCCTCATTTTTAGGGTTGCTACGGATATATTGAGCCATAACATCTTCGTCAGAGACGCGAATTTTCGAGGAAATTTCTTGTTCGATCAAGGACTGTCGTTCGATTCGGGTCTTAATAAAATCCTGGTACTCGCTGGCCGTCATGCCCTGAGACTTAAGAGCACCCATGAGATCGGCGCGTGAAACGCCGTTTCGTTTCGCGATGTCCCTGATTTCCTGCTCCACTCGTTCAATTGTCACAGACAAGTTAAGACGTTTAATTTCAGAATCGAGAATTCTCTCATCAATAAGGTAGTTTAATTGAGCAGTTCGATTGTTTTTTAATGTGTCCTGTTTCTGACCAAAAAGGAGAAGGTCGTCGATCATGGATCCCTGAGAAACCTTTTTTGCAAAGTTCTTTAGGTCAGATTCTGTGACAATCTCTGTATTGACGACGGCCAGGATGCGATCAACGATTTCCGCATAAGAATGGGAGGACAAAAAAAGAGAGGAGATCGACAAAGAAAGAACCAAAAAAAATTTCATTACTTTTGCCCTCTTGTTTCTACTGTAATAGCAGAAATTAAGTCGAGATCTTTTAAAACGCGGCTCGCTCGGATCTGTTTGTCCAGCCAGCTTGAAAACTCTGCTTGCTGCTTTTTCCCCATTAAGGTTTCAACGATTTGTTGCTTAACCTCTTCGATCGTTGCAAAGCCAGAAGCTGCCTTTCGTTCTACTTTAAAAATATGAAAGCCGTAAACGCTTTCCAGCACCTGACTCGTGCCGCCAACCGGCAATGCGAAGGCCTTGTCAAAGATGTCAACGGAACCCCGTTCGACCCAACCAACAAGTCCTCCATTTTTCCCCTCTGGCGCCACAGAGTATTTTTTAGCCAAAGTAGTAAAGTCTTTCTTTTTAAGCTCATCATGAACGGCTTGAGCCTTGGAAAGCTCGTCAAGAATGATCTGTCGCAGATAGATACGCTCTTTTCTTTTAAAAAGAGCTTTATTGTCCTGATAGTAGCGACCAATTTCGTCGGTAGTTGGCGGCGGAGATTTGTCGGAAAAACCCTTAAATATTTTTTGATAGAGAAGGGTTTGGCGAAGCTCCTCTTTCCAATCTGAAACGGACAGGTTTTCCTCGGCTAGAACTCGGCGAAATGAGAGATCATCAGGGTACGAAGAGCGGAATTGATTAAGTTCGCGGTCAAGAGCCGCGTCATCAATGACGATCTGGTTTTTATTGGCATAATCTGTGACCAAAGACTGAAGAATAAAGACACGAATGATGTCTTCCTTGGAGCGACGAACATTTTCCGGATCTTTCGCCGCTAGAGCATCAAAGTTTTTTAACCTTCGAGCCAGTTGGTTTGCAAACTCTTTGGCGGTAAGAATATGTTCATTCACCTGTGCAACGGGTTTTGAAGCAATACTAGAGGATCTCAGGGTGCAGCCCCCAAAAACCAGTCCACTGAATAAAAGAAAAAGCCCCGGCAAGACGGGGCTTTTGAAAATCAATTTCAAATGAAAACCCTAATCGATCAGTCGTTTGTTTACTTGGATTTTATATCCCTTTTTTAATTTATCAAAATAATCGTCGAAAATTTCTTTCCTTTTCTCATCAAAAACTGCGATTCGAAGTTGTCGCTTGTTGGCATTTTCATAGGCTCTTCGTCCGGTGACTTTAACAATGTGAAAGCCAAAGGCTGTTTCGATGGGCCCCGCAATATCGCCGACCTTCATGCGAAGTACGGTTTCGTAATAGGACGGGACCAGAGAAAGACGAGTTTGCCATCCAACGTCACCGCCGGCCTGTTTGCTCAAAGGATCGTCTGAGTAAAGTTTTACCAATTCCTCAAAAGGCCGTTTGCTTTTTTTCACTTCGCTGGCAATTTCATTGGCTCTTTTTTTGGCCTCCGCTTTTTGTTCTAGAGTGGCCCCTGGTTTTAACTCGATTAAAATATGGGAGGTGCGGATTTCTGGGTTCTTTTTGTAATAGGCAGCCATCTCATTTTCAGAGACCTTAATTTTCTGAACCCGGTCTCCGAGCTCTTTCTCGAGAAGGGCCTTATATAGCTCTTGTTCCATTCGTTCTTGAACAATGGGGTCATTTTGGAGTTTCTTTTTTTCTGCCTCCTGGAGACCTACTTCATATCGGATGAGGTCATCGAGAAACTCAGATTTGTTGGGTGGGTTCGATGCCATCTTCTTGACATCATTGTACTTTCGATTGAACTCATCGAGGGTGATGGTTTTTTTATTAATGACGGCAACGGCTTCTTTACCCTTCTGGGCAAAGGCATTCTGGGAAACAATACCGAAAACAAAAGTCAGACCCAAAAAAAACCGGAACGTATCGAAATTCTTCATATTTTGACATCCTTGTTGGGAAATAAGCCCTCTTTTAAGGCTAACGGACTCAAGACATCGTCGCAATTTTTTTAACAGCTTCTTGACCTGCGTTATGCAAGGCGTTGGATACTTCAGTCGAGAGCTCTAGGGAGCGAGGGTCCTGAGATTTATCGATGGGCCCAAAGGGGCCAACCCATTCCATGTGAATGCGCGCAAATGGTTTTGGCAGATAAGCCTTGTTCCAGGCCTTTTCAAAAATCCAGGCTTTAGAGCAGGCCACCCCAATGACATAGATCGGACTATTCATTAAGCGGCTCAGCTCAAAAACGCCGGGTTTCACTTGGTGGAGAGGTCCTTTGGGGCCGTCAACTGCAAAGCTCGAGTTTCTTTTTTGATCACGAACAATCCGAATCAGTCCCTTGAGGGCATTGATCGCCCCACGAGTGGAGGAGCCGCGAGAAGTGACACCACCAAGCAAATGTAGAACTGTGTTCATCATTTCCCCGTCTTTGCTGGTGGACGCAATAGTTGCTATTCGATATCGACCGACTAAATAAATGAGCGCTACTTCGTCGCCATGCCAGTGCGCAAATATAAGAGGTTGTTTCTTCCGAAGAAATTCCTGCATTGAGCTTGGTTCTGTAACGGTGACACGCCAAGTGGAAGCAAGTGTCTTAAAAAAGACCCAGACGATAAAACCAAGGATGTATTTGTGGAACCAAACACTCAATGGTGAAGTGCCTTTTTAAATTCTTCTGTTAGCTTAGGGACAACCTCAAAAAGGTCTCCGACAATACCGTAGGTTGCTTTTTGAAAAATTGGCGCATTGGGATCGTTGTTGATCGCAACAATGACCTTGCTGCCGGACATTCCCGCTAAGTGTTGAATAGCGCCAGAAATACCAATCGCAATATAAAGTGTCGGTGCGACTGTTTTTCCAGTTTGACCCACCTGCATCC
>PEZR01000127.1:0-2891 GCA_002773975.1 Bdellovibrio sp. CG10_big_fil_rev_8_21_14_0_10_47_8
TTTCGACTTGATACAGAATTTCATTCCGCACCTCATGCACTCCAGAACGCGGAGCGCGAAGAATGGATTGCATCACCCGGTCCTTGCCGAAACTCTCTCCATCACTGATGGAATTCCAAACACCCTCGGTGCAGAGAATCACTCGATCTCGCGAGTTCAAAGAGATCGTGTCAGTCAACGGATTTTCGTCATAGTTCTTTCTCAGCGGACCTGTGCAGGGTTGCAACCAGCTGGGATTTTCCTGACCGGTGGCCTGCAAAACGCCCAAAATCGATCCCACACTCGAATATTTCAGCTCATAATTTCGACGATCAATGACCGCATAAAACAGACTTGCCGTATCCTGTTTTTGAATATGGGGAACAATCTCATTGGCCATCAGACGGATAACTTTGTCCGGCTCTAACCCTTTGCGGGCCTCAATTTGTGCCGATAATTTCATCAAGACAGACAGAAACAGCGCTGACATCGTATAACCTGAGCTGCTGGCCAGAATGATCCCAAACTTCAATCGGTCATCATGTTCAAAGATATCAAAATAGTCCCCGCCAGATTGGGTTCCAGGAACAAATTTGGTCGAAAATTCAATGCCTGGAATGTTGGGAATTTCTGTTGGCGATAAAATTTTCTGAACCAAGCCGGCAAGCTTCAGCTCCTGAGAAATATCAACAATCAACTCCTCCAGGGAAGAATTGGTTTTCTTGAGCTCCTGCTGGTATCGAAGAAGCTCCTGATTTTTAATCAGCAGCTCAGCTTCTAGCTCTTGAATCCTCAAATGCAGCTCTTGTTCGGACTGGTTTTTTTTGCTCATAATTTTTTCCCAAATGCCCTTCTATTTTAGTTTCTAAAGGTTCATTTGGCTTTGAAATTATAGCCTGGCTCAGATTCTCAGACTTTTGGAGAGAAGACGACCACCTAGACCCTGCAAAACAAGAAAAACAGCCATCATCAAGGTCCATTGGAACACTCGCAGGGATCCCGAGTATGCACCGGGCTGTATCTGCAAAACAACTGTCTGCAAAAGATTGGTCAGGGCCAGCCCCCCCAGACTCAGGACCAGGAGCCAAGAGCCTTGGGTTTTTTCCATCCGAGTTTTTCCACCGATAATCCCGCTGATGGCGCCAAAGATTTTATCTCCCAGGAAAAAACCCCAACCAGCCCCCAGCGACAAGATTCCAGAAAATATCCAAGCTGCCGCCGACCACTGGCTAACGCCTTTCATCCCAGTCAAAGCCCTCAAGACAAATCCGCAGAACACTCCGACCAGGGCTCCTTGAAAATAATTTTCACCGAACCAAAAAATCCACCTGGGTGCCTCGGGCATCGTTGTCCAGCGAGTACTTTGATGAATTAAATTCTCAAATCCTGCCAGAAACAACAGTCCCCCCAAAATCAACAAATTGAATTTTCGCCATTGAGGCTTCCACGCAATTACAACCAGCCACAGGACTCCGGCAAGTGCAAACAAGGAGGCTGGAATCAGCATCCACAGAAAATAAACCGGACACATCCAAAGAGGTGCGAATAAAACTCCGGAAGAAATCCAAGTCGAACGAATAGACCAGTCAGGTTTCTGAGAATGGTTCATCAAAAACCAGCCGGCTAAAGCGATAAACATTTCAGAAACAAAAACGAACAAACTCATTTTTCCCTCCTTGGACTGTAAAGGTCATAACGAACCGTTTTTCCCTTAAAGCTATGAACAACCCCGTCCGCCAAATCCGGCGCCTTGTTGGGGCGTTTCACGACCACTCTTTCTGTGGCATGCTCCATCGCTGTTTCAAAAAGCTCGGTGATATCCCCATCGTCGCCAACCCACTTTCTAAATATTCTCATTTCCTTCCGAGGCAGCGCTGATTTTTTCTTTTCTGGAAACATGGGGTCCATATAAACCACTGGAAATTCATCGGGATGAGACCTTAAAACCGCTTTTGCATCAGCGTAGTGAATATGAAATGGCAGTTCTGGGAAAACCAGCCGAGCTCGGCGGACGGCATCTTTCAGCAATAAATAAACGACAGGGGATCGTTCGCAACCAACAACGGGAACTCGCAAACGCAAAAAAAACCAGGCGTCCTCTGCCAAACCCAAAGTTGCATCAAAAACCCTCTGCACTCCTCTGGATAAACCGACGGCCTTGGCGATCAACTCATTTTTTCCCAAATGGGATTGCCTCGAGTAGTTAACCCGGTCCTCGATAAAATCAAGGTGCAGCTTTCCGAGCTCATGATCGACCAGAGTCAACCCCTTGGACGAGAACTCAAAATAGCTCTCGTCGGTGGGTCGCCGCGCGCAAACTTCAACCTCGAGGTCCGACTGAACCATTGTGATCTCAGTTTTCAATTCAGAAGAAAGTTCAATTTCAGAAAAAAGGGGAATTTTCACTGAAAGATCCACAAATACCAAAGCGTTTCGATCATGATCAGCATCATCACGAAATACAATGCCATCTTCCCGGTGTGCATCAGTTTGGTCATTTTTGACCCCAGAGGACTGTTCACTAAGCTGAGGGCCGCTCCGAAGGGGACTGTTGCCGCCAGCAATGAAAAGAAGACCACCCAACGCCAATATCCAGCTGCATATTCAAAATGGTAACCCATGACCAGGCCGGCAAGAATCAACCACCATATAAACAGCAGCGTCTTGCCCTTTTCAAATCCCAACCAAGTCATGGTGTTGCGAAATTGCGCCTGTTCATTCACCATCAATTGTTCAAAATTTTTCAAGTGCAAATAAAAAACACTCATCCACCCAGTGATGGCGCCAATCCACAAAACTTCAAGATCGAAATGGTAACCCATAGAATACTGAAGCCCCACTGTCAGCAATGGCCCAAGGAGCAAAAAAATCGTCAGCTCACTCCAACGTCGATATTTCAATCCAATTTTATA
>PEZR01000127.1:2899-14483 GCA_002773975.1 Bdellovibrio sp. CG10_big_fil_rev_8_21_14_0_10_47_8
GACCAAAAACCACTCCTAAAATTAAATAGAAGTACGACCAACGTTGAACCTGGGCCGCCGTGACCCAACCCTTTTGAATCGCCTGGCTCCCAGATTGGGGATGAACCCGATCCAATCCGGACAAGTGATCTAAATAATCATTTCTCAAATTCACAGCCGTCATCAGAAAAAAAGCGCCAACCGCACCCAAAACAAAAGTCCTTGGGTCATGCAAGGTTCCATCAATCCAATTTTTAACCAAAGTCAAAAAAACAGGGAAAGCCACTAGCACGAGGTTTCGAACTTTCAACAACCGCAACCAATACAAACCTCTCATTGGACGATAGATTTCATTCAACGGAACAATTTGAAATGTTACCTGTTCGGCTTCAGTATTTACGTTCAAAGACTCAACGGGAATAGCACGATCTGTTTTTGAAAAGTTGCCATTCAGATAAGAAAAAAAACGAGGATCTTTTTTTGAAAGAGTGATCAGGTTACTCATCCGCTCTTTTTTCTCCAATACAACAAATCTGTCAAAGACTCGAGCTTAGGAATCAACCCTTGCTCAGATTCCGTTAGCGACTGGGAAAAAGTTTTCAGGTGGTGCTGGTAGAGCTGAATCAGAAAAACATTTCTCTCGTCAAACTCTTGCACCACTTCGTGAAAGCGCTTTTCACTGCCCAAAACAGAATAGAAATCCGGAAGAGTCTGCACTTGTCGCAAATTGATCTTTTGCTCCGAAGAAAACCCTCGAGATGCAAAGGCCGCAAAAGAATTCAAGTAGCCTGACTTTAAATCTCCGAGGACGGCTTTGCCTTCAAAGTTTCGAATATTGTAATCCAAAAGATCATCCGATCTCTGAAAGAGCTGACCCAATAGAGTTCCCATTTCCTCTAAGGTCGTATGCAACTCTGTTTCATATCTGTCGATGGCAATAAAGGGAGAACGCAGGCACCACTTGAACAAGGATGCAGTTTTCAAGTTATGAACCCGGTCCAACTGACTCAGCTCCACATTAAAATCACCCACCAGAGAATCTTGCAGCCATTCTCCCTCGAGAAGGTCCGAAATAATTTCGGCGGTGTAGTGAACCAAGCGGATGTTGCCAAATCCAGACAGATTCACCATCACCCGCGCCAAAAGATAATCCCCGGCCAAAACAGCGTACTCCGGTGTGAATCGAAGCCAGGCCGATGTTTTGCCTCGGCGCAAATGAGACCGATCCACCAAATCATCATGCAACAAGGATGCATTGTGAATAAACTCGATTGTCTGTGATAAAAGATTCTCAGCCTTTTCGGGCATGCTCAGATGATGGGCAAATAGCTGGATCAATTTTGATCGAAAGCCTTTGCCACCAGAAAACAGATCGTCATAAAGCAGATTCAGCTTGGGCAAATACGCTGGAAAGTCCTTGGGATCGTATATCTTGATGTCCATTGCTTTGCGTTACAATCCTTCTGGGGTTGGGTTCTCTTTTTTTCCAATATCTCCGCTTGAAGTCAAGGAAAGCTTCATCCATTTTAGAGGACATGAATACCACATCCCACACCGTCTTCCAGAAAGAATTTCGACTGCGCTTTCGTGATGCTGATCCTGCCGGCATTCTCTTTTTTGGTCACATCTTCTCGTTGGCCCATGATGCTTTTGAAGACTTTATTCAGGCCGCAGGCTTTACCTGGGATGAATGGTTCCGAACGGACAAGTACATGGTCCCTATCCGCCATGCTGAAAGCAATTATTTGAAGCCCTTTTTGCCCGGTCAGATTTACACTGTGCGAGCCTCTGTCGCAAAAATTAGCCAGTCTTCTTTTCAAATGCGCTATGCATTTCAACAGAATCAAAATGCCCATGCCGAGGTTTTGATGGTGCATACCTTCTTGGATCAAAAATCGAAAGTAAAGATTCCTGTGCCCGAACTGGTTCGACAGCGCCTGGGTGTCTACCTGGAGTCGATCCCATGAGTTGGTGGGAAAAAGGGGTTCAGTTTCAATGTCAGGGTTCCGGCAATTGCTGCACGTCTCATGGGGAATATGGTTTTGTGTACATGACCAAACAAGACCGGCAACGAATGGCGAAAGAGCTTGGACTGAGCGTTCGAGAATTTACCCAAAAACATTGCGATCGAACGGATGGATTTTTTCACCTCAAAGAGAACCCACAAGATCCCAACTGCCGATTTCTAAAAAACAAACGATGCTCTGTTTATGCCGGACGCCCCACACAGTGCCGCACCTGGCCCTTTTGGCCCGAGGTCATGAACGCCAAGGCTTGGAAAAAAGAAATCGCCAGCTTTTGCCCTGGTGTTCGCGGCAAAAAACCATTGGTGCCAGCCGAAGAAATTGAAGTTATCTTGAAAGAGCAAAAAATGAGCGAAGACAGCCTCGATCAAGAAGCTCGTAAATACCTAAGCCGCTGAGATTTTCTTTTTTAATTTTTCTCGCAGCAATTTTCCCAGAGGAGATCTGGAAATTTCATCCACAAAGTGTTGCCGTTTGAGCTTTTCATACGGCGCCACCTTCTGATTAAAGTCATGAATGACCGTCTGAATCAACCGAGCCTCTACTCGTCCCGTGGTCAACAGCACCAACTGATTCTGGGTTCTTTCGTCTTCCAACGCAATCAGTGCAAAGTCTTCCCACATTTCGGGTGCTAATTTTTGCGCGACACTCTCGAGCAGCTGCTGAAGATGCAGCAAGTTCACACCTTCTCCGGAAATTTTCACATAATCGCTGCTTCGTCCGAGCGGAGTCACGCAATTGTCATGAATCTCAGCCCTGTCGGCGGTTCGAAACCAACCATCTTTTTTGGGATCCGTCCAAATGGCTTTTCCATCGGCCCACTGAGCATAACCGGTCAATAGCGACGAACCCTTGATCATCAAAAAAGCGTCTCCATCCACCTTGACCTGCAAATGCGGCAAACAAACCAAAGGATGCTCCTGTTTTCCAATACTGGACAGCCGAGCCGTCGCTACCTGCGAACAGCACTCGGTCATGCCGTAGCTGGGAAGCAAATTCCAACCAAGCTTTACAGCACTTTCATAAAGATTTTCACTGAGAGCCCCCCCGCCCACAATAATGGCTCGCAAAGAAGCCGGCGCCTTTTTACCCAACTGGACAAGATCATAAACCTGAGTTGGCACCAATGCGGACAGGGTCAATTTTTTTTCTTTCACGGCTTCATAAAAAAAATCGGCGGACCATCTGCCATCATCCAAACAATCAATCACGTCATTGCCACTCAGCGCGGCTCGCGCTTCCAAGCCAAGACCTCCGACATGAAAGTAGGGCAACGCCAGCGCCCAGATGTCTTTTTTTGTGGCCTCGACATGGTGGTTGACAGCCTCCGCCGAGGCCAGAAGGGCCGCCTTTGAAAGCGCGATCAACTTGACCGATTGAAATTGGTCCGTCGACGAACCCGAGGACGGAATCCACACATGTGCCGGAAGACTATTCTCAAGAGCCAAAGCATTCAGGGCCTCGCGATCCACCGCCGGCCAACGAGGATTGAGAAGGACATGAGACTCTGTGGAGTCCCAGTTAACACCAGAGAATGCAGCTATTTTTTTAGTGGTTCCCATGGCACCTTCGTCAGCAAGTCGTCAAAACCGATTCCCGTCCCATTGATCCCAGTGAGATAAGGGCCGTTGGTTTGTACACGACTGAAAAACTCGTTGGGCCTATAGACTTTCAAAGTCAAACAGCCACAGTCCAACAGAGTATTGGGGTAAAATTTCTTGAGTTCGGCGGCCACATGGCAAGCATGTGCAACCCCCACTGGATGATCCATGGCGCTAGTGACCACCATTCTCATCGCATATTTATTAACGATCTTCAGTGTTTTATCCAAATCCTGGCGGGCCGGCTTAATCACCATGACCTTGAAGGGTGGTGGCCCTTTGAGTTTGTCCCAATTGACCTTTTCGTACTCATTGTCCATGGCCACTGGTGCAAAGACCGAAGCTTCTTTCCAGGCCTCGGGATCCCAGGGAAATGGATCCTCGCTGTACTCAATACGGGCCCGCTCAGCCTGAGACAGCTGAGTCATAAATCTTTCATAATCTTGAAAGTTGGTTCTTGCATTAAAGTCCAGACGGATTGTGATCGGATTCTGGCGCAGTGATCTTTGAACAAAAGCCACTTCCTCTTCGATGTCTCTTCCAACCTTGATTTTCAAGGTGGTGAAACCAGCCTGGCGCAGATTTCCCATGGTGTTGTCCGTAAATTTACTGAGGTCACTGATCAAATAATGGTTTTTGACCTTGGCCGCGCCGGCGAAAGCATTTTTGCCCTTCACTCTCAAATCCGCATCTCGTTTCGCCAACCAAATGGACTGCTCGACCAAAGCACTGACCTTACCTTTGCTCAGGGCGGTGATTTGGGTTTCAATATCGGCATCACCCAACTCGGGCCAGGGAAAAATATCTGCATAACCGATTTTTTCATTGGGCCACTGAACTTTGAGCAAAGCGCCCTTACGAACATGATCTCCCGCCAAGGCCCCCAAAAGACCTGATGGACTGAGCTCGTAATAAGAATACCAAAAATTGATCATAAGAAAAAACCCGCAGCCAAAAGAAAACAAAACATCAATTGCAGCAAAGCACTCTTTGCCAAGTATAGATTATAGGCCGGACCGGGCTCGGTCGCAAAGATCATTTTCACAATGAGGACAGCCAGTGGAAAAACCAGCCATGGCAACACAAAAGGCCAGAAAAAATCCAGCGAATACCAGTAAAATCCAAGGACAAAAGGCCCCAGAGCCAGACCTGCGATTTCGATACGAGCAAATCTTTTTCCAAAACGAACGGGTAAGGTTCGTTTGTGCACTTTCTTATCGCCATCGATGTCTCTTAAATTATTGATCGCGATAAGCACCGTGGCTAAAAATCCAACCTGAAAGCCAGCGATGATCGCATTCATACTTAATTCAAGCGTGTGCAGAAAATAAACTCCGCCCACGGCAATCAATCCAAAAAATAAAATCACGAAAACGTCTCCGAGACCTCGATAAGCCAGGGGAAATGGACCAGCTGTGTACCCATAGCCCATTAAGACAGAGACCAATCCCACAATAAAAATCGGCATCCCCCCTCTGAAAACCAACGGCACTCCGCAAAGGACAGCCACCAAAAAACAAACCGCCGCCATGATGAAAACTGTCTTAGGAGCAATCAATCCAGATTGAGTCACCCGCTGAGGGCCTACTCGTTTTTCGTCATCAGCCCCTTTTTTAAAATCAACAACATCATTCACCAGATTGGTGCCCACTTGGATGAACAGAGACGACAACAAAGTCAGCACCACCACCCACCAGAGGACTTCGCCCTTGTCTGCCCACGCCAAAGCTGTGCCCACGACAACGGGTCCTAATGAAGCAGTCAGAGTTTTTGGTCTCGCAGCCAAAAGCCAGGATTGAAGAGTTGAACGCATCCATTCAGCTTAACGAGATGTGGACGCCTCAGCAACAATCCACTCTGTCGGGGATTCTTTTGCATTTTTGCAGCGCACAATGCTAGAGTCGGTCCCTATGGAAATTTCTGTGCTTTCTCTGATTATTGGCGGCGTATTGGGTGCCTTAATGGGCGCCGGAGGACTGTTTCTTTTTCTGCGCCAGCAGATGTTTCAATTGCGAGAAAGCCATTTTCAAAAAGAGCAAGAGGTTCTGGATCTGCGCATGCAAACCACCCGGCTCGAAGCCCAGAAAAAAGATTTCGAAGAGCTCCATCAGCAAATGACAGATCGTTTTGAACTTTTAGCTTCAAAACTTTTCGAAGAAAAATCTCATCGCATGAACGATCAGAATATGAAAAATCTGACAACGCTGCTAGAGCCCTTCAAAGAACGGCTGAAGGACTTTGAAAAAAAAGTTGAAGAGACTTATTCAACGGAACGAGCCGAACGTGGCTCTTTACGGGGCGAGCTCTCAAAATTGATGGAACTGAATATTCGTATGTCCTCTGAAGCGCAGAATTTGACCAAGGCTCTTAAGGGCGACAACAAGGTCATGGGCAACTGGGGAGAAATGATTCTAGAGAATATCTTGGAACGTTCTGGCCTTCGTAAAGGGGAAGAATACACAGTTCAGGGCACCGACATGGGTCTAAAAAGCGAAAGTGGCAGAGACCT
Source organism: Bdellovibrio sp. CG10_big_fil_rev_8_21_14_0_10_47_8 (assembly GCA_002773975.1). Lineage (GTDB taxonomy): Bacteria > Bdellovibrionota > Bdellovibrionia > Bdellovibrionales > Bdellovibrionaceae > 21-14-0-10-47-8. The sequence continues at coordinate 9,013 of PEZR01000127.1, forward strand.
CCGCCCCGATGTCATCATCAACCTGCCTGAAGGCAAACACATCATCGTGGATTCCAAAGTTTCCCTCAAAGATTATGATGCATACATCGAGGCCGAAAGCCCCGAACTCAAAGAGCAATGTGCAAAGGCCCATGTGGATTCTTTAAAACGACACATCGATGGCTTGTCGGAAAAAAAGTACCATGCTGCTGAAGGACTGCTCTCCCCTGATTTTGTGATTTTATTTATGCCGATTGAACCAGCCTTTGCATTGGCATTTAAATATCGACCGGATCTTTTACAAATGGCCTGGGATCAAAATATTGCCTTGGTTTCACCCACCACTCTGCTAACCACTCTGCGCACTGTTTCCGCGATTTGGAAACAGGAAAGACAGGAACGCAATGCCATGGAAATCGCCAAACGGGGCGGAATGCTCTATGACAAATTTGCCTCTTTGGTAGAGGATTTGGATGACCTTGGTGGCAAAATTCAAGGTGTGCAAAAGTCCCACTCTCAGGTCATGAACAAATTGAGTGAGGGCTCCGGAAACCTCATCCGCCAAGTGGAAATGCTCAAAGAGCTCGGTGCCAAAGCAGAAAAAAAACTGCTCACCAAACCCCAATAACAGTTCCAAAAATTGCTCTACCCATTACAGACATGCGCGACCAAGGTCCGCTTCACCAAAGATCTGAGTCAGGCCTCAGCCAGTCTTTGCATCTGGCAAATTCCTGGGGCAGTCTAAATAAAGCAAAAATTTGATCCCCTGGAGGTTATCAATGTCTGACGAAATGAAAGCCGAACTAGAACGACTAAGAGCAGAAAACGAAGCCTTAAAGAAAAAGCCAAAGACAGGCGTTCTGTCGATGAAGGTCAGCGAAAAAGGCGCCCTCTCCGTTTACGGCATGGGACGTTTCCCAGTCACCCTCTACAAAGAACAATGGCTAAAACTTTTAGGCATCGCCGATGACATCCAAAAATTCATCACCGAAAATGACGATCGTCTAAAAACAAAAGAGTAGAGTCGATTTGGCGGCAATGTTTCGAAATTCATCGCACATGACTGACCATGTTGGCCAGATCATTTGCCGTCAACGGTCCAGGTCGTATTGCCGTCAGGCCATACGGCTCCACCCCATGACAACTCCTGTTGTAAGAAAAATATTTGACAGCATTTTTGTGGGCATCATTTGAGCTCTTTGGTGCGTTTGATATCTCAATGAGTCCCCGCCTTTTTCAAAAATAAAATTGAGGTGCAGGCATTTTATGACGTTTCTACTGGGCATTTTAGGATGTCATATGGAAAACTTCTCGTCTCCACAAAGGCTCAAAAATTCATTTTTAAAACCCATGTTATGTTCTTCCTTTGTGTGGAGGAACAATGAAAATTTCCAACGAAGAACTTGAAACACTTCTGCAAAACAAAGTTGCTGAAGAAAGAAAAATCACCGTCGAGATCATTCAGCTTCTGGAAGAAGTCTCTCGTCGCAGGATTTATCTGGAGCGAGGTTATGGCTCCCTGATTGAGTATTGTATCAAAAAACTAGGCTACTCCGAATCAGCGGCCTATCGAAGAATCGCCGCCATGCGAGTGGCAAAAGAAATTCCTCAGGTGACCGAGGCCATTTCGGACGGACGATTGAACCTTGCCAATGTCGCTCAGGCGCATACTTTCTTTAGGAAAGAGGAAAAACAGCGAAAAGAAAAAGGGACAGAGATCTATTCAGTGCCAGAGAAAATGGAGATTCTGCAAAATCTTGAACGAAAGACCACCCGAGAAGCCGAGAAAGTTCTCTTGGAGTTATCTCCAAACACCCTGCCCGACGAAAAGGTCAGATTGCTGGATGCAAAACACACTCAAGTTAATTTAGTGCTGGACGAGGAGCTCATGACAAAACTGCAAGAAATCAGAGATCTAATTTCTCACAAGAATCCTCATCCAAGTTATGCAGAGTTAATCACCATCATGGCCGAGCTATCCCTTGAAAAATTGAGGTCGAAAAGAATGGCCTCACTGAAAACGCAGAGCAACACCGGTGCCGGTGTCGCCGCGCAAGAAGCTCTTACCTCCGATGTTGCTGCACGGGAAGATCTTGCTTGCAATATTGTTCAGCAAAAGAATCCGGCCTCTAGAGTCGCGGTAAGGGAAAATCTTGCATCTGATCTTGCTTCGCAAGAGAGTTCTGCCTCTGGTGTTTCTACACGGGAAAACCTTTCTTCCAAAGTTGGCTCACAAAAGAAAATTGCATGCTGTATTGCCAACCAGCTAGGGACTGCTCCAAAGTCAGAGACTATGGCCGAGGCAAAGCGGTCTCGGTATATTCCAGCGGCAGTTCGGCGGCGGGTTTGGTTACGATCTCTAGGGCAGTGTTGTTACCGGGATCCTTTGTCAGGACAAAAATGTTCCTCGAAATTTCAATTGCAAATTGAGCATCGGCATCCTTGGGCTAAGGGTGGTGATCATCGGATCGAGAATCTTGAGATTCTTTGTTCTGCCCACAATCACCTTCGAGCTGTTCAGCAGTTTGGCGAGCGGAACTGGGCGAGCCTCGAGAATTGAGGCGACGAAAGCTCTTGCGATTGTGAAATGACCCCGCCCCTCAGCATTTCGAGGGATCGGCGCATTTTTTGTCGTCTCTCATGACTTCGACCAGTTGTTGGCCGGCTTGTTTGGAGTAGCTGATCAGTTCTTCTCGGTCGTTTTGGCGTTGGTATTGGCCTTCCAACATTTCTAGATCGTGTTTGGTGAAGACATTCAGAGTTTTATCCACCATCTTTTCGTCTTCGCCCCAATCCATCAACAGGGCTCGGGTCATTTGAATGCTGGACCAAAAGGTTTCTCTCTCCATCAGGTGGACTCCGATGTCTTTTAAACGAAACGCATGATTTCGATTTCTGGCTCGTGCGATGATTTTTAAATGAGGATAGGTCTGCTTCACGACCTCCGCAGTGTGAACGGAAGACTCGACATCATCGATGGCTAAAATAAAATATTTGGCATTGGGGGCTCCAGCTTTTTCCAATAAATCAATCCGCGAAGCATCTCCGTAATAAACCTTGTTGCCAAAACGCCGGAGAGTTTCGACCTGTTCAGGGTCTTGCTCCAGAGCCGTAAAGGGAATGTCTTTGATCCGCAAAATACGGGTAACAATCTGACCCACACGCCCCAATCCCGCAACGATCACCAGGGGATGCTCATCATCGATCTCATCAAAAGGTTTCGGTGGACTTTGAAAGGCTTTTGATAGAACTCGATCATTAAAAATTCCTAAAAGAGGCGTCATGGCCATGGATAAAGAAATCATCAAAATAACGGTATCTGCCGTTTCTCCGCCCAAGATATTTCCCTGCAATAAAAGACTGACGATCACAAAGGCAAATTCACTGCCTTGAACAATCGAAAAAGACAAATGTCTTGAGGTCTCGTTAGAAAATCGAAAAATTTTTCCGGTCAAAAACAGCGACGAGAATTTGAGCACCAAGTATAAAAGCAATAGACCGAAAATTCGCAACGGATTTTCCACCAACAATTCGGTATTGATCATCATGCCTACAGACATGAAAAACAGACCCATCAAAAGACCCTTGAAAGGTTCAATGTCTGTTTCAAGCTCATGACGGTACTCGCTGTCAGAAAGAAGCACGCCAACCAGAAAAGAACCCAAGGCCATAGATAGACCCACCGTCTGCATCAATGCGGCTACCCCCAACACCATCAATAAAGTCACTGAGGTAAAAACTTCGCGACTGCGACTGGAGGCAATCATCCGGAAAATGGGCCGAGTCACATGTCGACCCAGGGTCAAAATCGCAATGACCACCAAAATCCCCACCCACGGTGGAAGTGCTGATTCTGTACCCAGACCCACAAAGAGCAGAGGTAAAATAGCCAATACTGGAATCACGGCCACATCTTGAAAAAGAAGAACAGCAAAGGCCGACCTGCCGTATTCAGTCGTGAGCTGCTTTCTCTCGCCAAGATATTGCAGAGCAAATGCTGTCGACGACAAAGACAGGGCAAATCCCACAATCAAACTCAATTTCAAATCCAGGCCCAGGGCAAAAGAAGCCGCCGACAAAACCAAGGTCCCCAACAAAACCTGAGTTCCCCCTATGCCAAAAACAGATTTTCTCATCACCCACAGACGCGCCGGCTTTAACTCAAGGCCAATCACAAAAAGCAAAAAAACAACACCGAACTCTGACAAATGCATCAAACCTGAAACATTTGAAAAAAGCTGTGCGCCAAAGGGTCCAAGTATAGCGCCGGCGATCAAATAGCCCAAAATTGAACCGAGACCAATTTTTTTGGCAAAGGGCACTGCCACAACCGCGGCCAGAAGGAAAATCAGCACCAGAAAAAGAAGTTGATGACTCATTCTTTGAAATCATAGTTTCAATCCTCATGACCTGACAAGAAACAACTGCTACAGTGACCCCATGAATCTTCTGCAACTGCACCAGGGCTCTAAACATTTTGGCGACAAGACCTTGTTCGATGATGCCCAATTTTCGATCAATGAGGGTGAGCACGTGGGCGTCATTGGCCCCAATGGCGCGGGGAAGACCACTTTGTTTAAAATCCTCGTCGGTCAGGAAACTCTGGATGATGGGCAGATTGTTAAAGCTCAAAAACTGAAGATCGGCTATCTGGAGCAAGAAGCCCGCGAACCCTTGGATCTATCCGCCGAAGAATACCTCGAACAAAATTGCAGCAAACCGATTTGGGAACTGAAACAACTGGGAACTGATCTAGGGCTAACAGAAGCTCACTTTCAGCTGCCCTTTCACCAACTCAGTGGTGGATATCGGATGCGAATGAAACTTCTTTCGCTGATTGGAAAAGAACCCAATCTGATGATGCTAGATGAGCCCACCAACTTTCTAGACTTGGAAAGCATTTTAGCTCTTGAAAAATTCCTCCAAGATTATCGCGGGGCTTTTTTGCTGATCTCGCATGATCGAGAATTTTTAAGAAGAACCACTGACCACACTCTTGAGGTTGAATCCGGGAGCATCACCAAGTTCCCGGGAAACATCGATGATTATTTTGAGCAAAAAGCTCAACTCAGAACAATTCTTGAAGCCCAGGCCGCTAATCAAGAGGCCAAAAGAAAAAGCATTCAAGATTTCGTCGATCGCTTCGGAGCAAAAGCCACCAAAGCGCGCCAGGCCCAAAGCCGCATGAAAATGCTCGATAAAATGGAAAAAATTGAGATCAAAGATCTGCCGATCCGAGCGCGAATTAAAATTCCCGCCCCCGTCCACACCGGCAAAGAAACTCTCGCCCTTATCGATGCTGACCTGGGCTACCCGGACAAAAAAGTCATCACAGGCTGTCAACTTCGTCTGGAAAGAGGCGATCACCTAGGTGTCGTGGGATTCAACGGTGCTGGCAAGTCCACCTTGTTAAAAACTTTAGCAGGACGACTGCATCTGCTCAGCGGCGAAAGACAGCTCGGTTACCAAGTGACCCTGTCTTATTACGCCCA
>PEZR01000024.1 GCA_002773975.1 Bdellovibrio sp. CG10_big_fil_rev_8_21_14_0_10_47_8
CGCCATTGATGCTGGAGAATCAAAGGTAGATGTTGAAAACTTTTTTCCATTGGGATCAGTGATCTGGCCAGTGTTGGTATTGATATCCCAACCTTGACTCCTTAAATCTGCCAAGGCCTTGTTTGCTGCTTTCCAATCCGGATTGTTATCTAAGCTCGCCGTGTCCGGTTGAGTGTTTGTCGACAAACCATTGTCAGTAATGATTGCGCCTGTGGAAGGATCTGTCGTGACCGCCGCCTCTGAGTCAGCTGATTGTTTTTTGGATTTGGTCATCATCATCGTAACAATGATGGAAGCCGCAAGACCTGCTACATAGAGAGGACAAGAGGGACTTAAGGGACATGACGTCGCCACTTTAACAGCGCAAAATCCCGCAGCGGCAATTCCCATCACCAAACCAATGGTATTGTTGCCTTTTGATTTTTGAGCCGTTGTTTGCAAAGTATCGCCATTTCCGTTGTCACCACCGCTGATGCTATTGGTTCCAGCCAGAGTGGTCGTCACGACGGGTGCTGCATAGGTGTTTTGAATGGGCGCTGTCGTTCGCGATTGAGCAAACAGGGTGCTGGAGCTAAAAAAGATAACGGAAACCGCCAGAGTGATATTTCTTTTCATTTTTTTCATCATTGCCCCCATTTGCAAATGATTCGACCGTTCTTAGGGTCCCAGCAAAGTTGCTTTGGAATCCCGATAACGATCGCTCACTTTTTCCCAATTTGATTTCGATCCTGCACCAGTGACTTGGCCTTGACCAAATGTTCCAGCGAGGCCACGTTTTGGATCTTTAAGTCCACCCGGAAGATAGGCCCCATAGGGAGAATCAGATCCACTCGATCCACCAAAGCGTCCGCCGCCACCGCCGCCGCCGCCACCTTCGTAGCCAGAGAGAATATTAGGATTCAATGCCTTCTGTGTTGCCGTCGCATTTTTATCTGCACCACCACCACCAGAAAATCCGCCACCACCACCGCCGCCGCTGGCTCCGCCGCCCGAACCACTGCCGGAAGCTGACTGAGGCTTAATGTTACCAAAGCCATCAAGTCCACCGTTGCCTAGAGAAGGCATCGCCGCTAGGTCCGAGTTCTCTGACCCATCTGTGGTTGAACCGCTTCCTCCCACGGGAACACTCCCCGAGGAAGCCTGGCCATTGTAGCCAGGACAGCCCGAAGTATTTGGAGCTTTTGCACAAATACAGGTTGTCTTGGCAATATTCTCGGGTTTGCTGCAATCCACATTGGTACAAGCAACATTGAAGGGATCGGTTGTACAATCGACATTCGTTTTCTTTTTGCACTGTTTACTCATCAACATCTGAGTCACAACACCCGTTAACGCCAGACCAGCAGCCGCGAGATTTTGTTTGTAACCATCACAGTTGTCACCAACGCCCTTCGCTTTAATTTGGTAGGCCTTCAGTTGTTCCAAATCGTCGGCCTTCTGTGCCTCTAAAGTCGCAGCAATCGGGGAAAGAGGAGGTATAGGAACCGCTTCCACCGTAGTGATCGTTGTGGTAATTGATTTATCAAGAGCTCTACAACTGCTAGAACAACTCATCTGTGCCGTTCCACACGCCAAATTATAAGCTCCCAGTGCAGCCTGTGCGATCGTCATCGCCTCACCAAGTTTGGAGCAAGCCGCCGTCATACTCACCACGGTCTGAACGCCACCAAGAATCATTCCAATGGTTGCTGTCGCTGATTGAATACTAGGGCTCAAACTTGCCAAACAGAACGTCTTTGCAGACTTCGCTGCACTTTCGCAGCTCTTCTGGTCAGCCCTGAGTTTTTCCACGGCAGAACCGGCTGCCCGATTAAATAGTGGCGTCGCTAAAACTAAACTCTGACCTGCTTGTTCCGCTGCCGAATTAATGGCGTCAGTTTTTACTTCAGCAGCTTTGTCTCCGAGGAGATCTACACCCTGACCAACGATTCCGCTGCTATTCATATTATTGTCGACCGTGAGAGTATCATCTGCGAAAACCACAGGAGTTTGAAAAACCGTGCTGGTTAAAAAAATTATCGCTGTCAAAAAAATTTGTCGCGACCGAATCATACTTCCCCTCACATCAATATTATCGGGGAAAAAGTATGGTATCTAAAGGAAAACTCTCTTGAATTTGCTGAATCTCATTTTGAGACTGACTTTGCTCTTATAACAAAAACAACCCCCATGTAGCTGTCCAAGGGACAGACACCGGGCCCTGTCGATTGTTGAACTTTCAGTCGAGTGTCGGAAGTATTTAGAAGTTTTCAGGTGGTGGATTCTTGATTGGGCCAACAACGCCCTTGCCACCGAGCTCATAATCCTTGGTCTGACCATTGACCTGATTGCGAAGAAACTGACCATCGACCAGCTTCACTGAATAGCCCGTTCGCCCACCCGCAGTGCAGGATCCACTGGTGAATTGTCGATCTTCAGAATCCTGTTTGATCTGATAATTGACATCACATTTTCCAAAACGAGAATCATCCAGAACATAATCATCCGGCGTTTTTTGCTGCCAGGACGTTAAGAGCTGTCCGAATTCGTTGATGTAGTAGGTCAGTTTCGATTGCCAATCCAGAATCTTGCGGTTGGGATCCTTAAGAACATCCAGCTGATTACGAATACTGAATCTTTTTTCGTCTTCGCTGCCATTCATTCTGGATCCCATGTCTCCTCGTAAAAGAAAATTCCACTTTGAACCGTATCCTTTTTCTAACCGCCGCAGATAATTGTTATAAAAATCCGGATCGATGGAATAATTGGCTACGTCAAATTGGTCAGGAACCACGGCAGCTATTTCAGTTTCCCGAATCGTTGGTGCTTTATTTTGAACTTTGTCCCAGGCCAGAACATCGCCCGCAGAATTTTTTCCATCAAAGTCATCCTCAATCAACTGATCATACCAGGTCAGATCAATCACACCCCGAGTGTGCAAGGCCTGGCCAAATTGGCCCATCGTCAAACGGCTACTGACGCCAATGTCGTCTCCCATGTAACGACTATAGTTCGGATACAGTCGACCCTGCACCTTCAGTTGGTTGGGATCCATATTTCCGATATCTTGGCCAGCCCGAACTCGAAACGGTAAAACTTTATCAATCATCACCGCTGTATCGCTGGATCGATCCGATCCGGAATCCCATTTGTCGGTGTACCAAGGACCAATGCGGCCCCCAAAAGGTTTCGCATAAGCTGTGGCTTTCATCGTTATGTCCCCCAAGGGGCTAAACGGAATTTTTGGGGTTGTCTTTGCGGAAACCCCAACATAGGCCACACACCAGGGATTTTTCTCGTACCCAATCGAAGTTCGATACAACAACATGTTGGGATCCTGAGTTCCGATCTCTTGCAAAAAATCATTGGCCGCCTGAACCACTTCAGGTTTAAAAACAGCGATCGCATTTTTGAAGGCAGCGACTTTCGAACCTGTATTCACCCAGTTCGCGGTAAAATCCGTCGTTGAGTTATCTGTCGTCTCTGTGACCTTATCGCAATTGGCGTCGATAGCTAAATAGAATGGAAAAATTAGATTCTCTGAAAGCCAATGGGGGGGCGCCACTTCATTTCCTGCCGAATTGCATCCATCCATGGCCAAAGAATTGATGAACTCAAAGTCTGCTTCGTTGGTGCCGCTCCCGACGCCGGAATCATTGAACTTTCCACGAAGACTATCTTGATTTTGATAGGTCAGATTTTTGATCAATGTTTTATAAACACCTTCCCGAATAGGCTGACCGTCGATATCGGTGGGATTGGCCGTGCTGATTTGATTGGCAATCGCCAAAAGCAGTTTTTTACGATTTCGAATGTCCAGCTTGTACGCACCGATAAATTTTGCAAGCTGCAACCAATTCACCCCCATGGCATATTGGCAACCCTTTCCAAACTGTTGGCGGAGAGCAATCGCCGTTGATCGGATAGAGCTTTGGAAGTTCACGAAAATACTAGCAGGTCCCAACCGGGGAACCCCGGGATTTGGCACCGAGACTCCACCGGCGTCCCGGCAATAGGTCTCGTTCTGATTGACGATGCTGACGGGATTATAGGGGATACAAAAAGCTGGTTCTGATTCCCAGGCAACGTCGTTATCATTTTGAATTTGGCCCGGAGTTGCTCCCCCAAGAGGCCCCGGCTTGTAGGGATGCTGGTTCGTCGCCCCCGCTGTACCCATCTGGCGATATCGAAATGTCATTAATTTCCACGACTGGCGAATCTGGTAATTTACGTGAGCAACTGCATTTAGCATTTCCGCCTGTTTCATCGCTCCATAATAGGCCGCGAGGTCCACTGAGTTTTGCAAATTGATCTTATGGTGAACCAATAGTCCCACATTGACGATCATCGCAAAAAAAACAAAAAGAACCTGAAAAATCAAAGCAACGAAAAGAGCCACTTGTCCCTTTTCATTCTTACGAAGGCTCTGGCCCGGCACCCGAGTCCGGCTGATTTTTTTCTTCCACATTGTCACAGTGATTATTCTCTCTCTGCTTAAAAAAAATTGCCATCTCCCGGCATCATTTCTCGACTCGAAAGCCTTTGACTCTGCGTCTTGAGATCGTAAACTTGGAGGTGAACTCTCAGAGAAAGGATTCTCGACCATGGTCCAGAAAAAGTTGTTCTTTGTTTTCTCGTTCCTAGTGGGTATCGCCCTTGCTTTTTTTAGTCACGCAGCTCGTGCAGACATTTTATTCGAGGGATATTCCAAAGTTCTCTCTGGAGGCGTGCATATTGGATACGCCATCGCTCGTTATGAGTTCGACAATAAAAAGAAACAATTCATCGCAACGACTTTTGTAAAGACAAACGAGTTCGGCGGAAACCTGTCTGAGTCTCTCAAGTCCTACTCGACTGATGATATGAAGCCGATCTCTTATCAGTACACCACTTTGATTGGAAAACAGGTCAAAACCATCGATGCCAAATTTGAAAAAGGGAAAATTCTGGCCACCGTCAAGGATGGCGACAAAGTTGAAAAAATTGTGAAGGATCTTCCGAAGGGAGCTTTTTTAAGTTCTTTCCTGGCCTACGTCATGCTTCGCAGTCCAACCGGGCTCAAGATCGATGCGAAATATGATTACCAAGCGATTGCCGAAGAAGATGCCGCAATATCAAAGGGCATTGCTTTTATAAAAAGCGTCGAGGACTTTAACGGCATGAAGGCTTTCCGAGTACTGAATGAGTTCAAAAGTGTAAAATTTGTCAGTTTGATCAATGACAAAGGCGAGGTCTATTCCACAAAGTCTCCGGTTCAAGGTATCGCCACTGAATTGGTCGCAAAACCCAGCGAGGCCACCAACAATATGTCTGTGCCAACCGCCACCCTCAGAGTTCTTTTTGGTGATGTTCCAACAGGGCAATTCAATGAGATTTCAAAAAAAGCTCAGGCCTCTCCGCCGGCACCAACTCCGCCGACACCCCCACCCGGGAAACAACAAGGCTTTCCAGCGGGAAAAGGAATTCAGATCAAAGGGGGAACTCCTCCGCCCCAAGAAAAAGGTCACTAAGATATGAATACCCTGATTGGGCAACACATTGTTATCGGCATCGCTGGACACAGCCTGACCGAAGGCGAAAAAAAGTTTATCGTTGAAAATAACATCGGCGGTGTTGTTCTTTTTTCCCGCAATGTCGCGGATCCGAAGCAGGTTCATACTCTTTGCCAAGAAATCCAGGATCTCAGACATCAAATGACAGGCAAAGCTCCTCTTTATATCGCCATCGATATGGAGGGCGGCCGGGTCGCTCGGCTAAAGGCCCCTTTCACCATTTGGCCGCCACTGAAAAAGTTGGGTGATCTAGATTCTCCCACCGTTTCATTTCAATTTTCCCAATTCATGGGTCAAGAACTCAAAGCTGTTGGTATCAATCTCGATTTCGCTCCTTGCATTGATGTCTTTACGAATCCAAAAAATACTGTCATCGGCGACCGCTCACTCAGCTCAGATCCAGAAATGGTCGCCAAACATGCCTCCGCTTTGATTCGAGGATACATCAAGGCCGAGGTCATCCCCTGTGCCAAACACTTCCCAGGGCATGGGGATACCATTATTGACTCTCATGCAGATCTTCCCATTGAAAATGCAGATCTGGAGCGATTGAATACCATTGAGCTCGTCCCATTCAAACGAGCTTTCAAATCCAAGTTGGACATGACCATGACAGGTCACATTCGATTTCCAAAAATTGACCCCGAATGGCCGGTAACCCTGTCAGAAATTTTTCTAAAGAAAGTTCTCCGAGAAGATCTTCGCTACCGAGGCCTGGTCATCAGCGACGACCTCGACATGAAAGCCCTCTCTGCTCACTATGATAAAAATCTGATCCCTGTTCGATCTCTACAGGCTGGTGTTGATCTACTGCTCTATTGCAACGAACCTGCATCGCCACCCAAAGCTATCGAAAATATTGCAGAAGCTCTTTCTGGCGGACGTCTAAAAAGGTCGGATCTGGAATCCAGTTACCAAAGAATTCTCAGTATGAAAAAAGAGACCATTCCCAATCCAGATCCATTGGAGTGGGATCAGGCCATTCAAATCATTGGCAATCCAGAGCACTTTAAACTCTCTCAGTCCATCAGCAATGGTGAGGTATTCAATCACCTTCACGACCCGACCACCGACAACTGATTGAAAGGGCCTTTTTTGACCAGAGTTCATTTTCCGGCAAAAATTATTTTATCGACAGTTTTTATCGCGCTTCTCGTTAGCTGTAGTTCAAAATCGATCTCTAATGACGGACCTCGCTCTGGCAGAACAGTTCTGCTCTTTCTGGTCGATGGCCTTCCATTAAAAACTCTACAAACCGAACTTGGCCGTGGAAGTCTCCCACAGATGCGCCAATATTTCTTGGAAGATTCTCGGCAGATGTATATCGCACGAACGACCTTTCCCAGTCTGACCTATCCCGCCATTTCCGCTCTATTGACCGAAAAGCCCATCGATCACACGGGCATTTTTGGAAATCAAATCACAGACGGAGCTCGTATTGTCAATTTCGAGTCTCCTGGAAACCGTCCCCGCTTGAATGATATGATCAAAGATCGAAATATCTTTTCACGCCTTGGGCAAATTGGCTTCAAGACGGTGAGTCTCGACTATGCCTTCCAGGCCAATGCCAGCAAGGCTGTTAATTCCACTGATATTCAAGCTGCCTTGGATATTCTGAATAAACACTATTTCTCGGTGGACCAAGGTTTGATTCAAACTTTGAAATCTATTTTGAGCGAGAATGATCCAAAAAACTGGCCGGACTTTATCTTTGTTCATCTGGTCGGAGTTGATTTCACCAGTCACGATCTCGGCCCTAACTCAAAGGAAGTTAAAGAATATCTTCGCCTTCTTGATTCCGAGTTAGCGTCCGTATTCAGGGTTCTCACTGATGCCGAAGTTCAAAAACAACGCCAGATCGTAACCCTACTGACCGCAGACCATGGGTTTGATCAAGATATTTCTAGCTATTTTAATCTTCAAGAGTTCGTCCGGCACGAGGACCGAGGAATTCAGATCCTGAATGAAGGTCGGTACTTGGGTTTGAAATATCCAAGCTACTGGTCTTCAGAACAAAAGGGCGCCTTCATCAACAAAATCATGCAGCTTTCAGAAATGGATATTGCAGCCTATCGAGAAGACGAAAATTTCTTCATCCAATCTAAGATTCAAGGCACCAAAGTCAGGTATATACCTGCCACCTGCGCCGAAAGTTCATTTGCCATTTCAGTGATGAGCCAATCCCCCACCTGTCCAGAAAATTTGGGGGGCAGTCTCAATCAACTTTTTTATCCCTTTTTTATCAGCAATCTCTCTTACTACTTTCAAAGCCCTGGACACCCAGACGCTATCCTCCTTCCCCGACCAGGAGTTTCGTTAAAACGAGGATACAAGGGTCAACACGGCGGCCCCACTTCCAACGAAATTTATATCCCCCTCTTGATGAGGGGAAGTCGCCTGGAAAACCTGCAACGCATTCCCGCTCTTTGGGAAGTCCTTCGATTTATGGGGCGATAACCTTCTCTAAATTTATCCCGTCAAAGTTTTAGACAACAATGAAATGTTTTAGGCCTCTAAACTTGTTTCTTTCAGTTTTCAAATCACATGGTATCTTCCCAGTCGATCAAACAAAGGGAAAAAAATGAAAGCTCAAAGTTTTAAAAAGATCTTCTTTTTGACGATTTTCCTATCGTCTCTCATTTTAACATCCGCCCAGTCCGAGGCGCTCACTCGCCCAGTACAAGATCTGGTAGACTTTGAAACCAAGGCAAATGGTGCTGGCGTTCGAAACAACACCGCCATCGATATGCCCCACTATGAAATTCCCCTGCGCTTGCTGACTGAAAGCAAAGAATTTAATTTGAGTCTCGCTACGTACAAAGCTCTAGTGTTTCAGAAAAATGGCGAAGACTATGTTCGTTGGGTGATCAATCCTGAAGACTCAAAATGGTATAAAGACGTTGAGAAGTTCATGACAGATCACGGCCTTACTCCGGAGCAAAAAACCTATTTCAAGGGATACCAGACTGCCTCTCGATCCTATATCGTCGAGGACCCATCGGGAAAAGTTCAATTCTCTATCAAGGCCTCAACTGATCGAACTGGGGGAGCCTGGAGAGATAAGAAACAGGAATATCAAGATGGCTTCGATATTCGTCTCATTTCAGATCTTATGACCCGGGTTCAAGCAGCTAATTCATTTGAGAATATTGTGGTGATGGAAGAACCTCTGACCTTTGGAATTAAAGAAATCGATCAGTCCATCGTCGTGCGAGAATTGGCGGATATTTCCCGCAGCCAGGGTGTAATCTACTTGCCCGGCTTTTCTGCCCTTCACGAAACCAAAGGAAAAGAGATCGCGGCACTGAATGGGTCCAATGATCCTTATGCTTTCTGGACTGAACATTATGTCAAACCGATGGCGAAAGCTGCCGCTGAGCTCGCATCAAAAACCGGCATTTGGTATGACTCTCCCCATTCGCAAAATTTTTTGATCGAACTCAATAGCGCATACAAACCAACGGGTCGAATTGTCATTCGCGACCTCGGAGACGTCTATGTCTCTTCTCCGCTGATGAAGGCCCTCGGAGAAGGAAAACTCTTAGCAGAATTTTCAGCCTCGGCCCCTGGCAATGTCCACTCTTCGCTGGATATTTCCTTTGGTCCCCTCCACGGGAACAAAGCCCCATCATGGATCTCTGCCGAACAATACAGTTTATGGGAAAACATCTTTGTGAAAACCATGAGCACAGAGTTGAGTCGACGGACAAAAATTTCCGCAGAAAAGCTAAATGTCTCTAGCGGCATCACGCCCTTTTCTTATATCTCAAGCACAATGAGTCTTAAGAGCCCTGAATGGCAGAACTTTATGCAGACCATGCCCAAGGCACCGAAATTTTGCGGCAAAGTCCATCAGCTTTAAAGGCACCTTCGAAAGGCCGTCAATTATTGGTCGAACCTGAAAATTTTACGAGTTTTCAGGTCCCAAATGGGAGCAAAGGCCTTCTGAGACGGCCTCGGAATTGAATACTTCCTTATGTTGAAGTTCCCAGAAAGTGGAGGCGAAATGGCAACGACAAAGGCTCAGGCAGAATCGAGAACAATTGGTTTTACTTTTGTTTCCACTGCGCTTCATGCTGGAATGGTGATCGCGGTTTTAACAATGTCCATTCCCGAAGTTAAAAAATTCGAAACCACAGAAATTAGTATTCTTGAACCCTCATCCTTTGCTGCTGCACCGACGCCCTCAGAACCTCTTAAGGCCGAACCTGTTGTGAGTATTCCCGCTGAAACCGAGCCCCCAATTTCAGGAACAGTCGTTAAAACAATCAAAGCTCCTCGGGCTGCAAAGTCTCCTGTTGTTAAGGCTGCTAAAAGAACAGCACCCCCGGCTGCTCCAAAGGCAGAGGCTCCTCCTGTTGAAACTTTTAAACAAGAGTCTCCGATGGTTCTGCCCGTTGCTGCAACTCTTCCAGAGGACCAACCCGAGGAACTTGAAACCTCTCCGTTTCTTTCATCAGCAGCTCCTGAATTGAAGGACGAAGATATCTCAGAGGATCTGAATAAAATTGATCACGAGCAGAATGCAAAGATCGCTGCTGTCCAATCAGACCTTGATTCAAATATCGACAAAGAGCTCGCCGAGCGGGAATCTCAGCTGGCAGCCCTTCAGCAAGAAAACCAAGAAAAAGCCGACCAAATGGCCCTGGAAAATGCCGAAAAACGAGCTCAAGAACGTGCGGCCTTGGCAGCAGCCCAAGCAAAAGCCCGTGCCGATGCCGATGCACAGGCCCTCGCCGCTGAAAAGGCAAGAGCCGCAGCTGCAGCACAAGCTGGCGCGGAACAGGCCGCTAAAAAGCAGGCCGCTTCCGGCGTGGGTGGCGGCGCGGCCGGATCATCCAATGTTCGCTCTTTGCAAGAGTTGCGACAGGTTCCCGGCAACAAACGTCCCCAGTATGATTCACAAGATCGTTTGCATCAGCGACAAGGTGAGGTCGGATTTTTGGCCTATGTCTCGAGGGCTGGAAGCATCACTCAGTTTAAAATGATCCAAAGCTCAGGTCATCGACAACTCGATGCCAAAACTCTCAAAGCCATTCGTGACTGGAAATTCTATCCTGGACAAGAAGGCTGGGTGGAAATCCCATTTAAATGGGACCTTAAAGGCGGGCCTCAGGAAATGCCCACCACTTTACGCAGAAGCCTCACAAAAAATTAAGCCTCTGCTCTCAAGTTTAATCTTGAAACAACGCTTTTGGAGATTTCGTAGAACCTTTGGTACGAATCGCAGATTTGCGTTTTTTACCTTGGTTTTGAGTCTTGCGGACTCGCTTCAATTCAGTGGCTTTTGTTTTAGATGCCATAATGACCCCCAGTTAAGAACGCAGACCTACCAAATCGGGACAGCCAAGTCAACAGAGTGACGGGCTAAGTGCTCGTCCTGGGGGCTGGTCTGATAAGCATAGTGCAGGCCAAAGCGAGGGCCAATGAATCCCATCCCCCCACTGTAAAGGTCTGATTCCAATTCATAATTTCGCTGCACACCCCAGCGCAAGATCAGCCATTTATTCATATAGCTCTCCATCCCGGCGGCCAAGGTCGGTTTGTCGAATTTATTATTCCTGTTGGAAATCAGGTCTGTTTTAAAGCGAACGAATTTTTTGTAGTTATAACTGGCCCCAAAACCCATGGTTTGATCAACCTGAAGCTCCTTAGGAAGGCTCTCATTGGGTTTGAGCATATTGTCAAATACGGCAGCAAACCCCACGTCTTTGTTTGGCGACCAAAGAAAGCCCGTCTGCACATTTGTCTGAGCATATTGGTCATAGGGCAGACGATCATCAGTATGGGTTACCCCCAGTCCAAAAGAAACACCCTCAGTGATAAAGTTCCCCATAGAAAGTTTGATTTGACGACGGAGGTCGTCCTGACCCTGAGACAACTGACTGTTGTTTTGCACATAAGACAAAGCCGTTGGAACCACCGTTTCACGCATATTGTCCGTCAGACTGATCGCTAAATCTTGGTTATCCCCCGCTATCGTTTTTCGGGCGGAACC
>PEZR01000015.1:0-4321 GCA_002773975.1 Bdellovibrio sp. CG10_big_fil_rev_8_21_14_0_10_47_8
ATGAAGTGAAGCGGATAAAATAAATGAACGTGGCCGTGATACTCTCTTTACTTTTGGCTTTCTCGCCGATCACCTTCGGCGCTGAGGCCCAATTGCCAGAGAGCATCTATTCCCCACAGTTTCGAGATCCCGGCGAAGTCGACTCTTCCGTCGGGCCTCTCATGATTGATAAAACTCCGGTTACTAATCAAGAGTTTTTAGCCTTCATTAAAGCTTCGCCCGAATATTCCCGGTCAAAGATCGCACCGTTATTTGCAGATAGCGGTTACCTGACACACTGGGCTGGAGATACAAAGTTTTCGAAATCAGAATCTCACTTTCCAGTCACACATGTTTCTTGGTTTGTCGCTCGAAAATTTTGTGCGGCCCAAGGCAAACGACTGCCGACAATTGCCGAGTGGGAGGTTGCCAGCGATGCTCAGAATCCTGCTAGTGACGCAAAGATCCTCGCTTGGTACTCAAAGCCCAATGCACGACTGAGAAATGTCGGTGCCAGACCGGCAAATAAATTTGGCGTGATGGATATGCACGGGCTGGTTTGGGAATGGGTTGATAACTTTTCGGAGTCGATCATGTCTGGCGACTCTCGTGGCGGTTCGTCAACAGAGTCTCTCTATTGCGCTGGGGCGGCTCTAAAAGCAAAAGATCCAAAGCTTTACGCAACTTTTATGCGGTTTGCATTTCGGAGCAGCTTGACCGCAAAATACACTTCAGCGAACCTTGGCTTTAGATGTGTCAGGGACATGAATGGAGATTCCAAATGAAATATCTATTTCTGCTTACTATGATCCTTGGACACGTCACATTCGCGCACGATAAACATACCGACAGCTTGAAAGCTGGTACCCCACTCGGGGGCACCTCTATTTTACAACTGGACTCATCCTGGAAAAATCAAAAAGGCGAAAGCGTAAAACTAACAGACCTGCGAGGAAAAAATCGCTTTGTTGTTATGCTCTATACAAGGTGTGATACGGCATGCCCTCTTATCGTCGAAGATTTAAAGGGAATTGCCACCGAAATTGACTCCAAAAACGCAGACAAAGTTGAAGTTTCGATTTTTTCTTTGGATTCTCTTCGAGAGTCACCGGCATCACTCTTAGCATTTTCGAAGAAACGAAAACTCCCCTCGCAATGGGGCCTCCTCACCTCGGATTCCGACGCGGTCGCTGAGCTAGCGGCTGCCCTTGGGGTTCGGTACAAACGACTTCAGAATGGTGATTTCATTCATTCTAACGTCATCTACTTTTTGAACAAAAACGGCGAGGTCGTCGCGCAAAAAGAGGGCCTAAAAACACCACGCACGGAGTTTTTAAAACAAGTCAGAAAGAATCTCTAAGTCTGCCCAGTCTGGCGGGGCGAAGAAAGAAGCTCCTAAATGTCACACACAGCTGAAAGAAAATCGCGGACAAAAATTCACAAAGCTCAGTTTCAATTCGGAAGACTAGTCCGTGATATCAACCATCGAATCACCGCTGGAGATGACTCGAAGAGCATTCTTGATTTTCTCTTTGATTCACTCGATATAATAATTCCCTATGACCGCATTGGCATTGCCCTCATTGAGGGGCAAGGAAAACATCGCAGGCTCTGCTCCGAGTGGATGAAATCAAAAACTCCATGTGGTCATTTGGGAGTCGGGTACTGTGGTCCTCTGGATGGCAGCAGTCTTGAACATATTTTGGCGACCGGCCATCCAAGAATCATTAACGATTTGGTTCAATATGGGATCGAAAAACCAGAGTCTGAATCCACCCAACTTGCCCTTAAAGATGGAATTCGATCGAGCCTCAGCTGTCCGGTCTATTTACATCAACAGCCTATTGGTATCGTATTTTTTTCGAGTGGGACTCCCGAGACTTATAAATCAGAACACATTGATACTTATCTTGAAATTGCCGATGAACTTGCGTTTATTATTGATCAAGATCGAAGACGTCAAGAAACGTCCAGCGCCAAGTCCACAGGTCAAAATGTTCGAATGCTGCTCCATGATCTAAAGTCACCGCTAAATATCATTCAGGGTTTTCTTCAGATCGCACAGGATGAAGATTGGTATAAAATTCTTGATCAAGATGCCAAGAGGGTTTTTACAACCCTGGAGAGAAACGCGTCTCATATGTCAAATCTTCTTGGTGAATTGGCCGAACTGAACCAACTTAATTTCCAGAAAGAAAAAGCCGAGATTCGCGAGGTCACTCTACGAGAGTTTCTGTCTGAGATTGAGGCCGTCGCCATCGATTTAGCATCCAAAAAATCAATCGCAGTGATACTGAAATGGGATGCAAATCTTCCCGAGAAGACCTTCTTTGATCCATTGAAAATTCGACGAGTGATGGACAACCTGATGTCGAATGCTGTGAAGTACTCTACTCGCGAAACCACTGTTCGCCTGTCTGTGAGTTATCGCCAAGGACAACTTCATTTTGAAGTTTCAGATCAGGGACTGGGTATTCCAGAAAACGAACTGCCAAAGTTATTTCACGAATTTGGGAAAACAAGCGTTCGCCCAACCGAAGGGGAAAGCAGCTCAGGAATGGGGCTTGCGATTGCAAAAAAAATCGTTGAGCAGCATCAGGGCCAGATTTCAGTTCACAGTCAGGTTGGACGTGGGTCCACCTTTAGCTTTTGGATTCCAACGAGATAGTTTGAACCCGAAATTTCGAAGACTTAGAGGGGCGCTGGCCCCATCCCCAAGTAACAACTTTTAGACGGTCACCTCCATTTATTGGCTCTTTCCACCGCAGAGCTCTGTTCCCTGCCCATAAGATCCGTTTTAAGCGATTTCAGCCGGCATTTTGTTGGCCCCTGCAGCTCCCGTTGGACCTGCTGCTCCGGTTGGCCCGGCAGACCCCGTGGCTCCTGTTGGCCCAGCTGCACCGGTCGCGCCCGCGGAACCTGCGGCTCCCGTTGGACCCGCCGCCCCGGCAGCTCCTGTTGCACCTGTCGCACCAGTTGGCCCCGTCAAACCCGTGTTGGATCCGACCCACTGGCCACTTGAATTGATCACTGCAGTTCCATTTGAAGAAGTAATATTATTAGAACCATCAAATTTGACCAGCTGACTGCTGGTATACCCGTTGATCAACATCGACTCATTCGCTCTCATCGCGAACATTGCCGTTGTGACCTGGGTTTTCGGCGTCAGAGTTTCATAAGAACTTCCGTTATAAACCTGAAGCTCAATTTCAACCGTTGACGACGAAGTCACACTTGAAAAAATCCAGGGATTGGCAAATTGCTGTTTGCAATCGTGGCGCCGGTCGTGGCGTCTAGGGCTTGACCACCCTGGGCCGTCCCTCCCAGTTGAACCGAACAACGGCCATTGGAAAATGCAACCGTGGAATACTCAGCATACCAAACTCGAGTGCTATCAATGTAAATTCCAAAACGAAGAGATGTCGTGCTTGTAACGGCAGCACCTGAAGCTGTTGCCAGATAACCCTGAAAAGCCAAAGTCTTCGGCACATATTGCGCCTGGGCCAAAGGAAAATGAAATAGATAAGTCAAGGCAACGCCAGTGACTAGGAGTGAAATTATTCTCATTCGACACCTACCTGCCAGGTCATGTTAAAAGTTGTGCTTTGACTGAGGGTTCGTTGATAGGTGCCACCCGCGGTGTGGTGGGTAAAAGTCATCGACGTTGATCCAGAAGTTGTCGGGACACTCCCTTGAAAGTCCAGACTCGAGATCAGGTTAAATCCGCCGGATGCCGCAATGCTGGGATCGCTGGTCAATTCGCTAACCTCACCATTGATGCTACAGCTCGATAAAAAAATAAGACCAGCTCCACAGCCAATCAAGAAGATGCTTTTCATACTTAATTAAGTTTTCGGCGTGTTTGAGCATACGCTAAAGCTCAAATGCACCATCTGTTTCAGATCAAAACACCAATGATCGATTTTGAGACCAAAGAGAAAAGGGCTTGGATTGCTGGGCTTTAGCGACTGGTTTGTGGGCCCCTGGAAGTTTTCGACTTCTCTTGCCCCTTTTGAAATCGAGCCTTCGAGGAAGGGGTTGCTTTTTTCTCGATGGCCTTGGGCTTGTTGCCCTGAAGCTTCGCGATCAAACGGCTGTCTCGTTCAGTCACGAGATTGATGACCAAACCTTTGCGGCCGGCTCTGGCCGTTCGACCAACCCGATGGAGATAGTTCTCCAACTGTTTCGGCAGATGATAGTTGATAACTCGACCGACATTTTCAAGATCCAACCCTCGGCCCGCCAGATCTGTTGAAATCAACAGGTCGATTTTTCCGTCTCGGAATTTTTTGAGATTATTTCGCCGTTCATTTTTATCCATTTCGCCTCGGTAAATGGCGCA
>PEZR01000015.1:4400-4605 GCA_002773975.1 Bdellovibrio sp. CG10_big_fil_rev_8_21_14_0_10_47_8
ACAACGGCCAACGTTTTCCGTCCTCGACCGTCAAATTTTTTGTCGTCAGACTGGGCACAACTTTTCCGCTGCCTTGGCTACGGACAAACTCGGCGGATGAAAAGAGCGCATTCATCAATTCTTGAACCGCAGTGGAAATTGTCGCCGAAAACAACGACAGCTGCACATCAGCTGGGCAAGCTTTCGCCACCCGTTTTGAATCCGT
>PEZR01000015.1:4655-7964 GCA_002773975.1 Bdellovibrio sp. CG10_big_fil_rev_8_21_14_0_10_47_8
GCACATCTGTTAAATCAATCAAGTCCCGTTCCAACATCTGAACCATACGACCAGGCGTCGCGAGCAAAATTTCAAAGGGAGTCTCGATGTTCTTTCTGGTCTTCTCAAGCGCCATACCACCAAGACCCGGACGAACTCGCAACCGAGTCTCGTGAGTGAAGATTTTGAATACTTTGGAAATCTGATCCCCCAGCTCGCGCGTGGGAACCATAACCACCGCCCGTGGAGCCGCTTCCTTTTTTACAGGCTGCCCTTCATCTTCGAGGGTTTTTAGAAGCTGTAAAATCGGCAGCACATAGGCCAAAGTTTTACCACTGCCCGTTTCTGAGACTCCGGCCACGGACTGACCACTCATCATCAATGGAATGACTTGAGATTGAATTTCCGTGGGCTTGAAAATCCGTTGATCTTTGAGGGTCTTTTGTATTGATGGCAGTAAGCCAAAATCAGAAAATTTGTCCATAGGACCGGCACCTTAACCGCGAAGACTGGTTTTCCCTAGAACAATTCTTAAATCCAATGAAATTCAACAGGTAGAGTAGAAAATTTACCCCTCAATCCTGGGGTCGCCCGATTGCTAAGTCCCTGCAGGAGCCTGCAGATCCAAATACTCTTCATAAGTAATGTGATTGTCGTATTTAACGCCAACATCCAGGTCGATGACCCGATTGGCGATGGTTTGGATAAACTCGTGATCGTGAGAGGTAAATATCACATTGCCTTTAAAGCGCTTAATGCCCTCATTGACGGCGGTAATGCTTTCTAGATCGAGGTGACTGGTGGGGCCATCCAACAACAGCACGTTGGCTCCAGAGAGCATCATTTTGGAAAGCATGCAGCGAACTTTTTCTCCGCCGGATAGAACGCTAGGTTTTTTTAATGCTTCGTTCCCGCCAAAAAGCATCTTCCCTAAAAATCCGCGAATGAAGGACTCGTCTTTGCTTTCAGAATACTGGCGGAGCCAATCTACCAATGAGTCTTCGTTGCCCATAAAGTATTTCGAGTTGTCCGTCGGGAAATAACTCCGAATCGTCGTTCCTCCCCAAGTGACCGAGCCAGAATCAGGCTCAATGTCGCCGGCTAAAATATCCAAAAGCAGAGTTTTCGCCAAATCGTTACGGCCCAAAAGAACAATCTTGTCCCCTTTTTTGGCGGTGAAGCTGACATCTTTCAGAACGAGCTCGCCGTCCACGGATTTTGAGATCTTCTCGACCATTACGATGTCGTTGCCGAGCTCTCGTTTGGGATCGAACCCCACAAAGGGTTTTTTCCGAGAAGACTTGAGCATGTCATGAAAATCCAATTTTTCAAGCTGCTTCTGCCGCGAAGACGCCTGCCGAGATTTCGAGGCATTGGCGCTAAAACGCTGAATGAAGCTTTTGAACTCTTCGGCTTTGTCGGCACTTTTTTTATTCTGGTCCGCGAGCAATCTTTGATTGAGTTCACTGGCTTCTCGCCAAAAATCATAGTTGCCAGTGAATGTTGTGACCTTCGAAAAATCGATGTCGGCCATGTGTGTGCAGACCTTGTTCAAAAAATGCCGGTCATGGGAAATCACAATCACCGTATTCTGAAAATTCAGCAAAAAATTCTCGAGCCAACGAATGGCATAGACATCCAAGTGATTCGTCGGCTCATCCAAAAGCAAAATATCAGGTTGCCCGAATAGGGCCTGGGCCAATAAGACCTTGACCTTTTCTCCGCCGACCAGCTCCTTCATCAATTTGGATTGCAGAGAGTCGTTGATATCCAGGGCCGCCAACATTGTGGCGGCTTCTGATTCGGCCTCCCAACCGTTGAGCTCGGCAAATTGCTCCTCAAGCTCAGAGGCCCGAACTCCATCCGCTTCTGAAAAGTCGGCTTTTGCGTACAGGCGCTCTTTTTCTTCCATGATCTTAAAAAGGCGATCATTGCCCATCAGTACAGTCTTTAGCACCGTGTGCTCATCAAAGGCATAGTGATCTTGTTTCAAAACTGAAAGCCGCAGATTTCCGGGAATGATCACTTCACCCGTGTTCGGTTCGATCTCTTTGGCCAGGATTTTTAAAAACGTCGTTTTACCTGCGCCGTTGGCACCGATCAGGCCATAACAATTGCCCGGTGTGAACTTGACATTCACATCGTCAAAAAGTTTACGGTCACCAAAACGCAGGCTCACATTGGAAGTGCTAATCATAGGGGGACCTTTGTACAAGGTCGTCAGGAAAATGACAAGCTCTGGTCCGACAACTTGCCAACGGGGAGCCGATCATTCCCTCGGTCGACAATTGCCAGGGAAAACTTACAAGCCGCTAGACCTAAAATTCTAGACCTGAAACTCCAAGCTTTGAAAAGCGGCGCGACGTACGTAGCCTCTCCGGTCCAAGTCTTTGCCAAGAATCAGTTTCCCGCGTATTGATAGGTGATGAAATCAGTCGTGGTGGTTGGCTCCGGATTTGGTGGTTTGAATGCAGCTAAAACATTGGCGCGTTCAAATGATGTTAAAGTGACTTTGATTGATCGACGCAACTATCATCTGTTTCAACCCCTGCTCTATCAAGTCGCCACCGCAGGACTGTCTCCGGCAGACATTGCAACTCCAATTCGTACTGTCTTTTCCCACTGCAAAAATGTCGACGTCGTTCTTGGCAATGTTGTCGCCATCGACAAGGCCGCCAAGCTGGTTCAAACGGAAGACGGCGAGTATGCCTTTGATTACCTAGTCCTGGCTTGTGGCGCGAAACATAGCTACTTTGGCCATAATGAGTGGGAGGAAAATGCCCCCGGCCTAAAGACACTTGAGCAAGCCACCGAAATTCGTCGACGAATTCTGCTGGCTTTTGAAATGGCGGAAAAAGAGAAAGACCCTGAAAAAAGAAAAACTTTGCTGACCTTCGTGATCGTTGGCGGAGGCCCCACCGGCGTCGAGCTCGCAGGCTCTATTGCTGAAATCAGTCGTTATACCCTGGAACGGGACTTTCGCAGCATTGATCCGTCACGAACCAGAGTCATTTTGATCGAGGCCGGCCCTCGTCTACTAGCGGCCTTTCACGAATCTCTTTCCAAGCGCGCTGCCCGTGATTTAGAACGATTGGGTGTTCAAATATGGACCTCCACGCGAGTGACAGAAATCACCTCGGAGGGCGCTCGACTTCGCGAAGAATTTGTGAAATCTAGAACGGTAATTTGGGCGGCAGGCGTTCAACCCTCCAGTCTTTCAAAAGCACTGGGCACACCCTTGGATTCTCAGGGGCGTGTCATCATCGAGAAAGACCTGAGCCTTAAGGACTTTCCAAATATTTTTGTGATCGGTGACCAGACTTCGTTCAT
>PEZR01000015.1:7971-9929 GCA_002773975.1 Bdellovibrio sp. CG10_big_fil_rev_8_21_14_0_10_47_8
GACGGACAAACCTTGCCAGGATTGGCTCCCGTGGCAATGCAACAAGGCGTTCGAGCGGCTAAAAATATTTTAGCCTCTATCACTGGAAAAGATCGCGAAGAATTTCATTATCGAGACAAAGGCATGATGGCGACCATCGGTCGCAAGAAGGCCATTGTCCAGACAACACACCTCCGGTTTGGCGGATTGCTGGCCTGGGGAGCTTGGCTTTTTGTTCATATTGCCTATTTGATCGGTTTCAAAAACAAACTTTTTGTTTTTGTCCAGTGGGCTTGGTCCTATTTGACCTTCAAAAGAGGTGCTCGTCTCATTATCGACAAGGAATGGCGATCAAATCCCCGTTCTGATCCTTTGAAATAAACTCCCCGTCGACCAAATATTGGACATCACAAAGTCCACCAGCTCGATTCTATCCACGGCTGCCATGGTCCGATTTTCGCTAAGTCACAAAGCTCTGCACAAGTGCTCCAACCTATAAGGATCCCGACATGATCACACTCTTTATCAGCGTTCTGCTGCAAGCAAGCTTTGCTCAATCCAATTCTGCGAACTACGGCATTGGCCCGCGCACCCTGGCCGAGTCGGTGAAGGCCGCCATTGAGTTAAATCCTAAAACTCGATCAAAAAATCTGCAATTGCAGTCCATACACGAAGTGACCAAGGGGACAAGAGCAGATATGTATCCTCAGGGAGCAATTTCATGTTCTGCTGGAACCGCGAATTCACACTCGGATTCCAACTGGACGGATTCTTCCCACGTCAACTCCTCCAGCAAAAGCTGTGGAGTCTCAGCCTCTGTGACCATCTATGATGGTGGTGCTGGTTACAATCGATACAAAGCTTCTCAGAAACAAGAAGAGGCTGTTCGAGAACAATTCAATTCAACCAATCCTTATCTCCAAAATACAAAAGGCCAGCTGGCGGCCCAAGCCATGGCATCTTATATGAGCATTATTCTCCAAGAAGAGCTCAAAGCCAGCGCACTCAGTGGTCGAGATATTCTACGCAAGATCTTGACGGCAGCAAACAAGACCGAAGACCGAGGCTTGGTCAACGCGAAGATTTCAGATATGGATCAAAGCTTCATTCGCTCGGAGGCCTCGAGAAAACAAGCCGTTTCCAGTTTTGTAAATGTGACGACTCTTGAGCCCTCGGGCACCCTTGAGGGGCTGGATGAATCCATCGCCCACGTTGTGATTCCCGGCACTGCCGACGAAGCTGTCGAGATTTCTCTGGAGAGAAATCCAGAAGTCAAAGCGATGAACGCTTCCCTAGAGGCCGCTCAATACACTCTGAAAGCAGCACGGGCATCGATGGGGCCTTACTTGGCGGCCGTCGTTTCTTACGACGTATTCCACAATTCGCAAGGTGGATTCGCTCCGTATCGTGGTCATGGATCCAATGCCTATGCTGGGGTCCGCCTGGTGATTCCTTTCGTACCGGCACAGATTCATTATTCAAGGGCGCAACGTTATGCGGTTGAGGCCGCCCGAGCCGAGCGAGAAGCTGCGCTCTCGGATGCCAAATTCGGCATCGAAAATACCTATGCTCAGTTGGATTCAGCTCTGGAGCAACATCAGATGAATTTAGAGTCTTATGCGGATGCTGTCAGAATGATTCAGAACACCTTGGCAAAGATCAATCAACAGGACCCAGGTCTGCCCACCATTCAGGTTTGCTTGTCTCAGTTTGAAAACTTGCAAGGGAATTATGTAAGCATGATTCAATCGAAAATCGAAATTCTAACTCTGAAATTCTCGATTCAGCAGATCACTGGAACCGTCTTTGATGAGTCACTTAGAGCAGCGCAGAACCGATAAAATACTTTTCAAATAAAGCCCAAAAGCTCCTCAACCGCCCTTAGTTCTCATCTAGGGCGGGCATGACGGACTTGTTTTCTTAATGATGTCGCAGTTATAAATCTGCGCGCCACCCTTCGTACAGTAATAGTTAACGTA
>PEZR01000015.1:9948-10249 GCA_002773975.1 Bdellovibrio sp. CG10_big_fil_rev_8_21_14_0_10_47_8
TCGATAGAACCAATCTGTTCCCAGCACGGACCATCCACTTTTTTGGTGGTCGTCGTCACTTTCTTAGTGGTGGTCGTCGTTTTCGTAGTTGTCGTAGTTTTCGTCGTTGTAGTCGTGGTCGTTGTTGTCGTTGTCGTTTTAGTCGTCGTCGTCGTTTTCGTAGTTGTCGTAGTTGTCGTAGTTTTCGTCGTCGTTGTCGTTGTCGTTGTCGTTGTTGTCGTCGTTGTCGTTGTCGTCGTTGTCGTTGTCGTTGTCGTCGTCGTCGTAGTCGTCGTCGTCGTCGTCGTCGTCGTAGTCGTCG
>PEZR01000015.1:10260-12095 GCA_002773975.1 Bdellovibrio sp. CG10_big_fil_rev_8_21_14_0_10_47_8
AGTCGTAGTCGTAGTCGTCGTCGTAGTCGTCGTCGTCGTCGTTTTGGACGTAGTTGTTGTTTTCGACGTCGTCGTTGTTTTGGACGTAGTTGTTGTTTTGGACGTAGTTGTCGTTTTGGACGTAGTTGTTGTTTTGGACGTCGTCGTCGTTTTGGACGTAGTTGTCGTTTTAGTCGTCGTCGACGTTGTTGTCGTCGTGGACGTGGTCGTAGTTGTGGTCGTCGTCGTTGTCGTTGTCAGAAGGCTGCATCCGCCAGCCGAATAAACCCCACCTAAAGCTGCACAAAAATCACAATAGGTCCCCTTCCAGGTCCCACCCATTCCAGTACACAATTCTGAAGTGGTTTCCGTACAAGAAACAATCTTGTTGGCAGCATCATTATTAAAGATAAAGCTTTCGTTGATGGTAAAGTCGTTGCCACCAAATACCCCGGCAGAATTCCCCGTCCCTGTGACACGGATGACTCCCGAAAAATTTGAATTTCCCAGGTCCTTCAAGTTCTGAATACTGATGGAGCTGATTGCAAGGTCGCCGTACTTATTGCCGGCTTTGAGGTTGGTTGACAGCTGGACAGGAGCCCCTTCTTGCCCAGAGGATCCTTGAAGAGCCTTCGTACATTTAGAGGGCGTACCAATAATTTTGCCAATTTCATAGCGAAGGGAAGTAATTTCTTGTTTCTGAGAGGTTCGCTGCTGACTCTTGGTGGCGTTCAATACAACATCCGCCACTCCAAACATCAGAACGCTGGAGATCGCAACAGCTACGATAAGTTCGACAGCACTAAGCCCACGTTGACCCAGGACTGTATTACGAAACGACGAAATAAGGCCCCCTATAAAGGACTCGTTCTGCTCGTCAGTTATTACTATAAGATTAACAGTTTAGATGAAAAGGTCAAATTGACTTCGGTCCAGTCTTGAACTGGAACAATCGACACTGTTTCAAAATGAGATCGTCACAAAAAATCCTAGGATATCTTCTACGGTCCTAAAACACAGCTGCCCGCTACTTTGGTTCCGCCCATCATCGTGCAGAAATCACATTTGGAGGTCGCAACGTCCCAAGTCCCACCCAATGAGGTGCAATAAACATTGGGAGGCGTTGTCGTCAAACAAGATACTATTTTGTTGGCTCCGTCGACGGTGTAGTACACGGAAAAACTCCGACTAAAATCCGGGGTAAAGGAGCTCCCAGCTTTGGTTCCCGAAACCACGACCTCTGCACGTCTCGCAGATCCACCAAGATCAGTGATGTTGGTCAGAACAGCAGACACCGGCAGATTGTGCACAAGAATAAAATAAGCTTCACTTTCGGTGATCTCCAGGGGCAAAGGCACCGCAGCTCCATTGTCAGAATCCAAGTCCTTGAAAACCCCATTGCAGCTCGATGGATTGTTCAGCCAATTTTTAATCTGATAACCCAACGAGGTGACGGCCTGGTTGGCCTCTGCGGTACGACTGGACTTAAATGCTAAGGTCAAACCGGAAGAGATCCCTATCAGCATGATTGAGGCCAGCCCGATCATGACCATCACTTCGATCAATGAAGCTCCTCTTGCCGTTCTCAAAGAATCAATGCGGGACGCATTTGCCACTGCCGCCTCCAACACCAGGCTGCCATAGGCCTCCCATTTTTTCGCAAATCGTACATCGTCCTCCACCAGAATCGTCACCAGCCCACGAGATCCCCAACTGCTCACAGGCCTGATGAGCGGTTAGTGCCGGCTGGCAGTCTGCCATTTTCCCAGTGGCCCCTGGTTTGTAAAATATCGATACTCGATTAGCCCGCTGAGGGTCATTGGACCCAGGCAGCTGAGTCGTCATTACAAAATCTT
>PEZR01000015.1:12108-15213 GCA_002773975.1 Bdellovibrio sp. CG10_big_fil_rev_8_21_14_0_10_47_8
CGTAGGCGGAGCAATTGGGACTGCAGGATCTTCGATTTTCATTGTTACAACTGTAGCTCCCTTGGGCAAAGAGCTAAACAGCGACTGACCAGACTCTGAAATCGTAAAATTAGACCCACTCATCAGAACCAAATTCTGGCATAAAGCTGGATTAGAAAAAACAATTTCCAGTTCATGTCCGACCTGAGCGTTGTAGTTCTGAGCATCGTAAGCCGCACCAGCCACATTGAGACTCTTTGACTGATCAATTAAATACCACATCGCCATGCTCACCATCGCACTCACCACCAACATGGCGATCACCAAGGCTGCACCTCTCTCGTTTCCGAGGGAACTGCCTCGATAACCCGACGCGGACCCGGGCAAACGCGCCTCTCTTCTTGAAAAGAACCGAAAAAGCGATGGTATAAAAGCCCCCCCTACAAAGAAGCATTCTCTGTCGTTAGACATTGCTAACAGCTTAACATCCTTGGGAGAAACATCAAGAGGGCGTCGGCTTCTGAATAAACAGAGCCTCTCCCACCAAGCCGACCGTTCTAAAGAGAGACAACCGCGAATCCAAACTCCAGACCTTGATCTGGGTGTTCACCAAAGTCGATAAGCGAGAAAACACAGAACAATTCCAAGCCCCCAATTCAACTTGGCGCCGTCCACAAAATAAGGATAGATCATCAAAGCCACACCAATCCAGGGTGTATAGTCATTGTCCTGGCGCCGCCCCTCCCGGAACATCCATAGTCCGATCACGCCGAAAATAAATCCAGCCGCTAAGGACCAACCATCAAATGAAAGATCTAAACCCGATAACATCACCCTGATTCTACCATGTAATTTTCGCCTCAACTCTATTCGAGATTTGACATATCGCACCAATCTCATTTAGAACCTCTGTTCGCCCCGATATTTCCTCTGGGGAGAAAAAATTGGGGCACATTCCACGGTCATTAACGCCGATTCAGGGGGCCTCCATGATTCAGACAATTGCTAAACGAAAAGTCCTTGTTGCTCTGGCTGCGCTACAATTTTTCGCAAGCCCAGTCGCCTTAGCCAGCACCGTTGCCGAGCTGATCCAATCCAGCCAGACTTATTCTCTGAGCTACTTTGATTATCTCCAGTTAAAAAAAGCGTCGGTGGCATTGCTAAAGACCCTGACCGATCAACTGAATGTCTTGAGAGCTCAAGAAGCAAAAGCTCAAACGAATTACAATTCAGTTTCGGGATCTTACCAACAGCTGCAAATTCAAATTCAGCAAAAACAAGCCATGATTCGCGACCTGCAGGATCTTATTTTAAAAATTCAACAGCAATCCGAAGAAGCTAAAAACAAAGCGGTCGCCAAAGGTTATTTTCCGTCATCTTCACAAATCAATGATCAATCGATCGCGACCAAAGTTGCGGATATTACAAAATCTATTCAAACGGTTCAGACCCAGATCGATGCCCTCACGGCGTCCATTCAAAACGTAAAGGCTTCGCCAGACTATGTTTCCATCACCAATGAGCTGAATTCTGCAAACTCGGCAGTGGCACAAATCCAACAAAGCATTAATGATCTCAGCAATACAAAAGCCAATCTGCAAACAGCGATTGAAAATGAACAAACCCATATCAATGATCTGGTTGCCTGGATCTCTTCATCAGAGAATCGAAAAACAGATTTAGAACGAAATATATTGCCCCAACTGCAGGATAGCCTTCGCCAAGCCGTAGTTACCCTGCGTGACTTGGATTCTCAGGTCTATGATGTGCAAAGCCGCTTGGCCAGGCTTCAGCCACAAGCCCAAGACATGTACAATCAATTGGTGCAGATGGGACAGCGCCGAGAAGAAGTTCGAAATGAGCTCGACCGGTCTTCTGACGAAGTGCGAGATCTCGATTCTCGCCTGAGCCAATACCCAGCGGTTTCAAGGGAAGCCCAGGACCTGGATCAAAATCAAATTCCAGCAATCAGTCGAGACCTGCAACAACGGCAAAACGAATCAACCAGCGCCGCTCGCGAGATGGAAGTTTCACAACGAAAAATCAACGGCATTCAGTCTGAGCTCTCTTCTTCTCAAATCACCTTGAGCAATCTGAATCAACAACGAAGTCAAGCGGCCAACAAGCTCTCTCAACTGCAAAGTGAGCTGCAACAAGTTCAACGCTCGATTTCTCAAGCGGAACAAATGAAATCTCGACGGGATCAATTGGCAAACACCTTGATTCCACAAGCAAACGATCGATTGAGTCGAATCAATTCCGGCATCAGCCAAGCTCAGCAAGATGTGCAATCGGCCCAGTCCGCGGTGGATACAGAGATTGCGAAACAGAGCGGACTTAATAACCAACTGCAGGCCGCTCAACGAGAACTCTCTGCTCTTCAAGCTAAAGTACGCCAACTCTCCAGTCAGCGCGCTCAGCTGAAAAGGCAACTGGATCAAGGTTCTCCTGAGGATAGCACGATCCAAAATCTAAAAGCCAAAAGGGATGCCCTAGCCACCCAGTGGTCTCAGGCCGAAGCTAGTGCCGCCGCTGCGAAACAAAGAACTGCAGCTGCTCAGGAAGCTTTTCGTCGGCTCACCGAAGGCGGACGAGGCGTTAATAAAAAAGAACTTCTCCGCGCGCAACAGGCCTATACTAACGCAGTCAAAGAAGAGTCTCGTCTGCAAGAGCAAGCCTCTTCCATCCGAGAAAATTTGCAGCAAGTTAGCAACCAGCTGGCCGCGGCGATGCGCGGTTCACTGAGCCCCGAAGAAAGAGCTCGCATCCAAGCTGAAATCAACCGCCTGGATAGAGAGATCAGCCAAACGAACAATGATGTGCAAAACAAACAAAGAGAAGTTGCGGCCCTGCAATCTCAGCTGAATAACAACCCGGCTCTTGCCAGAGCCCAGCAACAACTGCGTCAAGCCCAAAGCCAACTGTCCAGCTTGCAGACCCAGAAAGATCAAGCCAGCCGACAAATTGCTGATCTCGAGCAAGAAAAATCCAAATTGGATAACAGTCTTGGAAACCTTCCGAATCTGGTGCAAAGACAACGGCAACTGGAGGGTTCCGAAATTCCTGGAGCAACCACCACCGTTCAAAATCTGGATGGTAAAATCCAGTCTCAGAACTCACAGATCT
>PEZR01000015.1:15252-16910 GCA_002773975.1 Bdellovibrio sp. CG10_big_fil_rev_8_21_14_0_10_47_8
ACTCGCAGGCCAGTGGCCGAAAAGATAGAGCCGATGATGCCGCCCAAGACCTGAGTCAAAAACTCACGAGACTGAATCAACGCTTGGCAGAGCTCAATCGATGGCTACAAGGCGTGCCGAATCTTCAGTCTCGTCGAAACGAACTGACAAACAATATTATTCCCCGATTGAACAATCGTTTGCGACAGATCACTCGAGACTATGATTCTTTGAATCAGGATTACGAGCAGCTCCGACGACAGACGGAACAATTGGTCGCGATCCGAGATGATCTCATTCGTCGACGTCAATCTCTGCAATATCAGTATGATGCCATGAACGAGGATCTCAACAACAAGACTGCCGAGAGAAATGATTTGATCACAGGACTGGCATCAGCGCGATCTGATTTGACCAACAGCCAGGAGTCTCGATCCAATCTCAACAGACAACTGACCTCTGTCGTTGCGCAGTTGGATCAGGTCAATCTGACCATGGCTCCAGCTCAAGCCAGAGCACAAAAAGCCAATGCGGCCTACACCGTGTTTTACGATAGCAAGTTAAGAGCCCTGGAAACAGGCCTGTCTCAACAACTGGTGAACCAAGGATCGTTGCAAACTCAGCTTCTTGAGGTCAAAGACCTGGGTCAAGTTCTGCAGGGGAACAACGCTCAGATTCTTAACCATCAGCAGAAACTGTCGGTTGCACAAAATCAAGAGGCTCAGCTGGCCCAGCAGATCTCTGCTTTGCAACCTCAGCTTGACCAAGCTCAGCGGGCCCTTGATCTGGCGAGCCAACAACGGCAGAACACTGAAACACAACTGGCCTCTTTACGATCAGAACTTAGTCAGAAATATCAAAACGTCCGTGACCTTGAAGCTCTCCAAGATCAAATGGTCAAAGACTTGAACCAATAAATGGGGGAATTATGAAACGAATGAATCAATTTTTACTGACCTTGCTCATGTTCCCACTCACCTCGTTGGCAGCCCAAACTGTGCAACGGGATCTCGGCAACTATACGGATTGGAAAGCCGCCCAGATACAGGGACATGACCTGTGGAAAAATGAAGCTTGCATCGCATCGACGACGGCAAAGAGCGACTTATCGACTCTGGAGATCTATGCGTCGAAAATGGACGACCAAAGTGGCTATGCAGAACCCACTGTTCAAGTCGTGACCCGCGGTGCACCCGCTTATGTGCGCGGAGTTCTCGTCAATGAAAGCAATGGAACAAAGGTCTACATGGTGCTGGCGTCAAACCAAGACAACCCGGCACAAACAGGGCTGATGACCCGACTGGATGATCGGGCCTCCTTGGTTCTGTTGTTAAAGAGATCAACTCAAATCAGCCTGCAGCTGATCGACGCAAGAAACAAGGTTGCAAAGACATTGAGGTTTTCATTGATGGGATCAACAAAAGCCATCGATGCGGCCTACAGCGGATGTGGCATCAACCTTTAAATCTTTTGCGATCAATGCGCATCCACAACAGCCACTGGTCCTCGTTTTAATTTCAAACGAACCAGTGGAATGATAGAGATCAATAAGGTAAAGATCATAATATACACCAGTTGCAAAAAGCTCATCATAAAGACTTGCCCCCGCACTTTCATTTCTAAAACTCGATAGGCCGCCACCGAGTGCAGATCCCAACCCACCAGCCGCGGCAGTTTTG
>PEZR01000015.1:16949-18454 GCA_002773975.1 Bdellovibrio sp. CG10_big_fil_rev_8_21_14_0_10_47_8
CCTGGGGGTGAAGAGCGGTGACCTTGGCGCTGAGATCCGCATAATTCTGATGCCCACGATAATTCAAGAGAGTCGCAACCAAGGCAATCCCTGTGCTACCGCCAATTTGCCGAAACAAATTCAACATCCCCGCCACCTGTCCCATGGCCACCCCACTGTATTGACTGAGAATGGACGAATTGATCGGCACAAACAGAAACGACAATGCAATTCCCCTGAGATAAAGCGACATCAGGACATCACTCTTGGATGAGTTCGGAGAAAACTGTGTCATCACCATCAAACATAGTTCGAGCCCAACGAATCCAACAGCAATCAACAGCTTGGGGTTAACTCCCGCTTGCATCATTCGCCCAATCAACGGCATCATCGCCATTGTCAGCAAAGATCCAGGAATGAACATCGCTCCAATTTGCGTGGCATCATAGTGGTAAGCTTGTCCCAAAAAAATGGGCAAAAGAAAGACCATACCATAAAGAAAAAATCCCAAAAGACCCATCAACATCACACCATTTTGAACTGCGGAGTCCTTTAAAAGACGAATATTGATCACCGGATTTTTCGCCCGAAGTTCCCACCAAATAAAAGTCGGCAAACAAACAGTGGCGATGATAGCGTTAATCACAATCGCACGGGACGATGTCCAATCATCAGCTTCACCACGCTCCAGAACGTACTGCAAGCAACCAATCCCTGCGACCAACAAGCCCAAACCCAAACTGTCGAGCTTTCTGCTCGATGCATGGGCCTCTTCCCCTTCCCGCACTGGGGTTTTAATAACCATCGCGCCAAGAAAAATCGCCAACAAACCCAAGGGAAGATTGATATTAAAAATCGACCTCCAACCAAACGTGTCAGTGAGATAACCGCCCATCACCGGCCCCAGGGCCGGGCCGATCATTACACTCATCCCGAAAATCGCCCCAGCCATGCCGGCTTTCTCTTTGGGAAACTGTTCATAGATCAAAGTTTGAGAAGTCGGCAAAAGCGCTCCACCCGCCAAGCCCTGAAGTATTCGAAAGACAATGAGAAACTCAAGGTTCGGAGCAAATCCACAAGCCACCGAGGTGAGAGTGAATATTCCAATGCAGGTCAGATAATAAGGGCGTCGGCCAAATCTTTCGCCGAGCCAAGCCGACACCGGAAGAACAACTGCATTGGCAATCGCATACCCCGTAATGACCATAGAAATGTCTTCGAGAGTAGCCCCTAGATTTCCCATCATCGTCGGCAAAGCCACATTGACAATCGACGAGTCAATGATCTCTAGCAAAGACGCCAAAACGGCAACAAAGACGATGAGCTTTGATTCTCGAGTCATGGCACAAGGCTCTCCTAATGAATATGAACCTTTACCACGACCGACAGACCCGCATGTAAACGATCAATATCTGCGGCAGACAGCTCATTAAAAATAATTTTCACAGGCACCCGCTGCACCACTTTGGTGAAGTTCCCAGTGGCATTGTCCGGAGGCAAAAGAGTAAATGTAGCACCTGTTGCCG
>PEZR01000015.1:18526-21694 GCA_002773975.1 Bdellovibrio sp. CG10_big_fil_rev_8_21_14_0_10_47_8
TTTTAACATCGGCAATCTCGGTCTCCTTGAAATTGGCCGTGACCCAACGAGAACTTGAACTAACAAATCCCACCAACGGAGTCCCCGCCCCCGCCAACTGACCAATTTCTGCGGATGTTCTGGCAATCACACCGTCACTCGGCGCTTTGAGTTGGGTTGATTCAAGATTCAGTTGGGCCTGCGCAACACGAGCTGCTGCCGAATCATATTTCGCCTTTACTTCGTTATAATTGGCAAAAGCCGTATCATATTGTTGTTGGGACACCACCGAACTGGCATAGAGATCTTTGATTCGACGAAAGTTTTTCTCGGCATCTTGACGACGGGCTTGAAGTGAGAGCAATTCACTTTGCGCAGACTCCAACAAAGATTTGTAGTCTCGATCATCGATCTGCACAAGCACCTGGTCCTTTTGAACTCTGTCCCCTTGTTGCGCTTTAACCTCAAGTATATAACCTGGTACCTTGGCCGATAACAAAACTGAGTGAGCATCGACCTGAGCATTCTCCGTCTGCACATACATGAAATGTTCAAACAAAAAATAGCTCGCTAGCACTACAAAAATGCCGGCTACGGCCATCAATATATATTTCTTCCGCTGATCCATGATTTCCTCGTCTCAATAAAATGTATAAAGTTTTTTTCCAGAGGCTAATTCCAAATGAACCAAGGCCTCTATGCTGCCCATCTGAGCTTTGACCAAACCGGCCTTTGACCGAAATAGATCCAGTTCAGCATCCAAAAGATCCGTCGTGGTTCGCGTGCCGGCTCGCCGACCTGCTTTGGCCAAACGAACGGCCTCTGCCGAACGTTCGATGTCCCCAGCTCGCGCCGCCGCCACCGCCAGGAAATAAGCATATTTTCTTTTCCAAAATTCAAGATCCTGGAGAGCTTTGAGTTTCGTCTGCTGGTATGTTTTTTGGATCTGCAGCGCTTGTTGCGCAGCTTGAGCTGAACGTGCCGGCGATAACATTCCATCAAACAAATTCCAATTCAGGTTCACACCAACCTGATAGGCATCGCGAAACGCATCACTATCCGAGAAACGGTCATTGATATTATTGTAGCGCTGATATTGTCCTACTAGTGAAATTTTTGGCACCCAATAGGCCGAGGCTGACTTATCCATGAACTCCAAAGACTGCACTCGTTCTTTGAGGCCGATAAGGTCCCGCCGCTCCATCGTATCAGCATCTTGAATGCCTTTGAGAATATCTGGCTTGAGACGAGGCAAAGTCCCCGTCGGCAAACGGTCCTCTTTGTCCTTGCCCAGAAGCTCGGCCAAGTGCAGACGGGACATTTCAAAATTGTCAGTGTCACTTAAAACTTCGGACTCAGCTTCGGAAATCTGAACCTCCACTCGAAGAAGATCATAATTTGTAGAGACCCCAGCCCGCTTGAGTGCGGCGACATCCTTAAGATGATCTTTCAGAGTGGTCAAATTTTGTTCTGAGACTTCTCTCAGTGTCTTGGCCGCAATCACCTGGTAGTACTGGAGGATCGTTTGCCTCTCGATGGTAAATCGAGTCCACGTATACTCAGACTCTGCCGCCGATTCGAGACTGATTCCGGCCTCCCACCGTCGTGTACTGGCAAACCCGTCAAAAAGAGGCCAGCTCGCCTGCACTCCGTAAATGGTTGTTGGCACCACCTGGGGAATTGTGATCGCTCCACTGCCAAGATTGGCATCAAGCAACATGTATCTTTTGTCTGTCAGATAGCTGGCCGTGCCCGTCAGAGTGGGCAAAAATCCAGAGTAGGTCTCAACACGTTTCCAAGAAGCCTCTTCCCTCACGGAGTGAGACTTTTGCACGACCAAAGAGCCCTGCATAGCCTCGCCCACAGCTTGAGACAACGACAGCTCGTTCGACAAAGAGGCTTCCGCAGAATTATTCCAGATGACATAAAGAAACGAAACGAGCAGCGCAAGGCGCAGAACAAAAGAAAAGAAACTCGGGAATTTCATATGGACCTCGAAATCTAGATTTAATAGAAAATAGTTTGTAAGACAAACTATTTGTGATAAAAACAAATTAATGAAAAAAAAGATTCCTGTTGTTCACAATATTCACCACAAAGACGCGACCAAGGTCCACCCCATTTTACGACAATATCTGGGCTATTGCCTGATCAAGAATGCAAACATTGTGAAGTTTCGACTGGATCAAGCCTTTCATGCCATGGACATGGCGACTCCTCACCTGGGAATACTGACCGTTCTCGAGGCTGAAGACGCCATCAATCAGAACAAGCTGGGTGATGAGCTTGGGATCGACAAAGCCAGCATGGTCAAATTGCTGGATCAATTAGAAAAGCTAAAATTGGTTCAACGTGTTGGCTGTAAAAAGGACCGCCGTGTGAAATACATCCAAATCACGACCGCCGGAAAAAGCAAACTGAAGGTCGCCCGCAAAATTGCCCAAGAACATGAGGACCTATTCCTTGCCCCTCTCAACAAACAAGAAAAAGCTCTGATTAAAACGATGCTCAACCGCCTATTGATCAGCGACCAAAGCTGACGAAAGCCCAGTTACGTCACTTTTCGAGGTCCCACCCGACCAAAGGCCCCCAGCCCCAACTTTCCCCTCTCCATTTTCAGTACACAAAAATACCAATCAAATAAACGGTTTACGTCAACCACCAGATATGGTCAGAAAAAAATCTCCTCTGGACCTGTTCCTGCTCTTAAGTCCAGGCAGAAGATAGAAATGCTTCTATTGAGATTACAGGAGAGGACTTATGTCTAAACTTTTGACAGTTGGCAGTTTGATGATGGCCGCATTGAGCTTTCCAACTTTTGCCCAAAGCGCAGTTCAATGCAAAGTCGTGCATCAGTCAGCCAGCCCGGAGCAGCAGACGACATCCTCTTCGAAATCCAGGACAAAGGACATCTTACAATCTTTGGCGCGGACCGAGCCCAACAAAGATGCACCAAAACCTGAGCTCACGGATGTCTTAGACCCCGCAGGCTTACCCGAACCCAGCGAACAAGCGCTAAAGGCTGCGAAGATCGCCGATCGATCTCTCCAGGAAGATCATGCCCTCGCTCAAGAAAGCCTTCGCATCAGCAAAGCAGAGATCAAAGAAGCCAAAGAAAAACAAGCCAAACAAAAAAATCTGACCGTGGAGCAAGTTCTTCAGCTCCGAAAAGAAATCGAGTTCAAAGAA
>PEZR01000091.1:0-560 GCA_002773975.1 Bdellovibrio sp. CG10_big_fil_rev_8_21_14_0_10_47_8
GTGCGATGCACATTCTGGTTATTGAAGAAATTGAAAACCCCATAACGTCAAGTGCCAGTAACCCCACCACTGGTAGCTTAAAACGATTGAAGATCGATCTTCACGAGCAAGAATTTTTTGAGCCAAAGGGTCAAAGCCAAGCCTTCGGTGCAAGCGCAAATGACGAGTATAACCGGATTGTTGCTCAATATAAAAGGCCACTACTAGTTGCCGGAAGTTTTCGAGAAGTGCTGGAGGGCAGAAGGTAATGTCCGGCATCTTAAATCCCCCACCCTTAATTGAGCCAGTCACCTTGTTGATTGAGGCGATCAACAAGCAACAGACCCCTTATTCAACGGGAGTTAGCGGAAGACGAGAGACGGTGAATCATGTTGTGCGTGAACAGTTTTCCCTTCCCGCTCAGATGGTCTACGGGAATCAAGCTCAAAAAATGCACTCCACTTTACTGGGAACTGATGAACAGGCCGCAGGTTACGCACTTTTTCGATTAGCAGATATGAAGGCTATCGGAAAGGAACCAAAGAGAGGGGACCGAATTGTAAAGGTAAATAGCGTGGATC
>PEZR01000091.1:599-11419 GCA_002773975.1 Bdellovibrio sp. CG10_big_fil_rev_8_21_14_0_10_47_8
TAGCATCGCACTTTTCATCAACGGGCTTCACGTTCACATTGCTATTCTTTGGCGATAGAGAGCCGGTGGGATAGATATGGCAAAAGGAATTGTTCTAACTGGCGATGTAAACGCATACCTGAAGTTTCTGACTGCTGGCAGTACGCTGAAACACGTCGAGCGAGAAATCCGCCGTGCGACGATCAAGGCTTCCATGTTTCTTGTTAATCAGATTAAGAACCGGATTAGGTCGCAAATTGCCTTACGTCCAAACACGCCTCTCACTTTGGCGTTAGCTCGTGGAAACCTTACCTTACTTAAAGAAAAGAACCTCTTTGATGCCCTTGGGTTTACCTTGAAAAGTGCATTTGAATCAGAAGTCGGGATTCCCCAGGGAAGAAAATCTACGGGCGGAGTTACCAGCGGGCCAGAGGATTTGCAGAAGGTTGTCTTTCGTCTCCATCAAGGATTTACAATTAATCTTACGCCGGAGGTTAGAGCCGCTCTGATTTTTGGACTGCGCAGGAAAGGCGGACGAACGGCAAAGAGAGCGATTAAAGGGTTTGAGAAGAATACGGGTAATCCGAAGGGGCAAGTTCGGGTAAAGCCGATAAAATTCATGTCCGCCGTATTTAAAAACACGGCAAATCAGGAAAAAGTAAAAAGGATTTATCGGGAGGGATTAGAGAACGCCTTTCGAAGAGCTGGTGCTAAAGGCGGCGACCATAAGGACAAGATATGATTAACCGTCTGATTAAGAACTTCATCTTCAATGAATCCATTCGCTCGCATTTGGTGATTTCAGACCCATCTAAAATTCGGCTTAATTCCGAAAACCCAGTTAGTCCCACCATTGAACTATCCTCTGAAGGGGGGCAGTTTTCCACAGATACTGATCTCTTCATCGAAACACCTCTCACTATGCCAAACGGTGTTCAAAAGTGGCTAAAGTTTGAAGCCATAAAGCCCAATGATGAAGCTCCTCCGAATACCTTTATACGATTTAAGGTCAAAACCACCGGCGGTAATTACTTTTGGAATGGATCGGATTGGGCGATTGCAGGAGCATCAGATTGGATGACTGAATCGGAATTGAACGCAAACTTTGACTCATTTCCAATTGCCCTTGTGGGAAACAGATCGATTGGCTTCGTGGTGAACCTTCAAACCAGTGATCCTTTGGTCACACCAAAGCTCAGTGCTCTCAAGTTTTTAGGGGAATTCGATGTCGATTTTCTGGAAGATATTGTCTACGACGGAATTGTTCGGAAATTGAATACAGAGTTTCGAAGTACATCTCAAATTGTCTTTCCAACCAGTTCTCCTTTGACGAGTGTCGATCTGAACGCCATTTTTGAGAACAAGGGCTATAACATTACCGGAATTCGAAAGGTGATCAACCTTACTGATGATCCATTAAAGTTACAAAACCTCTTCGATAGCTATGCTCAAGGGCCTTTACGCCAAGATGGATTTACGTTTGATCCTGGAGTCGTTACTCTCAATTCTAGTGTTGGATCGGGTAAAGTTCTTGAAATCACCTTTGAGTACGTGCCAGAAGTTGTTGTGAACACCCACCAAGACTTTTTCGAGATCCCAACTCTCCCAAGCTTGGTCATTGAAGCCATCGATGAAATTGAATTGTTCGGATTTACCGCACAAGAGACAAATGCTCAGGGCCGCGATCTAATTCGTGACATTCCAAATTTGACTGGCGTTCTACAACTTGGACCTGAGCAAAAGACCCTGCGAGTGGATTACGCGGTCTTTACAAACCTACAACTTGACCAACTGCGTCTAAGTCAAGATCTGGCTGAGTTTCTCTCTAGGGACTTAAGGGTCAAATCTTTTGCTTTAGATCGGGACTATGATCTCCGTGTAGTCAAGAAATTGGACACGTCTCGGACCAAAACCAAGCGTGAAGCTGAAGGAAATAAGGATTCATCAGATACCAACGTCGCAACAGGTACGTTTGATATTCTCGGAGTGCTCTTTTTCAACAAGCCTTCCAAGGATGTGCCCTTGGTTGGGGAGGTCATTCGTGACGTATCTGGATAGGTAGGGTTAGCTCATTATGTCAATGGGTCTTGCCTGGCATTTTTGAGAATAAATTTGGGTGTTTTTTTGTTAATCTTGGCATACAATGTATGCCAAATGCAAGGGAGATAGAGTATGGCAGAAAGAAGATTTGGACCGACCCGTGCACCAGGGGTTGTCATCATCGAGAAGGAAGCTCAACAGGCCATCGAGCCTGGAGCACTTGGAACTACTGCATACACTGGAATTCTTCAAAAAGGCCCAATAGGTCGAGCATTCGTTGCCCTGAATGCATCGAACTTTCGATTTCGTGC
Source organism: Bdellovibrio sp. CG10_big_fil_rev_8_21_14_0_10_47_8 (assembly GCA_002773975.1). Lineage (GTDB taxonomy): Bacteria > Bdellovibrionota > Bdellovibrionia > Bdellovibrionales > Bdellovibrionaceae > 21-14-0-10-47-8. Next base: position 2,930 of record PEZR01000091.1, read on the forward strand.
TGGTGGGATTATCTCTGAATCTCTCCTCCCTGATGCTGCATTCGACTTTTTCAACCTCGGAAATGGTGCTGGAACACTCTGGTTAAATCGAATTACCGACGGCAATGAGAAAAAGTCTGCTCTGACAGTGAAAAACCGCCGCGACCCCCGTGGAGATACTATTCAATTCGATGCTGGCAACGGTGGTCGATGGGGAGGGAAAAAGCAACTCCTCGTCGATGAGTATGGTACCGTTACGCCCACCACAGTTACTCTTTCAAATCCCCCTGTAAATCTCAAAATTGATGAACTCGTTGGCGGCAAAGTAAAATTCAATGCCATACCTGGAAAGTCTTTTGACATAATCTCAAATACAGCTACAGGCGAGCTTTTGCTTCCTTCTGATGTAGATGTCGTTGCAGAACTTGGCGCAAGCCTTGATAAGCTGATTTCAGTTGAGCTTTTGAACAATGGACTTGCTCTTGGAGTACTCATTAAGGATGGACAAGACAACCCGCTTGAAGAATGGGGTCTTGAAGTTCATCTTATCGAAGGCGGTATTGCAACCCTTGCAAAGCAGTTTCAAAATCTCAGCTCAGATCCGAATTCTCCAAACTACTTCGTTAAAACTATAAATGATGACTTTGATTCCGACTTTCTCTTGAAAGCTACCGATCTTCATTTGGGTTCGATCTCGTCGGACATCCGGCCATCAAACGTCTTCGGGAAATCACTAAGCCTTACCGATACCGTTTTACAAGCAAGAATTCATGACGAGGTGGTCTCGTCTGTTGGTGTAGCTAAGGCAAAGGTTAATCCACTCACACCTGGCGGCTCGGTGGTACAAGACCAGATTCTGCTCACGGTTACGATTGCAGGCGCTCGATCTCAAGGTCTTCTGACGTTCCCAGGAAACCCTGCCGATGGTGATGCAGTCGAAATCAATGGAAAGACCATCACATTCAGATCGGCAGTTGCAATTCCTGATGATGAGGTTCTGATTGGCGCTTCAGCAGAAGATACCTTGGATAACCTTGTAGCATTCATCAATAGCAGCGCAGATCCACTACTGATTGACGTTGTGTTTGCCGAAAAAGCCTCAAGTTCAACGATGAACCTATTTGCACAAACTGCAGGCACTGCGGGTGACGCAATTTCTACCACTTCAACTGGTGGTGGAGGTGAGCCAACCTGGGGAGCTGCCACTTTGACAGGCGGAATTGACCAGGTTTGGGATTATACAAGCCAGAAAATGCCGTTTTTGACCGGATTAACCGCCATTTCCGGAGTCCCTTTTGTGGCCCCAAATGACTTTGGTGCTGGATTCACAATCGTGGATATCAGTAAAGACTTCAGCAAGAACTTCGCAATTGGCGACACTCTAACCGTATTTGTTACTCCGCTTGAGGTGGGCAAGCTCGTTGGGGGAACACTCACTCCCAATGTCGTAGAAAGGCGGATTAAATTTAGAATCATAGGAAACACTGCTGACACAATTACTGTCAAAGCTGGTTCACAAATGACAAACGATGCCTCTGTTGGAGATAACTTCCGTGTTGAATACATTCAAGAGCTCGGCGGAGGATATGACGGTATTGCCGAAATCGCAGATGTGGATTTCGTCAATGCTTATGACACCGACACCTCTCCCCTTAAGGGATTACGTGGTCGAAACCTTGGCTTGGTAAAGCTTGCAACCCCAGGTGTAACAGCATCATCAATTCAATCAGCCGGTGCCAGCTTTGCAGAAAGTCAGAACTGGCAGTATCGGTATGAGATTCCGGCCAACATCACGGCAGAAGATGCTGCCGATCAATTTATCAATGAGACTGTTGGAAAAAATGACTTTGCAGTTGTTCAATTCCCATCATTTGCAAAGGTCCAAAACCCAAGCGGATCTGGACTCAAACTTACCAGTCAGACTGGTGCAATCCACGGACGCGAAGCCAAAATTGCAAATGACTTTCAAGGTTTTCACAAAGCGGCAGCAGGAGTTGATGTCATCTTATCGAATGTCGTTGCGCTTCCTGATGGTTTTGAAGGTCGGGCGTTGGATGAAGAATTTCTCGATGCTGCTGGAATTAACATGATCAAGTTCAAGGATGGAAATTTCATCCTTTGGGGCGATGAAAATGTTGGCAATGAGAGACGCTTTAAGCACAAGCGCGAATACCTCTCTCATGTTGAAAATGTATTCCTAGAGAACTTCGATTTTATCATCTTTAGCATCAACGATGAGCAATCAGACAAGTTACTCGAATCAACGTTTAGAGCCTTCTTCATTCCTGAATTCGCAAAGCGTGCGATAAGAGGAGTCAACCTCGACGATGCAGTTCAGATCAAGATTGATGCTGAAAACAATACGGACCTCACTCGATCACTTGGACAGAAGCATGCTGAGATTCGACTGCGAATTGCAGACACTACCAAGCAGTTCATCATCACAGTATCTGAGCTCGGTGTGACGGAATCGGTGGCTGCGTAATGAGAGGTGCGTTTTTTAATATTAAACGGCATATGGTGTATGCCATTGAAATGAGGGGTGAGTAGTATGGTCTTACAAGGCGCTGTCCAATCAGGACATATCCCAGTCAACAACTACGAACTGATCGTAGTCGGGCTTCCCCCGATTGTATTTACGACTATCAGCGGATTTGAAGATGAAACTGAGGCGGTCGATCTCCCAGATAGAACCAAGGCCTCTGGTGGGAACCATAAGCCTGTGGAATTTACTGCGACGAGCTTTGAACACCACACGGCTGAAAGGGCAGCTCTTGAGTTCTGGCTCCGAGAGGGCCGCGATCCCGTTACTCCAACCTATAAAAAAGTTGGCACCCTCATCAAACGAGATATTCACGGGAATGTGGCATCAACCAACTCCCTTACTGGTCTTTGGATTATGAAGAAAAAGGGGCCAGACCTGGATTTAGCAAATGAAGGTGAACCAGCTTTGATTGAGTGGACGTTTTCGGCAGATAGCGTGCAACCCATTTAAAGCAACAATAAAAATTTCCTAACAAAGCACTCTTCGGGATTGCTAATTGGAGGAATGACGTGACTGAAGAAAAATCAATTGAAAAACCCAAGATTTACAGAGTGGCTACTCTCGATGAATTAGGAGCAAATCTCCCCATATTGAGAAATGGACGTGATGGACAGCCAGTCCAAGATCGTTCCTTTAGTTTTCTCGATTGGGATATGGAAGTCGAAGAGAAAATATCAAAAATTCAATCGAACGCTAAGAACGTCGGCAGTCTTGTAAGCCAAATGATGTGTTTACTTCTAGATCGCTTTTGCGGAGAAAGCTTTCAAGAACTGTCCAAAGAAGACCAAATACTTACTGTCAATCAGCTTGAATTCACCAATGTCATGTATATGTACATCTTCCTTCGTACAGAAGAATTGGGTTACGATCTAAAAATGGACGTGACATGCCCGCACTGTAAGAAGTTGAACAAGGGATTCGTTGCGGACCTACGAACACTGGAAGTTCACGTTAAAGAAGAAGAGCATGAGCGACAGCATACCTATGAATTGATGAAACCCATTCTTATGGATAATGGTGACGTGGTATCGAGCGTGACCTACGACATTTCTAAGTGGGACACAATGGAACGGGCAACACCCGACGTCGCCGAAAACGCCGGAAAAATGAAACAGATCCTATTTCGCTCAAGTATCGCTAATGCACATGCAGAAGATGACGGAGGCAAAGAAAAAAATTATCCCATCGACCTTGTCATCAAGAAGATGAAAAAAATCGACATCGAGAAAATTTCAAGTGCCATCACTGAAAACAACGCCGGTCCTTTAATGGCAATGAAGGGCGAATGTATTCACTGTAAGTCTGAGTGGTTCAGGCTTCTAGATTGGAGTTACAACTTTTTTTTCGACAGTTCGTCCCTGTAACCACCAGGGACGAGGCGCTGGAGGGAACATTCAATCTTCTTTATGGAATGAGTGGGGGTTTAACACTATCGGACATTCGAAGTATGAAACGAAAGGACTTCCATTGGTTTCTTGAGCGACTGAGAAAGCAAAAGGAACGAGAAAACGAGGAGATTGAAAAGGCGCGGACTGGAACCAGGACACCTACTCCCTCTGGGAAGATGAAATATTTGGGAAGGTAAACGATGGCATTCGCATTCAACGCCATATTAAAATTTAATTCTTCTGGTGCAGAGGCTTCCCTCACTCGCACTAAGACTAAATTCAACGACTTAAAATCTAGCATATCAAAGGCTGGGGCATCTCTTAATAAAGTAGGACAAGGAATCAGAGGGGCGGCGATTGCTGCGACACCTCTTACTGTAGGTGTCGCTTTCGCCACAAAAACGGCAGCAGACTTCGAAGAGCAGCTTTCAATTGTTCGATCAGTTCTATTAGCAACTCCAAAGGAAATGGAGGGCCTCAACGAAGTAACCAAGAGACTGGGTGCCACGACAGCATTCACTGCCAAACAAGCTGGTGAAGGAGCGGAATTTTTAGCTCGTGCGGGTTTTACCAGCCAACAAATTATTGAAGCTCTGCCAGGCGTTTTAGATGCTGCCGCAGCATCGGGAGTTGGCCTTGGTGATGCGGCAGATATTGTGGCTGGTCAACTTGGCGCTTTCGCACGACCAGCAAGTGACGCCGGAAAGGTGGCCGATGCCCTTTCGCTTACCACAGCCTTAACTAACACCAACTTTATTCAGCTTGGAGAGGCGATGAAGTTCGCAGCTCCAATTGCTAAGAACGTGGGCTTAAGTTTAGAGGAAACCGCTTCCGCGATGGGTATCTTGGCAAATGCAGGTGTTAAAGGATCACTTGCGGGCACGGCCTTAAAAAATGCTCTTTTGAAATTATCCACTCCGTCAAAGGAGGCAATTAAACTATTTGGAGGAAAGGATGGACTTGAAGCAGCAACCCTTAGAGTCGTAAATGGTCAAAAGAAACTCCTTCCAGTCGAAGTAATTATGGCCAATGTTGCAAAAGCCGTACAACGAGCGAAGGATCCATTAGAGGCAACTGCGGCTGCCGCAGAAATATTTGGAATTCGTGGAGCGACCGCCTTTGGTGCCTTCCAGTCTAAATTGACTGAATCAACAGTGATTAATGAAAAAAACTTTGATTCGATTAAGAAGGGAGCACAGTTAGTTGGCGAAAACATTGACGTTGCCATTGGTAGGGAAATTCCAACACTTGTTGCTCTAAGGCTTCAACTTGCTGGTGCCGAGGGGACCGCGAAAAAAATGGCCGCAATTCGACTAGATAACTTAAAAGGGCAATTTACTCTCTTTACATCTGCGGTATCGGGTCTCGCTATAGAGGTGGGCAGCCTAGTGACAGGACCATTGCAAGGTTTGGTTAAGGTTGGAACAGACTTCTTCTCAATAATGGCCGAGGGATTTCAAACTGCCACACGAGGTGGTAATGCTACGGCAGAACAATTGACTAAATCCTTCGCAGGAATACCATTTCAAGATTTTTTGGACTTCGCAAAGGGATTCATCGAAGGATTTGAGGAAGTCAAAACTGCTGGTAAAGAAGTCTTCAATGATATTCTCAACTTCTTAAAACCGGTTCTGGGTGAGTCTAATCTTACAGCAAAGGAGTTCGGTAAGCTGGCAGCAAAGGTGATTGCAATTGGAGCTGTCGCAGCTCCTGTATTGGGATCCATTGCTGCGGGTCTATTTGTGCTAGGTCCAATCATCACTGGAATAGTTGGCGCTTTTCAATTCCTTGGAGCTGTATTCGGTATTGTATCTGGTATAGCACAAGTAGCATTTGGCATTATCGCAACGGTTGTGGGTGCTGTTAGTGCTCCTGTTCTGGGAATTATCGCGGCTGTGGTTGCCGTTGGAGTCGCGTTTTACGTCTTCAGAGATGAAATTGCCTCAGTCTTTACATTTATATGGCAGAAAATTTCACAAACTTTTGAGCCCTTTGTACCGCTCGTCAAGTTTGTCGCAGGAGTGGCTCAAGCGGTATTTCAAGAAACGGCAAATTTCATTGTGGCCGTATTTGAACCTTTAGGCTCATTTTTTTCAAAACTATGGACGGGAATAGTTAACTTTGCCGCCAGCGCATTCAGCGGATTGATCAACATTGTAGTCAATCCAATTGTTGGAATACTAAAGAGTATCTTTACAACTGTCGGAGGATTCATCTTCGATGCGCTCACCCTCCCATTTCGGGGAGTGATTTCTGTAATTAAAAAGGTCATCGCCTCCATTGCAGAGACTACTCTTGGGAAAAAGGCTCTACAAATTGCAGGAATTGACGTCACTAGTTTAAAACAAAGCCTTGCAGCACTTCCTACTCTTGAAACATCACCTGCGGTTGCTCTCAAAACAGTGGCTGAAAGCCCCACACCATCGACCAACGTAGCGACGACACCAACTGCCCTGACACAGACTATACCGAAAGCCATCGCAGAGGTTCCTTCTGCAAGAGTAATCGACCTACGCCCACAGACGAGTCCTGCTGGCTTTGAAAATCAAAAAATAGCAACAGCATCCGTTCAGCAACGAGCCATCACTGCACCACTAGACGAAGAGAGGATTATCGCTGCTGCACGAAGAGCACAACCCATACCCCAAGCCTCACCTCAAAGCTCTGGGCCGATGAAGCTCTCCGGTGAGTTGGTAACAAGAGTGTCGGGTAAAGACCTAAATATTATATTAACAAGAGCACAGATTGAAAATGCCGAAGCCAATGGACGTTCAATTGATCCTCTAACAAAGCGCAGATCATTACAAAATGGCCTAGCATTTGGGGTGAAATAGTATGGGATTTCTTGATGTCGTCGGAGAATTGTTTGGATTTGGAGGGAAAACCTGGAAGCTTACAGGTATTGATCCAGGTTTTGAGAAAGAATTCGAAGGCCAATTCTTGGCAGAGAACATGACTGAATCCATCGGAGCGTTTTTAGGAGAAACGACCTCGGTTAATAAAGGTAAGCCCGACTTTCAGTGGATCAGAGGTGAGGCCGAAACCTTTACGTTCACATCACGATTATTTGCAACTAATAGTCTCAAAAACATCAAACAGCAGATCAATCTATTAAAATCGTTTGCCAGGAGAAATCGTGATCTGAAGCGTGCTCCGAAGTTTCTCTTTAGTGCTGGTACTGAAGTCAATTTTAGCTGCTTTGTTCGAGGGGTCCGATTTCGGTATGACGAACTTCGAAGTGATGGATCGCTTCGTGGTGCAATTGTCGACATAGAGCTTCAGGTCATTGAAGACAAAGAAATTGGAGATGCGGCCACTTCGTTAGCTTCACAAATTAAGTTTGCGGCTGGCGTCGTTGCTGGAGGAGTTGGGATTGTTGCTCAGGTAAAGCGCCTCGTAAACATCCCAGGAGGATCTCTTCACACAATTGGGAAGACTATCACAGCTAAACAGGGCCAAACTTTTGAGTCGATTGCTGCTTCCGAATATGGACAGGCCATACTGGGAGATATTTTAAGGCGTACACAACCTGAGATCGCCAATTTACAACCAGGCGACAAGGTCAATCTTGTTGAGGGAGCCGAGATTATCACAATACCAGTGACTCAACAAAGTGTAGCACTGAAAAACACACAGGAAAATTTGTCATTAAGAGAGTTGAAACTCGCGGCCAGGAATAGGCCAACAACAATATTTGTATAGGAGGACAATTAAGTGGGCATTATATCTGCCATAAATGCAGGTAAACTAGGCATAGGGGCGTTGAAAACAACGACCCCTGGCCAGAAGTTGGAGCGCGATTATTATGCCCCAAACTATGAACTTCTCATTCGAGCAAGTCAAAAAGGTGCCCAACCGTTTGCCGTCACAGAAGATGTAAAATCGTTTATTAGCGAAGTCACTTATGAAGATAATGCTGACCAATTTGATCGTCTTGAAATTAAGTTAGAGAGCCAAATTGACAACTCTGGCGAACGATCAGTCTCGTCTTTTGGAGACTCCAAACTATTCTCTGAAGGCCACATTGTTGAAATTCGGATGGGCTATGGCAATAGTCTATTTACAGTGGGTGCCGCTTCGGTTGTGAAAAAAACTCCGGACTATCCAGCCGATGGATTTCCAACATTAACGATTGAGGCATTTGACCTCCTTCACCGAGCAGCTCGACGCCGTCCAAAAGGGGGTGTCTCATATAAAGGGTTCAGAGACAGCCAAATTGCATCCATAATTGGTTCCCGAAATGGATTTGATATTTCAACAACAGATCCACGATCATTTGAAAATATAAGAAAGACAACAGGAGTATTCGATCGCACCCAAAAGAAAGGAATGAGCGATTACGAGTTTTTAAAGAAAGTGGCCGACATTAATGGGTACGACCTGTTTGCGCGCTTTAACCCTGAACAGCACCGATTTGTTTTGTTCTTTCAGCCCCCCGCATTGGCGAAACAGCGCGAGGTATTTACATTCATCTATAATGAAGGTGAAGCGGCCTATAGAAACACTCTTTTGTCATTTTCTCCAACACTAGATGCTCATGATCAAAGTTCGGATTTTGAAATTTTTCTTATCAAAGAC
>PEZR01000093.1:0-7065 GCA_002773975.1 Bdellovibrio sp. CG10_big_fil_rev_8_21_14_0_10_47_8
TGATTGCGATTATGATTTGGCACTATTCCAGTGCTCTGTGGGAGGGGGCCAACTCCCATGAGTATTTTCCGTTTCTTCCGAGCTTCGTCATCTGGAAGGCCGTGAAGTATTTCGCCTGGACCTTGGGATTCAGTGGTTTTGCGATCTTGTTTCTTTCATTTTTTTTGATGGGATATCGCGGGCTAAAGAAGCCAATCAAGTTTGTTGGGTTCTTGGTGCTCGGATGGATTCTTTTTTCTCTGGTTACCCATTATCCCGGGGACATGTACTATTTGAATTGGGATATTTATCCACTTCTCATTGTTGGTTTTCTCAGCATTTATCTTCTGCAGAAGACCAATTATAGAATTATTATTGGTGCCGGTCTTTTTGGATTTTTTCTGACTTGGATTCCGTTTTGGAATATTTGGACCCACTTTTCTCATCATTTTCTGAAAGAAATTTTCGTGGGGGACTGTCAGATTGAACAAGGCAGTTTCCCACTCCTTCCCTGGATTGGATTGATTTGGTCCGGCTACGGCTTAGGAGCCTGGGCCCAGAGGAGCGTGTGGTCTCGGCGTCGCTCATGGGAGCTTTATGTCTGGCCGGTCCTTCTTGGCATAACGACGCCGCTTCTTGGTACTTATACCTCGATTCAGGCGGGATCGACCTATGACTGTTTGTCGTTTCGTCAGCCGCCCTCGATTTTATGGAGCCATTTGATTTGGATTGTGTTTTTTATTCGACTCAGCTTTTTTGAACAGGTTCAGTCCTTTCTTTCAAAAAAACCCTGGGTGCACTTTTTGTCACGTTTTGCACTGACCAATAAATTTTGGCTCTTTTATTTTACCCATTTTATGGTGATCTATTTTTTCACGGATTCGTGGGGGGCATTTCTGAGAACGGGGCCATGGGTCAGCTTGTTAGGTCTGTTGCTTATTTTTCCAGTGACGGAGCTTTTGATTCACGTCTTAAGGAAGAATTTTAAATTTTGAGTAAATTGCATTGGCAAAGTTTTCTCGGGTCTGATTGTAAACCCGAAAACCGACCCCGAGAGCCACATACTGGTTCTGTTTGTAGGCATTTTTCCCAAGAACCACCAAGCTGGTCAATCCATTCGAATCAATTTCAAAAAGTTCAGGGTCAATCAAGCCGTTTGCTTTTTTGAGCTCCAGTGGAAGACTTTTCACCTCTTCCTTGGAAATTCTCAGAGCGGAGAGCATTTCTTGAAAAGCCTGATCACGACTGCTGATTTGGTCATAAACATGAATACCCAATAAAATTGAGCCGCCGAAAGCTGTTCCCACCAACATTGAAGTGCGACCCCCATTGACCGCGACTGACCGAAATGAAAACACGGGCGGAAGCTCAAGCTGCATTCGATGGTCTGTTAGAAACTGTTTAAGTGCGTTGCCAGTAACATCTGGAGCGGGAATTTTAGATGGCTCATATTGAGACGCCTTCGTTTGAGAGGAGCCACTTGTGGCTGAATTTTTTTCGACGGCTGGAGACGAAGAGGGACGAACAAGTGTGGTCGCTGTTTGCTCTTCATTATTCTGTTTCGTTTTGAGATTTTTTCCGACGGCAAAGAGGAGCCCGCCAATGACGAGAACAGCAATGAGTTCTTTATAAGATCTAACAATTTCAATCAGTTTCATTCTAGCCCTTATGGCAACTATTGGAGTCTTTTTATTAGTGAATCGTCAAGCAAATTGCTTATACTAAAGTGATACGTCTGTCGGGGAGAAATCATGATGATGAGAGATCAAAGAGGAATGTCTCTGATTACTGTTTTAATGGTAACAGCGATGGTTGCTACGGTCTCGATGATAGTAGGTCAGATTTTTATTAATTTACGCAAGGAACAAGCTGCCATGGAGCAGAAGGCTCGTTTTCTGCAAATAACGGAGATGCTTCAACGCATGGTTGGAGATAGCGCTACTTGCACAAAACTAATGTGTTCCGGAGCTTCTTCAACTTGTACCAATAGCACGGGCCCCTTGACTCTCAATTTGCCGACCGAGGCTGGGACCATCTCAGAGGTCACAGAGGGCTCTCAATATGAGCTGTTGACGATTCAACAGCTGCGTATACAGCCCGCCGCTACCATTGCACCGAATGTGGACATTACTTATTTTTACGATGACGGCGGGATTACTCCAAAGGAACTCAATGTGCCAACTTCTCTGAAACAGGGAAAGTTAGTCTTTGCTGTCAATCGAACCGCTCAGGTTCTTGGAGTGCGGGAAATGGCTCCTCTGGAGCTGGATGTGGTCTACTGGGAAACCCCTGGTAACAAAGTTATCAGTTGTGTAGCTCCTTCGGTGATTGCAAATTGCACGGCCGCCTCGGGAGTGGCTCCCATCAATGCTGGGACTGGCAATGTCAACTATGTCGGCTTTGATCCGGGCCAAGTTAAAAACAGTCAGTGCAATATCGCCGAGCAGTTCGGTGGTTGCAAATATGGCGGAACATATTCAATGCTCAACGGAAGCTGCAATATCGGCAATACCTATGTGGGAAGTGGCGCTTGCGCTTGCCCCACCGGATATGACTCTAAACTGTTGGTGGATTATCAACCCGCGAAGTCTTCTCGATTGACCGTTTACCAGTGCTTAACATGCAATGCGGCTTCGGCCGGGGTGACTTCAGGAAACTCCGAACCCATTTTTAATGAAGGCGCCGTGGACGAGTTTCTATCCAGCTATTCCAGTGGCTGGTCCGGCGTTAACTTTAGTTCTTTTCCATAGTGAAGGATAAGAGATGAATAGATCTTTCAATCAAAAAGGCCTTTCAATGATCGAAATTCTCATTGGGTTGGCACTTTTTTCCATTGTTGGTTTTATTGTTGGCCAGTTGGCGATCAATAGCTCCAAGGTTCAGGCCGATGCCGAGGTTTCGTCGGAAAAAAATCGTCTGATCATGGCAACAATTCGAACGCTGCAAGATCCCAAGCAATGTTATAAACTTCTGAAGTGCAAATTGGGAACAGAAGCGACCTGCATGACCTATTCGGGATCGTCGGAAGCGAATATGACACTTTATGATTTTGATGGCCGAGAAGGATTCAATCTTTCTGGGACGACAGAGATTAATCAGAAAATTCAGATGACCAAATTGACGATCCGGCAGGTGGTGCCACCCAAGTCCTATCAAGTTAAGATGTTGTCTCTGGGTGATGTGTCTAAAAAAAGCTACTCGAAATCGATTGGTATCGTGCGGGTCGAGATGAACGTGGATGGGGTTCCGATGATTCCCTTGTCGGTTCCTTTTCTGTATTGGACAGATGCAAGTAATCGTTTGCGAACCTGTGCGGAAGATCCAACCACCATGGGAAGCCCAGATCTGGTGCAAGGAAATCTCTGCGAATCAGTTGGTGGAATTACACAACCTGACGGCAGTTGCGAAATGGCGCCTCTTTTTGGGGGCTGCAAATATGGCGGGGCTTTTTCCAGAATTGGCGGAACGAACTGCACCACCGGCAATGCGTTCACGGGAAATCAATGCGTCTGTCCACAGGGATTTTCCACGAGAACGTTGATCGACTATGCGCCCACCAAATCTGCGGTGCTCGAAGTGATTCAGTGTGTGAAATGTGTTGGATTTTCAGCGGGTGGATCGGTGACCTCCAGCGCACCCACATTTGACGAGGACTCCTTAGATTCTTTGTATAGCGGTTATACAACGGCGTCTTCAACCGCGCCTCCAGCTTGTCCCACCGGTCAGACGTCTGTCTATTCTGGGTCTGCTTGGGTCTGTGTTTCATCGAGTACAATTTCTGCGAGTCCAACCACAACCTTGGTGTCGCCCCCAGTTCCAGCCGCCGGATCAAGAGCCTGTGATGCTGGCACCGAGTCAGCGGCTTGTCTCAGTTGTACTGATAAATATGGTTGGACTGATTACTGTGTGACCTTTCCGGACTTTGGATCAATGGATTTTAGTGGTGTTTTTTAAACGAGGTTTTAATTGAGAGTCATTAGATCAAAAAATGGATTCAGCATTATGGAGGCCCTGGTGGCCTTAGTCATTTTGGTGATCGTCAGTTTGGCGATGGCCAGTCTTTTTGTCTATTCGAAACAAAATGCAAAGGCAGTCGAGGTAAGAAATCAAATTCGCAGTTTCTCACAGACTGTTTCAGCAGCGTTAGAGAATGAAACAACCTGTTCATCATTGATTGTCTCGAGCAGTTGTCTGTCTTCAGCTGAAAAAACTTTCGGGGTTAGCGTTGAGTGGGCTAAACTATGCGGAATGGGACCCACCGGCGGGAACTTAAATGTCGGCGACGAAATATCCCCTGGTATTGAATTGGCAGAGGTCAAAATTATAACCCCCGCTCAGTCGGCCACATCACTGAACATGGTTGGAACAAAGAAACTGTACAACGCATTTATGTTTCTCCGCTTCAAGCCCACACAGGGACTAGTCGGGGGGGATCCTCGTCCCATCACGATTCCATTTTTATTGGCCGTCGATACCACCATTGGAAAAATAACGGCCTGTGGGCCTCCGGCGCAGGATGCGAATTCTTGCACACAGATTGGCGGACTCTTCAACATCGCCACCGGTCACTGTGATATTGCATCCGCAATGGGTGGTTGTTTGTATGGAGGAGGGTATACTGTCAGTACTACCGGCGCCTGTCAGAGCGTCAATCCAACCACCAACAGTTGTGCTTGCCCAAGCTCTCCAAATGTATTCGTGCCTCGCGAGATGGTTGATTTCCAGGCCTCTAAATCCAGTGGATTTAAAACTTATTCCTGTGTCTATTGTTCAGCCGGAGGATCTGTAGTAACGCCGGCCTCCACCGGAAGCATTTATGATGAAGATCAGGTCGATGCCGCCATTACTTCTTTCAATAACAATGTCGCAGCGGCAGGGTCTACGCCGACAACAACTTTGGCGACCACTCCAACAACACTTTCCGGCGGTGGTGGTGGCGGAGGAGGTCATGCTTGGCATATCGGTGGATCTGGGTCAGCTGGTGATGCTCCGGCCTGTGCTGGCGTTTCTGAGGGGGCGCCCTGTTCTACGGCTGGGCAGACCTGTATGCAGTGGATTTCGGGTGGAGGAATGTTTCCGGATATGTATTTAAAATACACGTGTAACTAATTGATGAGAAAATATATCAACTTTGAAAAATTTGTGTTCGTCGTCGAGAAGATTATTTTCCCAGGACTTCTTCTTTATTCATTTTTCCAGCTGTTAAGTACATTTCGAGAAAAGCTAGACCTCTACTGGTATTTATCTCAAGTGGTTCTTCCGGGAATTGTCATTGTTTTTCTTGTTCTTAATACTCGTCCACAAAAAGTTTTGGTTAGTTGGAAGGTAATTCTTGGGCTTGCTCTGAACGTGATCTTTGCATCCTACACTTTTGGATATATTTCTTTGGTCTCTCACAGAGTGGATCCTTATCTGGTCACCGCAGCGATCTTTTACTGTCTTGCCCTAATTCTTTCTGTCACCATGCAGGGACGAAGTTTTGGACTGATGCCGTCCTGGCGCAAGGTGGTGGTCAAAGGACCTTATCAATATCTTCGGCATCCAATGTATTCCGCTTACATACACATTGGTCTTCTTATATTCCCACTGGTGCCCCGTTTGGATGTTTTCGGAGCTTGGATTTTGTCATCTTTTGGATTCTATTTAAGAGCAACAGAGGAAGAGCGGCTTTTATCCCAAGCCCCTGAATATCAGGTCTACATGGCAAGGGTTCCCCGACGATTTATTCATTGGGGATATTCGGCGCCGCTGATTTTTGCGATCGGCGCTCATTATATCCAACGACTGATCTAGTTTTGGCCGAGTTTATTTACGTTCAATTTTCAAATGTTGAATAACGATGTCTTCAACGGGGCGATCCATTGAGCCTGTTTGGGCCTTGGAGATATTTTGAACAACATCCATACCTTCGGTGACCTCACCGAAAATCGTGTGTTTTCCATCTAGCCAAGGAGTTGCAGCAACAGTCACAAAAAATTGACTGCCATTGGTGCCGGGTCCCGCGTTCGCCATGGAGAGCATGCCGGGTTTGTCGTGTTTCAATGAAGGGTCAAATTCGTCCCCAAATTTGTATCCGGGACCGCCGGTGCCATTTCCAAGTGGATCTCCACCTTGAATCATGAAATTGGGAATAACACGGTGAAATTTGAGACCATCATAGAAATGATTTTTTGTCTTTTTGCCGTCTGGAGAAGTCCATTCTTTGGTTCCTTCCGCAAGACCCACAAAGTTTTCCACTGTTTTTGGAGCTTTGTCTTTGAAGAGTTTTACTTTGAAGGTTCCTTTGTTGGTTTCAAAAATTGCGATCATATCTTTTTCCTTTTTTTCAACTTTTTTAGCGTCGGTACTTTTAGCAGATTTTTTTGTGGCGGCCTTCGGCGTTGTGTCTTTCGCATTGGCTTCCGAATGGAAACTCAAAAAAACCAGGAAAAGAGCAACGGCATAAATCCAAAGGGCCTTAATATAACTGTGTTTGATGGAGCTGTTTTTCAGAATCATCTTTTTTCACCTCGAATTTCAATCCCCAAGAGTTATTATTGCTGTCTTCGGGGGTCAAGAGCATTCAAGAGTCTCAGAGCTTCATTCAATGCAGAGCGTATTTTTTCGGACAGCGTATCCTCGTTTATTTGCAGAAGAGTCGCTAAGGAGCGGAAATTTTCCGAAGAGATTTCAATTGTGCCTTCTGCGCTCGTAATCAAAGCTTGCTGCAGCTGCTCAATCAGGCGCAGAAAATAGTAGGGTTCAATGAGTTCATTCCAAGCAGAATTCTCGGTGCTGAATTGACGGAGCAGGCTTTCAGTTTGAGTTGATTGCGGCAGAACCTGCTTCTTCAAAATGCAAGCTTGCAGTGCCAACTCAATATCCACAAATCCTCCGGCACTGTACTTTAAATCAAAACGAGTTTCGCTTTGCTGAGACTTCTTTTTCAATTCCAACCGAATTCGCTCGAGCTCCTGAAGTTCATCCTTGCGAAGAGGCCTCTGAATGCAGGCCTGGTGAATTTTTTTACTCAGCTCGGGGGTGTGTAAAACTCGGGCTCTCAAATAGGCCTGGCGTTCCCAGGCCGTGGCCTCTGTGCTCAGGTAT
>PEZR01000093.1:7093-8749 GCA_002773975.1 Bdellovibrio sp. CG10_big_fil_rev_8_21_14_0_10_47_8
CGAAACCCCCCTTGCCAGAAGGTCTTAGCCGTAGATCAATCGAGTACAGGGAGCCCCCGCGCTGATGGGTTTCAGTCAGACGGAAAAAGAAACGTCGGGCTTTTTTTAGATCTTCTTCTTGAGGTTCGTGTTTTAGAAGAAAAATAAAATCCAAATCGGAACGGAGGCCCAACTCACATCCACCCCATTTGCCGAGGGCGGTAATTAAAAGAGAGTTTTCTCGTCCTCCATCAATTGTTTTTAAAAGAGATTGGGTGATTTCATCCGCTGTCTCCGTGAGTCGAGAGATCAGTGCCGGCAAATCGAGACTATTTAGAAATTGAAATCCGTTGATCAACTCACTCAGAAGTTTCTTCTCGCTGAGATGACTGAGAACCTCTTGAGGATCGTCCCCGTTGAGGCTCTGTTGAGAGCGAAAAACAAAGCTATCAAGGAGTTCTGGTCTTGAAATCAGAAGGCCCGCCAAATAGGGGGAGTTGGCAAAGATTCTCGCCACCTGCGCAACCAAACTTTCTTGATTAAGAAACAATGAAAAAAAGGTGGCTTTGGCGCGCATAGATTTTAAAAAATCTTGCAACAGAGACAGAGATCGATTTTGGGTCTCGGGATACCGAGAAATTTCTTCGATGAAGAGATACAGAAATCTCTGTCGATCATTTTCATCTCTTTCCTTTTGTCTTGAAAAAACGGTCTGATTAATTAAATTGGGCCAAATGGCTTCGACTGTTTCTTGGGAAAATCCCAATGATCTCAGCCATTGAATTTGTTCTGGCAAATTTTCTGGTACGGAACGAGCTTGTGAACTTACTCGGCCTAGCAGGCTGCTCACAATATGATCACATTGGTGCATGTCTGTCTTAAGAGTTTCCAGTTGTTGTTGGTGGGACTGAAACGCCGGAGACTGAGTGATCAGGAGGTGCGTCTGCAGATCGTTTTCGATCTGCACCAGATTTTCCCAGTGCCGCAGTGACCAATAGTGGGCATTTAAAAAGTGAATATCATCTTTTGGAAGAAGCTCTTTTTTTTCCAATTCTCGGAGTGCTGCAGATGTTCTTTGCTGCCGCATCGAAAGATCTTTTCCGCCATGAATGACCTGCAGGGTGTGGACAAAAAGTTCAAGGTCGCGAATTCCCCCAAGGCCGAGTTTGAGGTCCATTTGTTCTGGGGTTGATCGATGTCCATGTTGCGAGTGAATTCTCTGCCGAAGTTGTTGAAGGTCCTTCATCAAAGTATAATCAAGATGGCGTCGGTAAGAAAACTTTTGGGCAAACGTGGTCAGGCGCTGGGTAATTTGTTCAGATCCCCAAATTGGGCGCATGCGCACAAAGGCGAGTCTCTCCCAAGCTTCCCCATAGTTCCCATAGTAATCCTCAAACTGATCAACTGTCGGAACCAGCGGGCCCATGCGTCCCCCGGGGCGCAAATCAAAATCGGTCCGAAAAACAAATCCGCAAGTGGTCGAGTGGCTTAAGAGGCCCTGTAGCTCTCGCAGAAAAACTTTGGCCTGCTCGTCTTCTTGGTTGGAAATCAAAATGAGATCAATGTCCGAACTCAGGTTGAGCTCCTCTGCCCCCCATTTCCCAAGCGCAAGGAGACAAAAATTTGAAAAATGGATCTGGCCGAGATGATCGCAGGCCAGTCGAACAATTTCATCGG
>PEZR01000093.1:8847-9536 GCA_002773975.1 Bdellovibrio sp. CG10_big_fil_rev_8_21_14_0_10_47_8
CTGATCAGCAAAGGACTGAGGCATGGGCTGTTGGAGCATCATTTTGTATCGAGAAAACGCCGATGAAAAATGGGCCAATCTCTCAAGCTCGGACTCAGAGTAGGAATCAAGCTTTGAGAGAACTGGCATCATAGAAGTGGCCTTTTATTTTATTCGATATTTTTGGACCACTTGGGTTTAAAGTAGCTGTGGCTATCCGATGTGATTCGTCTTTCTTCCGAGCCATCCAAGTTTGAAATATAGATTTGATTCACACCCGTGCGATTGCTCGTGTAAACGAGATGTCGGCCATCAACAGAGTAGACAGGGTCCTCGTTCTGAGCCCACTTGCCATTGGGTTTCCTGGAAGATGTGATTCGAACCATGCCGGTTCCATCAGCATTCATCGTAAAAATATCAAAGTGATCATCGGCCCAGCCGGAAAAGGCAAGACGTTTTCCATCAGGTGACCAAGCTGGTGTTGCATTGTATTTTCCTGCAAAGGTAATTCTTTTAGCCCCAGTGCCATCGATATTCATAATATAAATCATCGGCTGCCCGCTTCGATCTGAAGAGAAGGCAATTTTTTTCCCGTCGGCGCTGATCGAGGGTTCGACATTCATGGCGCCTCGAGGGCCATTGGTAATTTTGCCGATCAAATCGCCGTCAATGCCCATTTTATAGATGTCCGGTGTTCCCCCTTGGGAAAT
>PEZR01000093.1:9637-20060 GCA_002773975.1 Bdellovibrio sp. CG10_big_fil_rev_8_21_14_0_10_47_8
TAAACATATCTGCATTGCGGGTTTTTGTTTTTGCCCGCTGAACAAAAGCCGTATATGCGACTTTATTTCCGTCCGGAGACCATGTTGGCGACAGAGTTACCGAGCGGTGGTTAGTGATTTTCTCGACATTTTCTCCATCCCAGTCCATCACGTATATTTCTTTGAACTTGCCACCGCCACGATCACTGGCGACAACAAGCCTAGACAAGTACATTCCTTTGCTGCCGGTGAGAGCTTCCATAAAGTCGTTGGAAAAAGTGTGTGCAATTCGGCGAAGAGCCTTGGTCGGGCCCTTGTATTTTTTCCCAAGGACGAGATCTGTTTTGGTGACATTGTAGACATAAATTTCCAATGAAATATCATCCCCGGAAATAGTGAAGTTCCCTCGGACTAAAAAATCTGTTCCGATCTGTTTCCAGGTATCAAATTTGAAGCCATTTGCATCGGTAGGAAATGGACGAATGCCGGTCTTTGTTGTGTCCTCTAAAAATGCGTTCTGAGAAATGAACTGAAAATAGCTGGAAACGCTGAGATCATTGAAGATCACACGAAAAAGTTCAGAACCGACGCTCTGGTAATTTTTTGCGGTGGCGGGATTTCCGATGAATTGCAGGGGTGCAAATGCCACCAGGCTCTTTTTTGCTTTGGCGTTTTTAATATCAATTTGAATTTGTGATCCAGAAGAAGTCTCGGCCCCGGAAACATGAGGGGCAAGGATCAAAGCGCAGACAAAGGACAGGGCCGAAAGAAACAGAACTCTTTTTTTCATAGCAACACCTCAATTGTTATCGTCACTGAACTTAAATAAAAAACCTTCCACTTCAGATATTCTCATAAATTTTGCTGGAGGGGCAGGGACTGGCGAGCTTTTCTGGATCGCCGTTAAAACAAAATCATCAAAAGTAGGATTTCCACTGGAGCGAACCACCTCTTTGGAAAGAATTTGACCATTTTGGTCAAATTTGACCAGGACGTCAGTACGAAGTCGCCGTTTTCTGAGGTACTCGGGCAGAAACCAATTGGCCACCATATGACTGTGAACTTGCTCCAGATATGTATCTGCCTGCAGACGTTGAATCCCGGTCAAAGCAGTGCCCGGAGAAATGACGTTGCCCTTGAATTTAATATTGGCGCCTGCTTTTTTTTGCGCCTCTTTATCGAGTTCCTTTTGAATTTCCTCAAGAGCTTGCATTTGTTTCAATTTTTCCATCGCCAGCTTTTGTTTGTTTTTGGTTTTATCTAAATTAACCGCTTCCGTGTCTGTTTTCTTGTTTGGCAGCTTCACTTTTTTTTCGACCGGTGGTGGGCTGGATTTTTCCTCAGCCTTTTTTTCAGGTGTTTTTTCAGCTGCCGCCGGCGGCATTTCCTTGCTGATTTTATCTGGCAGGGCCACCAGATCTACACGAACAGACTGTTCGAATTGAATTGGCTCATCCGTAAAAAACACCGCATCGACGGTGAAAATTAGCAAAACAGCTGCGTGAAGCAACAAAGAAATCTTCACATATCTGTTGAGAGTCTGATTTTGACGTCCGAGCTCATCTCTCATCATGGCGACTTAGGCACCGTGATCAGTCCGATGTTAAAGATTCCAGCAGCTCGAATTTCGGCCATTGTTTCGGCGACAAAGCCGTAATCCACCTTGCGATCTGCTTGCAAATAGATCTGTTTGTTTTTTCTGGTTTCAAAAATAGCCTTCAATTTTTCTCGAAGGTCATTCAATGCTAGGGGCTGTTTTCCAACCGTGATTTTTTGGTTGGCAGAGATCGTTAATACAAAGGGATCTTCGGTGGGATCAACTCCGGAGGCCGATGTTTTTGGAAGGTCGACCTCAATCCCCTGTTGCATCAACGGAGTGGTCACCATGAACATAATCAGCAGTACCAGCATGACATCGACCAATGGGGTGACGTTAATTTCACTCATGGCCATTCGACTTTTTGGAGAACCCGAGTTCATTCCCATGAAACTACTCTCTGAAGAAATTTCGTTTGATGATGTTTAAAAAATCGCTACTGAAGTTATTGAGAGCAATTTCTTGCAGACGAATTTGGGCGACAAAGTGATTGTAAAGAACGACCGCGGGAATCGCAGCGGCGAGCCCGATGGCAGTTGCAACAAGGGCCTCCGAAATACCAGGCGCCACGACGGCAAGACTTGCAGATCCAGTTTGGCCAATTTTGTGAAACGAGGTCATAATTCCCCAAACGGTTCCAAACAATCCAATGAAGGGTCCTGTGCTTCCGGTGGTTGCCAACAGGGTCAGCTTTGACTCCATCAATGAAACCTCGAGATCCATCGCCTTTCGCAGTTGTCTCTCAACATTGTCTGATCCCGACAATTGAAGCTGATTGCCTTGATTTTTATTTTGTCCAGCGAGCTTCTGCATTTCCAAGTAACCAGATTTAAAAACGCGTGCGAGAGAACTTTTTCTAAACATATCAAAGTCCTCATAGAGAGCATCCAAAGAGGTGGCCTTCCAGAACATGGTTAAAAAATGATCGTTGGATGTACGCAGGTCTTTGAATTGGCGAAACTTCAAGAAGGCCACACCCCAACAAAATATTGAAAGCCCAACAAGAACGAGAAGCGTAAGTTGAACAATAAAACTGGCTTGGAGAATAGCATCCCATGCGCTGAGATTGACCTTCATAAGTCCTCCTGACTTTGATCCTGATTAAGCACTTCTTAAAAGTTACAAGGAGACCTTCCATGGCGCAAATACCTTTGCCCATTTCGAAAGAATTAAACAGAGAGGACAGCATCTTGTGTCATAGTGAGAGGATCACTCGACCTAAGGCTTGATCAAAGGTTGGGTGAAGCTGGTCGATGGACCATGATGGGGTCTTCGACAAAGAGTCCATCGGCGCCCAATGCGATGGCTTTATCGACCTCTTCCTGCGACAACAAGGGCCCAAGAAAGACCTTTTTAAATCGGCGTTTCATTTCGATGACGATATCTGAGTTGATAGTCGAGCGGCCTCGATAAATCAGAGGACCAAAAAAAACGTCTCCCTTAAAGGGCACTGACGGCAGAATCCACAAGGAATCAAAAACTTTCAGTCGGGTGTAATCAGCTGGGCTGGATCCATAGAGGGCTCTGGGCAAAAGCTCCTTGGTGCTCACCAGGATCGAGTTGTAATTGCTCTGAATCAGTACTCGTTCGGTGGCTTTTGCTTCTTCAATCACTTGCGCCAATTGCCGATGAATGTTTTCAACATTGTCGTTACACTGAACCACAAAACGTGTTTGTGGAAATTTAACCAGAAGATCCTTCAAGAGAGGTCTTGCGGGGTTGGCGACTTTCTCTAAAGTCTTGAGAGCTTTATCGCGATCAACCCAGGGTTTCACCAACAGAGTCTCGCCATCACCACGGTAAACTTCGGTCCAAAGAATCAAATGAGGCATCTTTTGCAGCCAAAAACTTTGCTCCCAAGGAATGATGATCGAAACGGTTTCCAGACCAGTCTCCGCAGCAGTTGGGTTGGCCGGCACCGAAAAATAAGGAGTTTCAAATTCCTTATAAGACTGAGACAGGCCACCAAAACGGACCAAGGCTAGAACGAAGAAAGAAATACCGAAAACACCAAAGATCAAACCGATTAAACGCATTCAGTTCAAATACGCCAAAAAATGACGTAATTCAATTGATTTTCATCTGGTCTTCATTTAAACCGCAGACAGAGCTTTTTTTGGAGAGACGATGAACAAACTCAACCGAAAACTTGAATATTCGTTGATGGCTTTGAAACACATGAGTGAAAAGCCCATGGGGGAATTGACGTCGGCGAAAGAAGTGTCTGAGAGCTATCATGCGCCCTTTGACGCAACAGCTCGAGTGATGCAGATGATGGCTCAAAAAGGTCTTTTGAGAGCGGAGCACGGGGCCTTTGGTGGATATCTGATCACCCGAGATCTTTCCAAGGTGACGTTGAATGACTTACTCGAGGTGATTCAAGGGCCCACCAAGATTGCCAAATGTATGGGCAAAGTGGACCCCTGCGAAATGCAGACGAGCTGCAATATCATTTCGCCGGTGCATCAACTCAATAAAAAACTAAATGAGTTCTATCAGGGAATGTCGCTGAAGGATTTGTTGAGCAGCAAGTAAGAGTGAAGATTTTTGAGCAGAACAAAGTGGAGAGAAACTTGGCGGACAGTAAAAATACCAATTCAGTGATCGATGAAGGCTATAAATATGGCTTTGTCACCGATATTGAGACTGAGCAAGTTCCAAAGGGGCTCAACGAAGACATCATTCGTCTGATCTCCAGCAAGAAAAATGAACCCATCTGGATGTTGGAGTATCGCCTGAAGGCTTTTCGTCATTGGCAAACAATGACAGAACCCACCTGGGCCCATGTGCATTACCCCAAAATTAATTTTCAAGACATTGTCTATTATTCGGCGCCCAAAAAGGGTGCGGGCGAAGGGCCAAAATCCTTGAATGATTTGGATCCTGAATTGGTCAAAACTTTCGAACGGCTGGGAATTCCTTTGCAGGAGCAAAAAAGAATCTCAGGAGTGGCTGTGGATGTGGTCTTTGACTCCGTATCTATTGGAACCACTCACCAGGAAGTTCTCGAAGAAGCTGGTGTGATTTTTTGTTCGATCTCGGAAGCTTTGCAGAAATACCCAGATCTTGTAAAAAAATATTTGGGCAGCGTGGTCCCGATCAGCGACAACTATTATGCGGCACTCAATGCCGCTGTTTTTACCGATGGATCATTCTGCTATATTCCCAAAGGTGTTCGTTGTCCGATTGATCTATCGACGTATTTTCGAATCAATGCTTCAGAGACGGGTCAATTTGAACGAACCTTGTTGGTTGCAGAAGAGGGCAGTTTCGTTAATTACCTCGAGGGTTGCACCGCGCCTCAACGAGATGAAAACCAACTGCATGCAGCCGTTGTCGAGCTAGTGGCCATGGAAAATGCCGAAATCAAGTATTCCACCGTTCAGAACTGGTATACGGGGGACAAACATGGTCGGGGCGGAATCTATAATTTTGTCACTAAACGGGGAAAATGTGTTGGCCCTCGGTCAAAGATTTCATGGACGCAGGTGGAGAGTGGTTCAGCGATCACTTGGAAATATCCTTCGGTTATTTTGCAAGGCGATCATTCCGAAGGTGCATTCTATTCTGTGGCATTGACCCACGACTATATGCAGGCCGATACCGGGACCAAAATGATCCATATCGGAAAAAATACCAAGAGCACGATTATATCCAAGGGGATTTCGACGGGGCATTCGAGCAATGCTTATCGCGGACAAGTCAAGATCATGCCAAGTGCAGAGAATGCAAGAAACTATTCCCAATGTGACTCCATGCTCGTTGGAAGCAAGTGCAGTGCTCACACTTTTCCGTATATCGAAGTGAAAAATAAAACAGCCATTTTGGAGCACGAGGCCTCAACGTCGAGAATCAGTGAAGACCAGATTTTTTATCTGCAATCAAGGGGCTTGAACATGGAGGAGACAATCTCGTTGCTGGTGAATGGGTTTTGTAAAGAGGTCTTCAAGGAGCTTCCTCTCGAGTTTTCAGTGGAAGCCGTAAAATTGATCGAGATGAAGTTAGAAAACAGCGTAGGGTGATGATGTTAGAAATTAAGAATTTAAGAGCAAAAGTTGAGGACAAAGAAGTTTTAAAGGGCATTGATCTCAAGGTGAACGCCGGAGAGGTTCATGCCATCATGGGGCCCAATGGTTCTGGCAAAAGTACTTTGTCTAAGGTGTTGGCTGGGCATCCGTCGTATCAGGTGACGGCTGGTGAGGTTTTGTACGAAATCAATTTTCAAATGAAAAATTTGTTAGAGTTGGATCCTGATGTTCGAGCCAAAGAGGGAATTTTTCTGGCCATGCAGTATCCCGTCGAAGTCCCAGGAGTTTCAAATTTTCAGTTTCTGCATACAGCCCTGAATTCAGTCTTAAAGCATCACGGCTCTGAAGAGCTTTCCGATGAGGACTTTCGGCGGCTGTTGGTAGAAAAAATGAAGCTGGTAAAAATGAAGCAAGATTTCATCGAACGCCCCGTCAATGTTGGTTTTTCTGGCGGCGAAAAGAAAAAAAATGAAATTCTGCAGATGGCGGTGTTGGCACCTCGTTTGGCTCTGTTGGATGAAACAGATTCTGGTCTCGACATTGATGCGTTGAAGATTGTGGCTGAAGGAGTGAATAAAATAAAAAATAAAAACAACGCCATCGTGATGATCACTCATTATCAACGACTGTTGGATCACATCAAGCCTGACTTTGTGCATGTTTTGGCCCAGGGTAAAATTGTGGAAACTGGGGACGCCAGTCTGGCCTTGAAGTTAGAGAAGCAAGGATATGATTGGTTGGTGTCATGAATTTGAGAGATCAGTTTGAATCCTTTCAAAAAAAATCGAACCTGGTAGCCCCGTGGAATCAGGTGCGCAGAAATGGATTTAATTATTTTGAAAAGGCGGGCCTTCCGTCGAAAAAACTCGAGGACTGGAAATATACCAGTCTTCAAGGGCTTCAACATGAGCAGTTGCTTCCGCCGTTGGTTCGAACGCCGATGGCCACTGGGGACTTGCACGAAAAGCTCAGCGGCTATTTATCCAAGTCTTTTTTTAATTTAGTTTTTGTGAACGGAGAGTTGTCCGCTAGGTTGTCAGACTTGGACGTGTTGAATCGAAAATATTGGCGGATTTCTTCTTTGGGTGAGCTGCTCGAACAAAGAACGATGAATGTTGTTAAGACCATCCGACAACGCAGAAAGAAGTCTCCTCAACTCCGCCAGGATTCGATGGAAGCATTAAATTCTGGCTTTGCCAGAGACGGCATCGTCATCGATGTGCCCGCGGAGAGCAGCCTTGAAAAACCCTTGCAGATTTTATTTTACAATGAGCAGGCGGGTGCCTTTTATCCAAAGGTTCTGATTTGTGTCGGGGAAAGAGCAAAGTTGGCTCTTGTTGAATCGCACGTCAGTCACGGAGCTCAACACCTGACCAGCGCTGTGAGCGAAATTGTGGTCAAAGATTCGGCCAGCTTAGAGTACGTGCATCTTCAAGACGAGGCCCAGGATGTTACAAGCATTGCCAGAACACGGATCTTTTTGGACGCCAACGCGAACTTGGAGTGTTTGAGCTACGCGGTGGGCGCCAAAGTTGCTAGACACAATTTGGATATTCACTGTTTGGGTCAAGGGGCCACTGCAAAGTCCTATGGGTTGACCATGGCCAATGGTGATCAACACATTGATCACATGACGCTGATTGAACACGTGGTCGGAAATTGTGTGACAGAACAGCTCTATAAGTCAGTGGTGGATGATCGCTCAGCGGCAATTTTTCGCGGTGGTGTTTATATTCATCAAGGAGCAGATAAGGCTTCGAGCGAACAGTTGAATCACAATCTGATTCTGAGCGCCAAGGCAGAGGTTGATAGCATTCCTCAACTTGATATTTATGCTGATGATGTCAAGGCCACCCACGGAAGCACCGTGGGTCAATTGAATGCCGACGAGATTTTTTATCTTCAGAGCCGTGCGATCACCCGGGGAAAAGCAATAGAGATGTTGAGCTTGGGTTTTGTGAACGATTTGGTGGATCGTATGTCTGACCTTGAAGTGCGTTCTTGGCTGAGAAGTCACCTGCTGCGAGTCTATCAAGAAAAACGAGGGCAGGGATGAGTCTGATTGAGAAAAATAAATTTCGAGCTGATTTTCCGGCGCTGACGCAACGGATCCGTGGAAAGTCCTTGGTTTATCTCGATAGCGCCGCCACTGCGATCAAGCCTTGGCCCGTGATTGAAAAAATTGGCCATTTTTATACCTATGAGACGGCCAATGTTCACCGAGGGGCGCATTACTTGGCAGACAAAGCGACGGTTGCTTTCGAGGCGTCCAGAGAACGAGTTCGATCTTTTCTGAATGCGAGTTCCACAGATGAGATTATTTTTACCGCCGGAACGACGGCCTCCATCAATTTGGTCGCACAAAGCTGGGGTCGGACTTTTTTAAAAGCTCAGGATGAGATTGTCATTTCTGAGATGGAACATCACGCCAATATCGTACCTTGGCAGATGGTGTGCGAGCAGACTGGATCAAAACTAAAGATTGTTCCCATCATGGATAATGGCGAGCTGGACATGGAAAAACTCGAAAAAACATTATCTTCTCGAACGAAAATCTTGGCGCTCACTCATTGTTCAAACACTCTCGGCAGTTT
Organism: Bdellovibrio sp. CG10_big_fil_rev_8_21_14_0_10_47_8; assembly: GCA_002773975.1. Lineage (GTDB taxonomy): Bacteria > Bdellovibrionota > Bdellovibrionia > Bdellovibrionales > Bdellovibrionaceae > 21-14-0-10-47-8. Next base: position 17,836 of record PEZR01000093.1, read on the forward strand.
TGTGGATATCAAAGCGGCGGCGAAAATGGCGCGAAGGTGCGGAGCGCTGATTTTAGTGGATGGGGCTCAGGCGGTTGCAGCGACTCCGGTCGACGTGCAGGATTTGGACGTGGATTTTTATACATTCTCAGGCCACAAAATATTTGGTCCCTATGGGATTGGCGTGCTGTACGGCCGAAAGGATCTCTTGCAACAAATACCGCCCTATCAAGGCGGAGGAAGCATGATTTCCACCGTGACCTTTGAAAACACAACCTACAACGAGCTTCCTTATAAGTTCGAGGCGGGGACGCCCAATATCGAGGGCGTGATCGCTCTCGGAGCTGCTCTGGAGTACGTCACTGACAAAGTAGGGTTTGCACAGATTCAAGAAATCGAACACCAACTTTTGACCGAGGCGACTACAAAACTTCAGGCTATTCCTGGAGTTAAAATATTTGGTCAGGCAAAAATGAAGGCTCCTATCCTGTCTTTTGTGGTGGGCTCACAGCACCCCTCTGATGTTGCACAGATTCTCGATCAAGAAGGGATCGCTGTTCGGGCGGGACACCACTGCTGTATGCCGTTAATGAAGCGTTTGGGGGTTCCTGGAACCGTTAGGGCCTCTTTCTCATTATTTAATAATCAAGCTGATATTGATACCTTGGTTCGCGGTGTGATCAAGGCTCAGGAGATGCTTCAATGAGCACACAAGAAGTATTGATTCGAATTCAAGCCACCCCTAATCCCAATGCCTGGAAATTTGTGTTGGATCGTCCGGTTTTGCTCGAGGGCAAGGCTACCTATTCCAATGCGGATGAGGCCTATGGCAATCGGATGGCGTTGGACTTGATCACCATTGAGGGCGTAAAGCAGGTTCACTTTTTTCAAAATGTGATTACGATCACTCATCGAATTGACGTGGATCCTGAAAAATTGCAACAAGAGGTGTGCTCGGTGATCCAGACGCGTTTACCTGTGCATGATCCAAGCTATGGTATTCAGAAATCAAAACTCGATCTCCGAAAGACTTTGCCAGAAGATGTTCAGCAAATTGAGGCCATTTTAGATCGGACGATACGTCCTGGATTACAGGGTGATGGCGGAGATATCGAAGTGATCAAGTTCGAAGACAACAAGCTTTATGTGCACTATGAGGGCGCTTGTGGGACTTGTCCAAGCTCAACGACTGGAACTCTGATGGCGATCGAGGGGATATTAAGAGATGAGCTGAATACTCAGATTGAGGTTATTCCGCTCTAACGACGGTGGCGGGTTGCCGAGAAGTCTGTTCTATTTTACTGGCCTTTGCCAGAGCTAATCCAAATAAGAACAAAAACAGACCAATAGATATTGTCAGGGGCTTTTTCATTTTCAGGTTCATCTCCTTGTTGGTGATCGCGCAGTCGTTGCGTGAATTATTATTCAGCGCTTACTGATGCGCTTTTTCCATCTTCTCTTTATTTAGTGTTGCAGCAGATTCATTTTTTCTCAAGACTAGTTCTTCCATTTGATTTTGCGACTCATCACTGCCGACGGCTTCTTCGGTCCATTCAGGACGAATATTTGTGGCAAAACTTCCTGAATTTGCGTACTGCACTCCCTGTGAAGATCCGTTCACATTCAAGGTCACATTTTTTGCTAAGCCCTCTTTGGAAACTCCGAGCACGGAAATTTCTGTGGTGGCAGTTTGTCCAGGTTGAACTCCTGGCCATGAATCTTCAAGCTCGCCGGATACGACCGAAGCTCCCTCGGGAAGGATCCAGTGATAGGTAAGCTCTCCGTTTTGAACTGGGTGATTCAAAGTCACTTGGGCTCGAAGCCTCAACTCTTGATCATCAGTTTCAGGGATTCCCCCAATGACAGAAATCTTAACCTCGAAGGCTTGATTGATTTTTCCAAATGGAGAGTGGGCCCATGGCTTCAATTTTAATTTTGGCGCTGGCAAATCCACAGAAGCGGGTGAGCGGTCAGCAGAATTCCAAAAGTAAATTCCAAGATATCCCACGCAAAATCCGATCATGCTGATCAGTGCAACTTTTTTTATGGACATAAACGTTCGCTCCCTCCGTTGGTATCCAGATAATATCTCGCAGTTGTGTTTACATTGTCTGGGTCCGCCATGATTTGAATCAAATAGTATCCGGCAGATTTTCCACTCAGACTGATGGACTCCAGACCCGAACCGCCGCTCTCTGGATAAAAGCGGGCACTCTGGCCGGCCATTGTGGATGAATCCGTGAAAC
>PEZR01000093.1:20104-21504 GCA_002773975.1 Bdellovibrio sp. CG10_big_fil_rev_8_21_14_0_10_47_8
CAAACATAAAGATCAAGATCCGTGGGTGTTCCCGCCGGTGTCGCGGCGTAAACGAGGCGTATATTTGCATGAGCGGCCGTCCCATCATAATAGTAAGCCATAAAGTCATTGGTCTTGGCATAATTGCTGGTGCCCGAGACCCCCTGAAGGTCGAAGGTGCAGCTTCCACCACTTTGCGCTGTTAACAGATAGGCGTACTCTCGGCGATCGGCTCGTTGGCGTTCATGTGAAACCGCATTGTCATAGTCGGTGAGGTGAGAGTTCGCACTGGTATTGATAAGTGCTCGCATGAATTCGTTAAAGTGGCCTATGTTGCGAAAGCGAACGGAACTGTTCGCAAATCCACTGCTCGAGTCTGAAAATACTTTCCAGATATAGGCAAACCCGACATCGGCTCCGTAAGTGTCTGTGCTGGCGGTAGAATCCATAGTGTCCCAGAGCATTCGTGAAACTGAAACCTCTCGGAAAATTCCTTCGCCCAGATAGGTTGCGCCAGAAACGGCATCTTGGCCGGCAGTAATGGTTTCAAGGTTAAGACTGACGCTGACCCCCGTCCCACCTGAGCAGTCTTGATTTCCATGGGTATCGATATAGTGGTTGTCCCCTCGAACAGCGCCTTGTAAAAAGTTAGACCAACCTTCGGACCATGCCAACCTCGGATCTATGACTCCATTTCCTGAATGGGAACCGCCCGGTGAATCCGAGTAGGCAGCTGTTTTTTCCAAAAAATGACCAAATTCGTGAATAATAATGGAGTTATCAAAGTGATCGGTGTCCACACAGGTGCTGCCGTTGGAGCCCCCCATCAAATAAATGCCGGTCGCCATTCCTAGACTGGTATCATCCGACGGAATAAAAAATGAGATTGAGCTTGTCGGTGAGCCATAATATGCGCCGGGACTTAGCCCCGGAGTCCAAAAAACTCGGACCTTCGAAGCCACTGTAAATGCCGTACAAACATTGCCAAGTGAAGCGCAGGTCGAGTTGTTGCGGATGTACTCATTGGCCAAATAGATTTGATCGAGAATATTAAAAGCCCCTCCCTCGAGGGTGCTTTGATAAGAGGCAGCCGTCAACGTAACGGCCTTGGTTGTCTGGGCCGCCGCCAAGGTGAAAGACGCTGAAATTGAATACGGAGTCATGCTGGTTGGATTGTTGAGAACGCTGGCTTTTGAATAGCTATTGTTGGATCGAGACAAAACTTTCAAAGTATAGGTGCCGGCTGTTTGCGGAATGTCGACGCTGATAGCACCGCTGCCATCTGTGGTTCCACATTGGATGATGTTTCCAGCGCTATTGAGAACTTGAACTTCGGCGTATCGAATAGCTTGCGCAGCGCTAGGACCCAATAACCCCAGAGTGCTGCTGACCTGTCGAGCATAGAATTGTGCCGTGGAAGT
>PEZR01000093.1:21523-21665 GCA_002773975.1 Bdellovibrio sp. CG10_big_fil_rev_8_21_14_0_10_47_8
CAGCAGATAAGCTCCCGCAACCAGCCACAGACACAGACAAAAGAATAAGCCCGAAGAGCTTCTGTAAACCCATACTGTCTTTTCGGCTAGTTCTGGACCTAGCTAAACTGCCAGGAACCTGACATTTCGAGAGAGATTCTCA
>PEZR01000093.1:21723-30371 GCA_002773975.1 Bdellovibrio sp. CG10_big_fil_rev_8_21_14_0_10_47_8
GTAGATGCTTAGGTGAGGGCGAATAGAAGTTGAGCAAATTGCAAAAAAAAAGCCCCAGAAAGGTGTGAAACAATAACCCCATTATGCAAGGTGGGTGACCATGATAACAACTTTAGGCTTCTCAATACGAGTTGAGCTTGCACACCATTGTCAGAGACAGTCCCCGTATATATGCTTGTCGGGTTATTTTTCTTACACTCTCTGAGACTCAAGAATAATTCTACTCGAGCTTTTTCGCGGTGGAAAGGTCCAGTCAACTTTTCCTCGCCACAGTCCGAGAAGAAAGCATGAAGTACGAGACGCTTGACCTCATTTTTCCTTATATTGTGTTTTTCTATGGAATTCTCATGGTTTTTGTGCTGGAAAACAAAGCCCTTGACAGGCTTGCGCGCGAAAGAATGCCGGCCATGGGGGCGACTCTACGCAGCCATCGGGGATTGGCTTGGGTGTGTTTGTTTGTGGGTGGCTTGTGGTCTCTTCAAAATCTTGCTTTTACTTGATTTTCAGTCGGCGTCACTGCCATCTATAGTTGACTCAGGAGAGCCCCTTCATTAGCTTTCAGGCGATGAGTCAAGGATCGCTTTTTTCCTCTTCTTCGACCTCCCCAAAGACCTCTGCCGCGGCTGCAGAATCCTCGGATCAAACAGCAGAAACTTCGGAAGTCGTGGTTCTTTCGGTTGAAAGCCTCAATCGACAAATTCGTCAGCTGATTGAAGGCGAGTTAGGCCTTGTTTGGGTTCAAGCAGAAATTTCTAACTTTAAGGCCCATACTTCGGGTCATTTTTATTTCAGTCTCAAAGATTCTAAATCTCAAATCAGTGCGGTCATGTTTCGTGGATATAATTCGCGCCTGCGTTTTAAACCCACCGATGGACTTGAGGTCATTGTTCGGGGACGGGTTTCAGTTTACGAGCCCCGGGGTTCTTACCAAATTGTCTGCGAAATGATGGAACCCGTTGGTGCCGGGGCGTTGCAAAAGGCTTTTGAACAACTGAAAGAAAAATTGCGGCTCGAAGGGCTTTTTGAGGTTTCCCGGAAGCGGGCGATGCCAGCGCTTCCAAGACATGTGGCGATCGTGACCTCTCCGACGGGTGCAGCGATTCGAGATATGATCAATGTTCTTTCGCGCAGAAACCGGGCGGTCAAAATCACGGTGGTACCAACCTTGGTTCAGGGCGAGGGTGCGGCTTCGCAAATTGTCGAAGCCATGAACAAAGCTTTTCAGCTTCCTGATGTGGACGCAATTATTGTTGGTCGAGGTGGCGGTTCCATCGAGGATCTATGGGCTTTCAACGATGAAAAGCTAGCTCGAGTGATTGCGTCCTCACCAGTTCCGGTGATCTCAGCGGTGGGTCACGAGATTGATTTTACCATTGCGGATTTTGTTGCGGATCTCCGGGCTCCGACTCCATCGGCAGCGGCCGAGTTGGTTGTAAAAAACACCGGAGACCTGATTCAACGCTTGGATTCTCAACGTCGACTTTTGCAAATGACGATGAGTAAGATTTTAAAAATGGATCATCAACGGGTTCAGGGCCTGACGGCTCGGTTGGTGGATCCAAAAAGGAAACTCCAAGATCTTATTCTTCGTAATGATGAGCTGCTGGGTCGGCTGAATCAGTCTGTTCTGGCTTACTTTCGTCATCGTCGTATGCAGCTTCATTTGTTGCAGGAAAAAATGACCAGTCCCGAGCAATTGCTGCTTGAAAAAAAATCTCGGGTTGATCTTCTTCAGCTTAAAATGGCGAACTCTTTGCAAAAGCTTTTGGAACGAAGGAAATCTCAATTCTCTCGCTTGGCGGGAATGTTGGACAGTTTGAGCCCTCTGAAAGTGGTGGAAAGAGGTTACTCCGTCGTGATGAAGGGCCCCACTTTGGTGAAATCTGTGAAGCAGCTGAAGAAGCACGACGAGATTTTAGTGCGATTGATGGAAGGTCAATTCACAGCCCAGGTGGCGGAAATTAAAAAAGAAATAAAAAGAGAAAACTAAACAGAGGTGTCTATGGATTTTGAAAAGAAGTTAGGACGTTTAGAAGAGATCGTTCAAAAAATGGAAAGAGGCGAATTGGCTCTCGAGGATTCGTTGAAACTCTTTGAAGAAGGCGTTCAACTTTCCAGAGATTGTCACTTACGTTTAAATGAAGCCGAAGCCAAGGTTCAGAAGTTGGTGGGAATGGATGCTCAAGGTCGTCCTGTCACCGAAGAATTCAGGGTGGAAGAGTAGACAGTGAATCCTGCTGTAGATCCATTTCTGAACGAGCTAAAAACCAGAACAGAGGTCGTTGACGAATCTCTGAGGGGGGCTTTTGAAAAGTTCCCCTGGCCAAGAACCACTGCGATTGAAAATCTCAAAAAATCCATGGGTTATTCTTTGCTTCAGGCTGGGGGCAAAAGATTTCGGCCTCACTTAACTCTGTTGACGGCAGAGGCTTTTGCGGTGAACCCGCGCAAAGTGCTGCCCTGGGCGGTCGCCATTGAAATGGTGCATACGTACTCTCTGATTCATGATGATTTGCCGTGTATGGACAACGACGATATTCGTCGTGGACAAGCTACCAATCACAAAGTTTTTGGTGAAACCACGGCCCTGCTTTCTGGCGATGCTTTATTGACCGAGGCCTTTCATTTTATCGCCAACTCTTTTGAACAGGAGTCTGCCGTAGGTCTGCGTTTAATTCGATTATTGGGTGAAGCCGCTGGGGTTCTTGGAATGGTGGGAGGACAGATGATTGATTTAGCCGCCCAAAAAGATCAAGCCGTTGTCGACGAACTCTATTTGATGCACAAAATGAAAACCGGGGCGTTGATTCGGGCCGCTGTCGAGGGATCCGCAGCCATCTGTGGTCTGCCCTTTGAGAAGGTTCAACTTTGCCGCCAGTTCGGTGAAAAACTCGGTCTTGCTTTTCAAATCAAAGATGATCTCTTGGACGGGGTCAGTGATCGATTTGAAAATCACAGTTTCCCTGGAATCCTCGGGAAAGATGAATCAAAAAAAATACTGGAGCAGGTCAGCTTTGAGGCCAATGAAATTTTATCCAGTTTGGGTCTAACAAAAAATCTTTTGAATGAGTTAGTGAGTTACAATCTCAACCGGGAACTTTGAAAATTTAAGGAGCCAAGTGATGAAATTGATCTTAGGGTCAGCACAATGGAAAAAAACTCTCCTTGCGGCCAGTCTTTTTTTTGTTCTGACAGGTTGTCAAACAATTCGTCGGTCATCGGCTCCAAAGCCACGTTCCAACGGTGCTCCATCGATGAGCCAGGGGTCTTTGCCAGAAGCCATTCCTTCCGAAATGACGACCGAGAATGAAACCGAGACGTCTGAGACGGAGCCAACGGTTGATTTGGCAACTCCAGAAAATGAATCTCGGATTGGATTAATTTTGGGCCCGGGGGCTTTGCGGGCCTATGCTCATATTGGCGTGGTGCAGGAGTTTGTAAAGATGAAGCTGCCGATTCAATCCGTTGCAGGAATCGAAACGGGGGCTTTGGTCGCGGCAATTTTTGCAAACAAGGGCCTTCCCTATGATGTTGAATGGCAAATGATGAAATTGAAAGAGTCAGATCTTGTTCAAAAGGGACTTCTTTCAAGCCGGGTCAGTGCCGGAGAAGTTCAATCTTTGAATGAATTTTTGAATATGTCTCTGGGCACCGGTCGAGCGGAGAACTCGAAGATTTATTTTGCTTGCCCCGCTTTTCAGATCAGACAACGTCAAACATACATGATGAACCGAGGAGCCTTTACGCAGATGTTGCCGTTTTGCTTGGCATTCCCTCCGCTCTTTCGGCCTTACCAGCAAAATGTCGCAGCTGTGATGGATTTGAGGGCTACGGTGGATCACTTGCGGGCCAAGGGTGCGACCTATATCATCTATGTGGATCTATTGTCGGGGGCCAATCGTGTTGAGAAAGTTGGAATCGAAGACCAGATTTTGTGGTCGATGGCAGCAAACTCTTTGAGCAAACAAGAAAAGGGAATTAATTATGTTCTGCATGTCCCTTTGCAGGACTATGATTTGTTGGATTTTTCTCATCGTCGGCAGATGATGCAACAAGGGCAAAAATCGGGTGCGGATGCCGCCAAACAAATCATGAAAAAATTGGGACTTTAAAAAGCGAGGAACTATGAGACAGCCATTGGAAAATGTAAAAATATTTGCAGATCGTCGGGCCCAGGTTGCAGAGCAGATGTTGGGATCGGCTCTGATTGTAGCCTCACCCCCAGAATACATTCGCAACGGAACGGTTCATTATCCTTTTCGTCAAGATTCGAATCTGTACTATCTGACCGGCTTTGAAGAGCCAGAAACAATTTTTCTGTTTCGACCAGGAATGAATCCAGAAACCGTGCTCTTTGTGCGAACCAAAGATCTTGAAAGAGAAACATGGGATGGTTTCCGTTATGGGCCTGAGGCTGCTCAGTCGCAGTTTCGCATGGATAAAACTTACCCAATCAGTGAATTTGAAAAGATGGCGCCTCAGCTTTTAAAGGGTGTCGATAAGCTTTACTATCGCAACTATAAAAATCCGGAAATGGATCGCAAAATTGAAGAAGTGCTTTTGAGTTTGCGTGTCAGCCAAGGACGTACCGGATATGGAATTTTAACAGTCTTGGACGCCGACGAGTTTTTGGGCGAGTTTCGCGTTAAAAAAACAGACGCTGACATTGAAAACATGAAAAAAGGCGGAGAGCTGACCTCTGAAGCTCACCAGGAGCTGATGAAATATATTCGTCCGGGAATGACTGAGAGGGAAGTCCATGGATTTTTCATCTATCAAGTCATGAAACGAGGAGCTGCTCGAGAGGGCTATGGTGGTATTTTTGCCGGTGGCGCTAATGCGACAACTTTGCATTATGTCTTCAATGACCAGCCACTTAAATCCGGAGATTTATTTTTGGTCGATGCGGCTGGTGAAATTAATTATTTCACGGCAGATATCACAAGAACATATCCTGTGAATGGTCGCTTCAACGAGGAACAGGCTGAAGTATATCAGGGTGTTTTGGACGTTCAAAAAGCCATTATTGATGCCGTGAAGCCCGGAGTTCCATTTCAGAATCTCCAGGACATGGCGACAGATCTATTGACTGAACTGATGTTGGAGCTGGGTCTTTTGACCGGAAGAAAAGAAGACATCATCAAAACCGGAGAACACAAAAAATATTACCCACACGGTGTTGGACATTTCCTCGGCATGGATGTTCATGACAGCGGAATGTATTTCTCTAAAAAGGGCGAACCCCGCCTGATTGAAGAAAACATGGTCTTCACGGTCGAGCCCGGTCTATATATTCCAGCCAACGATCAGAGTGCGGCTTCAGAGTATCGAGGCATCGGCGTTCGTATCGAGGACAACATCCGAGTCACCACCAGAGGCCACGAAAACTTCACCATCAAGGCGCCCAAAGAAATTGCCGATCTTGAGAAAATCATCGGCAGCTACGGAGCGGGTTAGTCTCTCGCTCACTAAAACCGATGAATCATCCAGCCCTGCTTGATCGCCTCTTGGCGGAGTTTTTCTTCCGTGGCGAAGAGCTCGTGGCCTTGGGGCGCAGCGCCCACCGCCATGGCGATTTGGCTGGCGGATTGAAGGAGGGCGAGGTCTCCGGTGGTATTTCCACAGGCTAGGAAAGGTTTTTGCTTTGTTTTTTGAAGCAGAGCTTCGGCCTTGCCTTCTTTATAGGTAATTAGGCCATCTTGGCTTTTGGTGACCAAGTGATTCTTGGTCTCGGTGGCTACCCCCAGAACATGTTCGAAATCTAAGCCTAATCTTTTTGCCCCGGGCTCAACGGCCCATTTGACAGAGGCTGTGACGACAAAGACCTCTACCTTGTTTTGGAGTAACCACTCGATCAATTTTTTTTGATCTTCAAAGATCGGCAAGGGCTCAAGGCTTTGTACTGCTTGTTCTGCCCATTCCCGGACCTGAGCCAGCGAAATTCCTGAATTGATTTGCGCAAGCCACAAATACGCTGGTCTGGGGTCGCCTGAAGCTTTCCAGTCTCGGTAATGCTTCCAGGGGTCAGCCGGCAGGTCCGACAGGTCGCAGTTGTTAATTTGCCACTTGAAAAAGGATTCTCCCATATCGATATCCCACAATGTTCCATCTGCGTCGAAAGCCGCGATTGCCCGTGAGTGATTTTTGAGCTCTTGATCCAAGCCCTGGGAAATTTTATTCCGAAATTCTTGCGGAAAGTTTTTGTACTTCATATCGAAGCAAGTCTAAGATGAAAGACATTGGGGAGCAATAGATGTCTCTTTATGTGCGAGTGATTCAACAGGCCGATTTGGATGAAATTCTTCAGTTCGAAGGAAATAAGCTGAAGGAAACTGTTTCCGATGAAATGGAGAGAAATTTCCTGTCATGGAACTCGCGATGGAGGAAAGAGTCTCTAGAGCACTATTTATCAATGGGCTGGAGCTTCTTGGCTCGAGACGAAAGTCAAACGAGCTCTCATTCAGAAGAGGGTCTTTTAGCCGGTTATTTTATCGCACAACCTCTGCTGTTTTTTGATGGCCACACCCAATCTCTTTGGATTGAGCACATGCAGTTCAGTACTCTTCAGGCGAGAGACGAGCTTTGTGATTTGGCTTATAAGCTTTGTCGCGAAAAACATCTGCAAAAAGTTTTCTTTCCTGAATCTCAGACGATTGCCAACGCTGTCCGTTCATTGAAAGCGCAAAATTGGGATCCTCAGGTCCTCAGCATTTCGACCACTCGGACCTCGTCATGAAAACGTTTTCGGCCCTAGATCGGCAGAGTTTTATCGATCAGCTTCCCACAGAGAAGTGGGATGTTTTTATCATTGGTGGTGGAATCACCGGCGCCGGCACGGCCAGGGATGCAGCGATGCGCGGGATGAGAGTGGCCCTGATAGAGGGCTTTGATTTTGCTTCTGGCACCAGCTCGCGGTCGAGCAAACTGGTTCATGGCGGAATTCGGTATCTTGAGAATATGGAATTCAAATTGGTATTTGAAGCCTTGTCAGAAAGACAAAAACTTTTTGAAATGGCCCCTCATCTTGTGCACCCTCTTCGATTTATGCTTCCCCTTTTTAAACAGGGAAGAGTTGGAATGTTCAAGATGGGCTTGGGAATGTGGCTTTACGATGCATTGTCGTTGTTCCAGGCTCCAGAGATGCATGAAAGACTGGATGTTGAAGAGACATTGAAACGGATGCCGAGTCTCCAGGGCAAAGAGCTTCTAGGTTCATACGTCTATTCTGATGCCTATATGGACGATGATCGTCTGGTTCACGAAACTCTGCGCTCTGCTCGCGAGGCAGGGGCCGTGGCTGTGAACTATGTTCGCGCCATTGATGCCGAGATCAGCCCAGAGGGAAAAATGATCTCGGTGATTTGTGAAGATCAAATCTCTAAAAAGAAATTCAAGGTTGTGGCCCGGCATTTTGTCAGCACTGTGGGGCCCTGGACGGACCAGCTGGGCACAGCTCTTTTTCAAAAGTGGAAAAATATTCTGCGACCGACCAAGGGCGTTCATCTCACTTTTGAAAAAAAGAGACTTCCCTTGTCCAGTGCTGTGGTGATGGCTGCGGAAAAACGAATCGTTTTTGGTATTCCCAGACATGAAATGGTGATTGTTGGAACCACAGACACTGATTTTTCAGGGGACCCCAGTGATGTCACCACAACAGCTGAAGACGTCAGCTATCTTTTGGGCGTGATTCAGAACTATTTTCCGGGCGCCGATATTCAAGCCAGTGATATCGTGGGTTCTTATGCTGGAGTTCGTCCTTTGGTGAACGATGGCGCAGCGACTGAGGGAAAAACCAGCAGAGAGCATGTGATCTTCACCGAATCTCATGGGGTGACCTTCGTAGCTGGTGGAAAATACACGACTTATCGTTTGATGGCCGAACAAATTGTCGACGAAACACTCAAATATTTTTCAATTGAAGACCGAGTGCGTTTTGGCCGCAGCAACACATCGCAGCCCCTGAACCCTTTGGTGACTCCAGAAAGTCGCTTGGAATATCACCTGGTCGTGCAAGACCTTTTGCGTGCGGGCGGACTGACTTTGGCAGAAGCCAATTCGCTGGTGGAGCGTCATGGGTGTGAAGCTCGGGAAATTCGGCAAAGGTATGGACGTTTAGGCTATTGGCAGCTTGAAGCAGCTCATGCCATCGAGAGTACGATGTGTTTACATTTGGTGGACTTTTATCGACGACGAGTGCCTCTATTTTTAGCGGAAACTGATCATGGTCTTGCTCAACTCCCGCAATTGGTGCGAGTTTTCTCGGAAAGACTGGGCTGGTCTAGGGAGCAAATTCAGTCCGAAGAAAAACTTTTACACGACTATTTCGAGGTCGAACTTGCATGGCGTCACAAAATCGCCTAACTGAGCGCATTGACTCCTGTTTTTTGGATGTCTAGACTGTTCTAGAAACAGACCTTCAATCTTTTTTGCAGCGAGTGAATTCATGGCATTTTTTGACAAATTTTCGGATTATTTTTCTAACGATATTGCAATCGATTTGGGCACAGCAAACACTTTGGTTTATGTCCGGGGACAAGGAATTGTTCTCGACGAACCTTCGGTTGTGGCCGTGCAAAAAAATTATCGGGGTTCTCAGAACCGAGTGCTCGCAGTGGGCAAAGAGGCCAAAGACATGTTGGGAAGAACTC
>PEZR01000115.1:0-1806 GCA_002773975.1 Bdellovibrio sp. CG10_big_fil_rev_8_21_14_0_10_47_8
TTTGGGCTGGAACGTCCCGATCCCAACACGGTCGGCCTCTGACAGACTCATGCGTTTCACCCGAACATGGCTTAATACCTTCATATAATCGCCACCGTATCGGTCCATCAATGCTTTAAAAATATATCGGCTGGGCGGAGAAAGCTCCCCTTCAATATGGATACGAAATGTCCCCTCTTGACCGCGATTCAGCTCTTCACAAACTTGAGAGCGCATTTCTTCCGGAATCAGCCAAAGGGGCTCTTCATTCATCGGAGTTGGAAAGACACGAGCGCCTTTGCCAAAAAGGCCGTCCAGGGTTCCGTCGGTGTCAACCCACTCGAAAGTATACAGGGCTCCACTTTCAGTTTTGGAGTAGGCCTCAAGACCCTTTTTGAGCATGCGACAAATCGTCGACTTGGCACTACCAACCGGTCCGTGCAATAAAATCACCCGTTTTTCTGTTCCGTAACCAAGCGCTGCTGATTTGAGAACATTCACCAATTTCATCAGTGGAACATCCAAACCGAAAACGGCATCTTTGCCGTTGTTCTTGGCATCATCAAAAAACTTGTATCGAATGACTTGCTTCTTGAAGTCTATGTACTCTTCCGTACCCGCTTCTAAAATCATGTCGTACATACGTTGAAAAGCATTACGAGTGATTTTTGGATTGGACTTTACCAACTCCAAATAATCCTGGAAAGTTCCCGTCCACCCAGCATGATAGATGCCATGGCTTGTCTGCCAATTTTTTACGAGGGACGAAAGATCGAATTTAGTGGCCATAGATCTCTCCTTGATGACTGGTCCAAAACGAAATGGCTCTAACTCCATGGAGCCTCCTTCATAGTATAACCCAGATAGAGCTTGGAGGAGTTAATTTTCTCCCAAACTATGTCATTTTGGACGTGAACTTTTATTTGAGCTTATAGCGCTTGTAGCTAGACGGGACCTGCATTGAAAAAACCTTCTCAGGGGCCTCGACCTTGGTCGTGAAATCCTTGACGACCATCTGGAGATCAAACTGATCATTGGCAACTGTGACCCGTTTTTTTTCTCCCTCACGCTCACTCCACGTAATTTTCAGATGATCTTCCAGTCTTTCGCAGGACGCAATCACCTGATTCTGATCGCGGAGACAGGTCCAATTTTTATTGTTGATCGGCTCATCAAAAAAAATGGGGTAAAACCAACGAGGCTCCACCTGGATATGCAGCAGCGGCCGTAAGGACCGCTCAGTAACCGGCCCCGAAAAGTATCTCTTCTGCGTATGAACCGCATATTCAATCTGATCTCCTCGAAGAAGCACGCTCGCTACGTGCACGCCCAAAGTTCCACTGACCTCCATGCGGAGTGCCTGATCCTTTTTTGCAACCACATCAATGCGGACGACATTGACTTTACCAGTGTCTAATTCCTTGATCTGAACTTTGGCTTCCCACTTGCCCTGCACTTTGTTGGGAGAAAAAACAAAGGGCTTCGTGGCACAAGAAACTGTGAGCATCGTCGTCAGAATCAAAAAAATTTTGGAGAACACTTTCACTGAACATTGTTTTTTCATGGACTCATTTCATCCCTGCCTTCCCGGAGAAGGCAAACAAATTTCGTCTCTGTCAGTTTTTTTGACAATCCGATGACCCCTATCTACTCTGAGCTCATTGTCCCCTTGTCTAAGCTTGGTCCACGCCTTGCTTCTCTCGAGGGGTGGAGCTGTGTATTCGTCACTCTACGTATGGAGACCTGTCATGAAAGTTGCTAATTCCAAAATTTTGATTTTGCTGATAACGGTGGGTTCCTTTTTGGCCTCGTGTAAACCCGTGGATA
>PEZR01000115.1:1840-11158 GCA_002773975.1 Bdellovibrio sp. CG10_big_fil_rev_8_21_14_0_10_47_8
TCAGAAACTCTCCAGTGACCAGATTTCCATTTTTGAGCAAACTCTGACCGCCATTGGGCGAATTGAATCCGCTGTCGCTCAGGCAAATGGCTCTGAAAATCCCCCGGTCACCGATGCCCTCACTGATCAGCTCACAGAAATTATCTCTGGCAATGGCTGCTCCAGTGCCTACAAGAAGGCCGAGGGCACCTCTGTCGGCCCCCAAGACGCCCATGTCTACATTTCCGGACAAACTTGCCCTCTTCAGGCGAAAATGGATATTGCGGTGACCTTTGATGAAAGAAAACACTCCAGAGAAGTCGATATGAAAGCGGAAATGAAAATTTCAGCTCAAGATCTCAAACAAATGAATGATATTTCAAAATTTGATTTAGTTGGCCACGGAAGCACCTATGGAGACAGCATCGAAGGTCGCAGTTTTTTCGCCATCACTGGAACAATTCAATCAGAAGCACACGGAACTATTCAGATCAAGATCAGCAGACAGATTAACTACAGAACAGCTGCCGGTTTAAGATATACAACTGGTGTCCAACGAATGGACCTCAATTTTCCGAAAAACACCAAAACGGTCACTGTGGATAACAAACAAGAAATAAAACCCGACCCATTTCAGGTGGTCCTTTTTAAAAACATCAAAGTTGATGGAAAAGTAGATCGCAGCAATTACACCGGATCCAACCCCCCATTAGAAAAAGAGGGCTTTGACACGGCCATCAGAACTCTGGGAATGCTTATTCCCTAGGGGAGTTAGCTTTAGCTCCGGCCGAATCAGACGCTGGCTTACGACCTGACAAATGCATCTCTTGATCTGAAAGAGATGTGATTTTTGCACGAATCTCACGAACTTTATTTTGGTCGGTCTCGGCATCCGCCGCCTTTTGATACATCACGCGAGCCTTGTCCACCAATCGATTTTGCCTGTAAGCATCGCCCAAATGCTCAGCAATAATGCTCTCATTGGGCTGATAGCGATGAGCGCTCTCAAGAACTTTCACAGAGTCTTGAAATTTTCCCTTTTTATAGAGAATCCAACCCAGCGTATCCAGAACATAACCATCCTTCGGCTCAATACTGAGAGCTCGGCGCACCAAACCCTCGGCCTCTTCGAGATTTTTATCAGACTCAGCATAAGTAAATGCTAGGTAATTTAGCCCCTGCACATGATTAGGGTCCATTTCGAGAACTTGTTTCATGCTCTCAACGACCTGCTGCTTATCACCAAGCCGATCCTGCATCGTGCCCAGAAAAAACCGCAACTGAACGTTGTCTGGAAACTTCTTGGAACCTTTGGTCAACAACTCAGCCGCTTGGTGATACTGACCCTTTTCATCCAATAATGAAGCCTGGACAGCATAGAACTGGGGAACATCGTCCCTTTTTTCCAGCGCCTTACTCACCAAAGCTAAAGCCTCATCGACCTGTTTATCCTGCTTTAAAAGATAGGCCGCATGAACAACAGCTTCTCCATAATACTGACTGGCCGCCGGAATTTGTTGAAAGTGATCAATGGCATCGGACCGTTGATTGATCTCTTCGTAAATCGCCGCCAGGTAAAAGCGAATTTTATCGCTGTCCGGCACCTGCTGGAGAACGTCTTTCAATTTAGCGATCGCCTGACTGTACTTCTTCTGTTCAATATAAATTAAAGACAGTTTCAATTTTGCATTCAAAGCATCGTCCGAGTAGGACTCAACAATTTGAAGCTGTTCAGCCGCCAGCTCATACTGTTCATCTTCCAGATAGTTCTGCGCCAAAATTTCAGCCAATCGAGGATTAGGTCCGTACTCTCTCTGAAACTTTTGATAGAGATCGACAGCCTTTTTTGTCTGACTCATTTTTGCGTAGAGACTTCCAAGAGCGAGAACACTCTCGACATGATCAGGTTTGGCCTGAAGTGCTTTTTTAAATGCCGCCTCCGCTGCCGTCTGATGGGCTTTACCACCCTGCTCTGTACGAATTCGCCCCACATAGTACCAAGCTAAATACGGAGTCGAAAAATTCTCACTCTGTCCCAGCCTCTGAAAATACCCGACGGCCTTGTCATACTGTTTTTGTTCGGCGTACAGGGCTCCCATATAAAGGGGCGCTTCACTATTTTTGGGATCTAATTTCAGGACAGTTTCGTATTCCTTAAATGCTTTGTCGTAAACTTTGAGAGTTGAGTACAATCCACCAAGGAGCAAATGCGCATCAACAAACTTAGGATCTTTCTCGACCGCTGATTCTGCATTTTCCAAAGCCTGGGTCAGCAGTCCAATTTTGACGTACTCTGCCGAGAGACGCAGATAAACCTGCGGAGATTCGGGGTCATAAATCAATACCATCTTAAATGATTCGACGGCCTTCTGATGATTTCCTTCTAAACTCAAAGCTTCGCCGACCGAAAAGTAGTAGTCGGCCTGAGTTCTCATATAAACTGGGTCAAGTTGATCAACGCCGTCAGCCACAACGGCGGGCGGAGTCATTGAAGCAGGCGCTCGATTCTGGTCATTGAAAGCAGAGTCATAATAAACCCCCTGTTCGACATGACCACGCTGAAAAACATGGCGATTTTGATCTGTATCATTCGTTGAACCGGGATTTCGAGAAGATGGAGCGACCGCACAAGACACCATCAGCAATGAAACACAGATCAATTCAATTTTGAGAGCAGATTTGGCGAACATGAAGCCCCCTCTTCCTCTCAAGTTTTCGGTCGAATCCCCAGGGCGCTTGAACGCTGCGCTTTCATTCTCGAATAAACAGGTCTTAGGTCTCCACTGAGCCCCCTGATCGACCCAATTTTGCCAACCATGAGAGAATTACAATGCGGCGCATCTGTTGAAAAAATGATTCTGGTTTTAGATTCAATTGCTTCAGAAATGTCCCTTGACCGGAACCCAAGAAGAGAAAACTATGTCCAACAATATGTTTGCATATCTATCTGATATCATTATATATTTTTACACCAAATTGACGAATATTAGCGCCTATTTGTTGTTTCGACCAGAAGAGTCCAAGACCAGGGTCCTGAGAAACTAACTGTTTCATTGACCCCCTGTGTCCCAAGCCTAGATTTTAGAAGAGGGCCACTTGACAACATGTGGCGGTCGGCATAGTTTCCGCTCATCTAAAACCCGAGAGTTTTTAGTAATCTAACTGGGGAGGCCACTTTGATGAACCAAACTGAAACTGTAACTGGTGTGAAAGCTGCTAATAGCGGCAAGATCAAAATCATTAAGCGTTATCAAAATCGCAAGCTCTACGACACACAGCAAAGCTGCTATGTGACGTTGGACGACATTGCGAAAATGATCCGCACGAATGAAGAAGTCATGGTGATTGATAATAAATCAAAAAATGACATCACCGCAGCAACTTTGACACAGATCATTTTCGAAGCCGAAAAGAAAGCGTCTCAATACGCTCCTCTTTTCACACTGCGCGAAATCATCCAAAACGGCAATGGTAGCATTTCTAACTACCTCGCTAAATTGGGTGCTTTTCCTCAGGATTACATGTTGAAGCAAGCGGCGGCCTTAGCGGCTCAAGCTGAAAGAGCTTCAAATGAAGATCTGAAACAAAACTTGGAAGCCCGTGTGGCTTCTGCAGCAGCCCGAGTAGCTGCTGATTCCACTGCGAAAGTTGCTGCTGAAAAAGCAACAATCCTTCCTGGTGGACAAGAGGAGGCAACTCCAACTCTTCCTACTTCAAACACAAACTTTAACAACTAAGGTTTGAACGCGAAGAACAGAGTAAGAAACCCGGGCCAAAAGCTCGGGTTTTTTATTTTTAAAGGCTGACTTCTATCTCAGCGAACGCCAATTAACGAAGGTCTTTTGACCCGCTTTAATGGTGATCTCTGGAACTTCCAGTCGATCCGCAGTGGGACTTCCCGAACCGTCCAGACCTTGAATTTCAAGTTTGTATTTTCCAGGCTTTAACAAAACCCGATCTATCTGAATGGTGGATGGCAAAGTGGACCACTGACGAAGATCAGCTCGATCTGCCAAATTCATTGCAATCCAGGTCAGGTCCCCCAAGAGCTGATTTTTTTGCCGAATCTGATCAGAAACAACAGCTTTTGCGGCAATTCCCCCAACCCGACGAGCCACCAGAGCTCCAAAATCTTTCTCTAAGGTTTGAATGGAGACCTGATCAATATCATAGACAGTCTTTGTTTTTCCTTCGTCTTTTCCACTCACTAAAACTCTGGCGGACTGAGTATCACTGCCGACCGGCACGAGCATGGGAAATCGGTAGGTGCCTGATCGAGTTCTTTTTTCTGCGCCCCATCCCTGTTGATAAATCACCACCAACTCACCGTTGCCTTTGTCATACCAACTGGAATCTTCTTTGACCTGGGGAAACTCCGACTTCCATTTTTTATAGGCCTCTTGGCGTCGGGACATTTTTGAAGATCGAAGTAAATCCTCTGGCAACAAGGGGTTGGTCGCATCGAGATTATAGGCCCCCTCATATTCGATGTAGGAGTCATCATATTTCTTTTCAGTCTCCCAAAGGATCGCGGCTAAATATCGAGCGAAAGAAGAAAGTTCGTACGGATCTCTTCCGTCCATCTTCATCTTAGTGATTTTTTCGTTGATCCGACGGGCCTCCACCAAAGCATCATCGTATTGGCCCATCATCACATAATTGATCGCATTTAAAGTATTGATGAGGAATTTTTCGTAGGATTCACCCTTGTATTGGACCATCTCTTCGCCACCGAGAGTGGCGCTGACGACATTCGTAACTGAATGATAGTCATTGAGATCAACCAGCTTATCGGCCTTTAAAAATACCTGCGAAGATTCTTTGTACTGGCCGGCCACCTGAAGTGCGGTCGCATAGTCCATCAGATACAGGAGCTGATCGCGACCAGGTTCGTCCGACAAAGCTTTGAGTTTACCCAGGGCCTCGGTAACTTGGCCCTGCTTCATTAATTTTCGAGATTCAAATATTTTAGACTGATAACTGGCGCAAGAAAGAAGGCCCAAACATAAAAAAAGAAGCGTGAAGGCTTTCATTTTGTCCAATCACATCAGACCTAGAGTCCGATACTTTTCTTTTTATAGGCTTTTCGAATTTGCTTTTGGTCTGTCCATGAAATCACACCCGTTTTCAAGTTGGTCAGGTTCAATGTGATTTTGTAATAAACTGTTTTTTCTTTTCCGACCTCTTGGACAATTGAATCCAGGCGACCGTTTACGACGAAGTCGGCTCCGACTTGTCCACCAGGGCCTTTTTGAGTTTCACGCTCAACCATACCGGAATTTTGATAGTTGTATTCGTCAGCAATATCTTGGCGTGCCTCTTTATCGATGAAAGACACTTTGCCCGTTTTCATCAAATCAACCCGAACCATATCCATGATACTTTGAGTATCAATATGTTCAGATGTTTTATTTTGTAATTGGGTCACAATAACAATCGGCGGTTTTTTCGCATCTTTAATCACCGGGTGAACCACCATGCTGGAAACAAGTGCTTCTGCTGTTTTCTGCATATCCGTTTCTGACCACTGATCATTCAATAGATTTTGCTTCTCTGGATCATCATAATCGCCTTTAACAAAGGCTTTTGGACCACAAGCGGTCACGGACAATAACAAACCAAAGACACCGGCCAACAAGTACTTTTTATTCATAGAACCTCCAAGTCGTTCCTAGTTTGACCTGGCTCTGATCCAATCGCAAGAGATGATTCGGCGTTCGGATTCAAAGTGGAAATGGGAACTTGTGGACGGAATAACACAGACCTAGGAAGGCGGGTGTTTTTGCACCGACCAAAAGCACAATGAAAGTCACCTCCAGCCGACATGCCTATTCCATTTTCAAAAAACACTTAACTCGGGAGGTCGAAGAGTTCTGGGTAATGGCCCTGAACAGCCAACTCGAAATCATACAGATGGAAATGCTTTTCCGAGGGACTGTCCATTCTTGTCCCTTTCATCCCCGGGATCTCATACGATTCTTGTGTCTGTCCAATTGCAGCGGATTTGTGATTGCCCACAATCACCCCAGCGGAAATTCACGCCCCTCGAAAGAAGATCGCTTCATCACCAAGAAGATTCATGCGTTAGCTCAACTAGTAGACATCAAAATGAACGATCATTTAATTTTGGGAAAAGACTGCTATTTTAGTTTTGCAGATGCCCTGCTCTTGAAAAAATTTGACCAGCAAATCTGCAAGGTCACCTTAAATCGCTTTAAATCCTCAGGCAACTATTGAGCCTGCACGCCGGAAGGCGCACTGAGGGTTGAGTTTCGGTTTGAATTCCTCAGAGGTCGAACTCCAGTGACGACATATTCATCGTTCAATTGAACGTCATACCCATTTTGCCGAGCGTTTTCAATGAACTGCCGTGCGTACTCTTTTTGGTACTCGCGGTCATACTCAGCCTGGATTTCTTGGTCTGCTAACTGTTGTTGGATGAGGTGATCAGGATCTGTTGCGCGAAAATTTTTACGATCTCTTTGTAGGTCATCATAGGCATTGTGTTCATTTCGATCCGGTGAATAATCGACACCCATGTCTTTTCTCTTCTGGTCCAAGTGATTTCGAATCACGCTGTCACCGACCTGTGGCGCAGAGAAAAAATTATCGGTCATGCTTTTTTGCCGAGCAATCTCGATCTTTCGATTGGTCCAAAAGAGATGTTTATTCACTAGAGCATCGGCCTTTTCGGAGTACGCAGAGATGATGCTCTCGCGCCGACTTCGGCTTTCTTTCACTGGGGTCGGTTGAAGCCCAATAAAAAGAAAAATACCCGCCATCCCCATCAACACCAGGAAAATCATAAGGGAGATGTCTTTTTTACCAGAGCCCTGGCTCTGACGAGGCCTCTTCGTCTGCATAAATATCTATCGGAACTTTCTGGAATAACTGCAATAAAATCTCATTTTGAGATCAGAGCTTTTCATTGGCTACGAAAGTATCAACCTAGACCTTGGTTGCAGCTCCTGTGGGTACTGCCTGGATGGGTAGAGTAATGATAAACTCTGTCCCAATTCCAACCTGAGATTTGACTTGAATTTGTCCGCCATGATTTTCGATAATTCCATAGGAAATACTCAAACCCAGCCCGGTCCCCTGACCCACTCCTTTGGTGGAAAAGAATGGATCAAAAATATTTTCCATCACCTGTGCGGTCATTCCTTTTCCAGAATCTTGAAATGAAATCTGCACCATTTCACCCTCTGCCTGTGAAACTAACTTGGTGGTAATCCAAATATTGCCGGTACCATCAATGGCTTGCACCGAGTTGGAGAGAATATTCATAAAAACCTGATTGATCTGACTGGCATAACAGGTCACCAGAGGAATCTCTCCATACTCTTTAATGACCTGAATGCGATTCTTAACTTCGCCAGCCAAAAGGTTCAAAGTATCGTCGATTCCTTCGTGAAGGTTCACTTCTTTGAGTTGAGATTCATCCAAACGCGAAAAGTTTCTGAGACCCAATACAATGTCCCGAGTTCGACGAGCGCCATCTTCACAGGAAGTAATCAGCTTAGGAAGATCCTGCTTGATATATTCAATATCCAGTTTCTCCTTGAGCTCCGCAATGCTTCCTGGGTTCTGTTCTACGGCCTCTGCTAGCTGAATCAACTTATCTGAATACTCTCGAAGATGACTCATATTGCTGTAGATAAATCCAATGGGATTATTCAATTCGTGAGCGACTCCAGCCACCAACTGACCCAGACTGATCATTTTTGACGAGTGCACCAGGCGGGCCTGGGTTTCGCGCAGTTCCGAATTTGTTGCTTCAAGCTCTGCAATTTTTTTTCGAAGATCCGTTTTTGCCTGGGCTACATTTCGACTCATCTGATTGAAGCTCTCGGTCAAGAGTCCAATTTCGGTATCACTCTTCATTGGAATTTCCACCGGCTTATCCGAACTCTGCATACTTCCGATGGCTTCAACCAAATCATTGAGAGGTTTCAGCATGGTATTTGAGGCCAAAAAGATGGTGATCACCAACAAAATGGTCACCGCACCGACGACGGTCAAAAAAGTGTAGTTTACATTTCTAAGAACGGCCTTTGCCTCTACTTTGGAGGCTCCTAAAGCCAGATACAGTTGAGACTGTCCCCACTTCAGCGGATATACAATAAATCCATACGGATTGGACCTTACACTCAGCTCAAAAAACTTTGTCTGGGGCGACTTGGTGTACTCTTGGAAAAAATCCTTCTTATACAAATAAAAATCTTGATGGGTCGCCACAACGACCTGACCAGATGGCTTTAAAAACATCAGCTCTAGCTTCATTCGCTGTTTCAACCGATCCAAAAATACACTGTCTAAATCAACAAGTTGTTCCAGATAGCCGACCAATCGACCGCCAACACCAATCACTTTGGAAAACAGAATCAATGAAATCTTCTGGTTGCTGGAAAACTCAACAAAAGAATACTCATTTACTTTCTTGAGTTTATCCAGATTTTGATCAGACAGATAAATTGCACTGTTGGGCTGAACCGCGAACTCTCTGACATCGCCCTTGCTATCTTTGAACACCGAAGCCAGCATTCGCCCATCCCGATTGAAGAACGTAAGACTGGTGGCAAAATCTCCTTTGAGCCAATTTACACCCAAAGCGCGGACTGCCGAGGCCTCGTTGACAGAAAGGTGATAAATCAAGCGGTGGTCCTTGATGTATCTTTCTTTTCTTTGTTGCAAGCCGCCTTCAAAATCATCCAAGATCACACTGATTTCACGGGCGTTGCCAACAAGCCGCTGAGACAGCTCGTTGTCGATGGCGACTTCATATTTTTGCACAGAATAGCCGGTAACAAACACCAAGGGTGTCAATGAAAAGAGGAGGAACCAAACAATCAGCATGGTCCTCAAGGAACGACGAGATTTTCTTCTCACACCTGCCATCGCGTTTATTTTTTCTCTTCAACTGTGATAATAATTCGAATAATTCCCTCGGGCATTACTCGGTCATGTTTCTCTTTCGTAATTTTAAGTTCACCGTATTGAGAGAATGCGGCCTTTAATTCCTCATATTTAAGCTCTGGAATCGTCAAGTGAAAGTAGGCTCCTGATCCTCGACTCCAGCCAAGTTCAACATTTCCTGCTTTTCGACCACCCAACTCGCTCACCTTATCCACCAATTTTGGAGTCACCGCCTGAACGTTGGTGATTTCAATCGAGCCGCGGTAAAGAAAGCCCTGTCTTTTTGAATCGGCCGCTGTGGTTTTGTCTTCGTCTGCCGGTGGAATTGGAGGAACCGCAGCTGCATTATTTTCTTTCGCTGATTTCTCGGTCGGCGATTTTGCCACCACCAGACTGGTGGTGGTGCTGGAACTGGTCACAGCA
>PEZR01000099.1:0-2047 GCA_002773975.1 Bdellovibrio sp. CG10_big_fil_rev_8_21_14_0_10_47_8
TCGGCCAGGATGGTCTTGATTTTTTCTGCGCGGCCTTCATAGCGACGTCCACCGGCATCTAAAAATAGTTTCCAGTGCGTGGTGCCTTTGGCAAGATCATCATGTTTTCGATCCGGCACAAAAAAGCTCAGAAAAATTTCAGTTTGTTTGCTCAGCTTAGTTTCAAGTTCAGATTTTTTGTTGCTGTATTGATCGGGATCCCACTGATAGACCCTCGCATTGCGATCCAGTTGAGCTCGCGCCACTTTTGAATTAAGCAGAGTGGCTGATAAATCCACCGTCTGATAAAAACCATCATAAACTTTTTGTTTCGCCGTATAGTCGTCCACCGCAGAATAGTAATCGGAATCGGGGATCAAATTGGGGAGCATCGGATTAACAGGCGAGCTCACACAACCAGAAAAAAGTATTCCCATTGAACAAATCAGACCACAACAAATAAAAAACAATCTTGATGACATCTCTTTATCATTCAACCTTCGTGCAGAGTGGTCAAGAGAGAGTTTCTCGACTTTGGGCGAGACTCGCCGGAATTTATACTCGAGGTTCCAGGCCCCGAACCAAAATGGTGTCGCTGGCTTTTCCGGAACTTCGATCTGTTTCGGTCCAGGACGCCCAGGGATAATCTAAACTGTAATGAATTCCTCGGGACTCTTGGCGTTTCAATGCACACTTCACAGAGAGGTCTGCAACCAGAGCAATGTTTCGAAGCTCAATAATGTCGGCGTGAATTTTAAATTGGGAGTAGTACTCAGTTACTTCCGACATAATATTATTAAGACGATGAGCAGCTCTCTCCAACCTTTTGTCGGAACGAACAATACCTACATAGTTCCACATCAGACGGCGAATTTCCTCCCACATGTGGCTGATGACAATCATTTCGTCATCATTGGACTCGAGAGGGTAGATCCACTCTCGAGGATCCTCGGTCGACACCGGCATCTGATCTTTTTGTTTTTCCAGTTCGTCGATACAATTATGAGCCATCGCCAAACACTCGAGCAAGGAATTCGACGCCAAACGATTGGCTCCATGCAAACCAGTACAGGCCGTTTCACCCAAAGCCCACAGCGAAAGAATATCTGTCTGACCATTTTTGTCGGTCAAGACACCACCACAGAGGTAGTGCGCCGCTGGTACCACCGGTACGGGTTGAGTGGACATATCGATGCCGTACTCCAGGCATTTGTTAAAAATCACTGGAAATCGTGTCTTCAAAAAATCTCGAGAGTGCTTTCGCATATCCAAAAAGACACAAGGATCGCCAGTTTTTTTCATCTCAGCATCAATGGACCTGGCGACAATGTCCCTGGGGGCCAAGCTGCCCATCTCGTGGTACCGTTTCATGAAGGCATTGCCTTGAGAATCGATCAGCTCACCGCCCTCGCCGCGAAGAGCTTCGCTGATCAAAAAATTTCTTGAGTCTTTGTGGTACAAAGCCGTCGGGTGAAACTGCATAAATTCCAGATTGGCGATTCGGGCTCCCGCGCGATAAGCCATGGCTATGCCATCGCCCGTCGCTCCACCCCAATTAGAAGTGTAGAGATATACTTTTCCAGCGCCACCCGTAGACAGAATCGTTGCACGAGCCAATTCCGCAGAGACCTCTCCGGTTTTAATATTTAAAACATAAGCGCCCACGCAGCGAGTGGGGGACATATCCAAAAGATCGACCTGTTTGTTCATGATCAGATCAATTGCAAAGTGCTGCTCTTTGATCTCGATATTTTTTTCTTGGCGACAGCGATTCAAAAGCGCGCGGTGAATTTCGCTGCCGGTGTGATCTTCGACGTGAAGAATACGTCTGGAGCTGTGGCCGCCCTCTCGCGTCAAATCTATTTTTTGATTCCCCATCTGGACGTCGAATTGGACTCCCCAGTTGATAAGATCCTTAATTCTTTCGGGAGCTTGATGGACATAATCTTCAACTGTGTCTTGACGACAAAGCCCGGCTCCTGCGCGCATCGTGTCATGGATGTGACTGGCGAAACTATCCTGTTCAGACATCACCGCCGCAATTCCACCCTGAGCCCAAGAAGTGTTC
>PEZR01000099.1:2058-2235 GCA_002773975.1 Bdellovibrio sp. CG10_big_fil_rev_8_21_14_0_10_47_8
TTCATGCTTGGTAACAATCGTTACTTTTCCAAAAGGAGCTGCTTTCAGAGCGAAGGCTAAGCCTGCGAGACCGGAACCAACTACGAGATAGTCACTGCGAAAGGTGTGCATGCCCACTGTGTTTACTTGATTCTTGGCACAGTCTCCAACACAATATTTTCAGAGGGACCTTAACGC
>PEZR01000099.1:2249-11239 GCA_002773975.1 Bdellovibrio sp. CG10_big_fil_rev_8_21_14_0_10_47_8
CTCATATTGGTTTTTATCTCAGTGCTAACAGTTTTTGTTGGAGCTCTTGTTTGGAGAGTGGACCAACTTTTATTCTCTGATCGATTGGACTGGAACGAAGCGGGATCGCGAGCTCAGTTGTCCACCATGGTGTATTCCTTGAGCACAGAGGCTCGCCATCTGCGTGAAATCATTTCGATAAGTTTGTCAGACCTTGAAAAAAATCCTGCCGACTATGCGGCCACGACACCCGCTGGCCAATTTCAGATGTTGGCCCGAGTGCAGCCGGGTGGGCCTGGCGGCGAGTGGAAATTTGAGCATTCCTGGTTTTTGGAGAAATCTCCAACCAAAGCTTGGGCCGTCACCTATGCAGGTTTAGCTCTGAAGTCTGTGAATGAGAAGGACGTGAAGGTTGGAGTGTCTTATTGGCTGGCGCTGATGGATCCTCATCGAAAGCCCTTTCTCTTGCTTTTAAATCACGAAAGTTCAGGTTGGTCCGTTGGCCTCTTGGGTTCCGAAGTTTTCCAGAGTTTGATGGATCAACAAAAGGGCCAGATGAGTTCTGTGTTCGTGGTGAATCAGCTGGGTCAAGCTTTGGGACATACTACACCCGAGTACGTGGGTAGCTTGCTGTCCGAAGATCCTTTGGTGGCCTCGATTATCAAAACCAATGTCGGCAGCGGATCTGGATTGTTTCAAAATCTTCGCGGTGAATCGGTGCAGGGTCTTTATGAGCAGGTCGCCAGCAGCAATTTGTATTTGGTGATCACCACCTCTGTTGCCCAGCTGATGCAGGGAAGAAATGCGACTCGTCTGCAGTTGATTCTTATGGGACTTGGATTGATTTTGATTGGCTCTGCTATTTTTATTTTCTTTGATCGTGGCGAGCGTCGCGCAACGGCTCAACAATTACCGCCCATGCCGCCGACGGGACCTCAGGTGACGGTGGCTGCACCTGCTCCCACAGATAAAATGGCGGCATATATCAAAGTGGCGGCGAGTTTGTCCCATGAATTGAAAATGCCGTTGACCTCGATCATTGGTCACGTTCAGCTTGCTTTGAACTTGGTGGCAGATAAAAAAACCATCGATCACCTACAAAAAATTGATCAAGAGGCTCGTTCCGTTAGAGATTTAGCGCAGAAACTCATGACCTTCGCTGGGCAAGATAAAAACAATACGATCAAAGCAGAGCTCAACACGGTCGTTTCCAAGGTTTTAAAGAATCTCGAGGCCCGATTCTCGACAAAAGGAATCAAGCTGCACAAAAAAATCGATGTTGTCTCGGCATTCACGATGTCGATAGATTTGATGGAGAGAGCCATTGAAAATTTAGTTCTTAATTCATTCGAGGCGATGGACCGAGCTCCCAAAAAGGAGCTAACAGTCGAGTTGCATCAAATGGGGGACCAAATCGTCCTGACCGTTCAAGATTCAGGCGAAGGAATTGAGGGCAAAGACTTGGGAAAAGTATTTGAGCCTTTTTTCACCACACGTTCCAGTGGGCAGCATGTTGGTTTGGGATTGTCAGCAGCCATGGGAATCTTTCAAGAGTTCCATGGTCAGGTGCAGATCAAGTCTGAAAAGGGAAAAGGGACAACGGTGACGGTGTCGTTTGATTTGCTGGCGGCGTCAACTAAGCCAGCAGAGGTTCCGTCAAAAAAACCTCTGCCTGCGCCTGTGGTTAAAAAAGAAGAGCCAGCGCCTCTGCTTGAGGTGCCCGGACTTTCATTGAAAAAACCAGCGCCGGGTGTATCGATCGATCCTTTGTTGGTGGACAACTCGATTGAAAGACTTTTGGATGGTTTAGAGCCCGACGAGGATTCGTTGACGGCCAAGAAGTTGCCTCCTGAAAAGGCTCAGGCGTTGCCACCAGCGCCAGCTCCTGAGTTTGGAGATGACAAAACGGCCGACATTCAGATCACAGCGGCAGATATTTCTGCGGAAAATCCAAGTGAACCTGAAAAGCCGTCGGTGAAGACACCGGATTCGAATTCCGTCTTTTCGGCTAAAATTGACAAACCACAGATTCAGTTGAATAGAAAAACTTCTCGTTTGGATGAGGTTCCGGTTTCCATTCGTCGACCCGGAGAACGAATGTGAATTTTTCTGACTCAAAAGCTCAATTTTGTATTTTTGTTTTCTTCCCAAATGCTGATTTGAATACCGAGATCAAAGGTTCTTTGGTGGAAGAAAAATATGACACCTATATTTTTATGGATCAAGAGACCCTGATTGAGCGAGTGAAAGAAGCAGCACCGCATGTCGTGATTTTTTCACCCGAGGCTTTGCTGACGCCCATGAGTGAATTTGTTTCCCAAGTCCTTTCTGCAAACTCGGAAGTTCAGTTTCTCTGTGTGGCAGATGCGGATCAGGCAGAGGCTTTGAAAGAGTATCGGGAATACAATTTGGCCGGAATGATTGCCGCCGGCGAAAAGCTCAAAGAGCGCTGCGTGTGGCAAGTGGATCAAGTTTGTCAGACTTTGTTTCGAACCTATCAAAATGAAGACCTTCTCAAGAAAACAGAAGAACTGCTTCAAGAAAATGAAACTTTAAAAAGTCAGCGCAATGAAGAAAAAGCCAAGGCTACAGTGATCTCCGATTCCTCCATCGGACAAAAGATTCAGCTCTACTCAGCGGCCACAACCAAGGACGAAGTCCTCATTCATTTTATCAACCAGCTGTCTTGTCAGGCGATCTACTTCAAGTATTTGCCAACAGTTCAATCCTTTGTCGCCACTCATTCTCATGGTTTGGATATTGAGGCCATCAAGGGTGTAGGCACTCGCCTGGAAGCGACCGAGACCGCCCACCTTTTGGATCTGTTGAAGTCGGGGGAAATTCCACCGGCTCTGGCGGAATTGATGAAGGAGGGTTTAAGAATCGGTCAGTACTTTCCTAAACCCGTTATTGTACAGAATTCAACACTGACAGGTTTGGATGGATTGTTTATTTTTTGGGGCGCTGAGGGTTTTCATTTTCAACAAATTGAAAGTGATTTCTTGATTTTCTCACTGCTCTATCAGCAGGCGCACTTGATCAAACGAAGTGAAGGCTTGGATGTTTATGATCCGCTGACGGAGCTTTATAATCGACCTCATTTTGTGCATAAACTGGAAGAAGAAATTGCCCGCGCTCGTCGATTGGAAAAGCCGGTGTCTGTGGTATGTTTGTCCTTGGACCACATGCACGAGATCGATCAAAGTTTTGGTCGTAACAACCGGGACATGATTTTGCGAGTGATCGCCGCGATCGTAAAAAAGACCAGTCGAGTGAATGATATTTCCTGTCGAACAGCGGACTCTGAATTTTCATTGATTCTCCCTCATTGTGGACGACGGGGAGCTGCTCTTCGAGCCGAACGTTTGCGAAGAATTATCGAGGCCCATGCCTTTGGCCTTGGTGACTTTAAGGTGACGATCAGCTGTGGGGTGAGTGAATACCCGTCGCTTTCAAAGGGCGCGGATGATCTGACCCAGTCAGCGGGGCAGGCTCTTGAATTTATTGTAGGTCGCGGTGGTAACAAGGTTTGTCTTTACAAACCGATGGAAGCCTTCAAGCCTGACTTTGAAGTGCACGGATAAAGGATTTAGTTTGAAACAGATTCGGCCGACATCCGCAGAGATCAATCTGGCGATGCTGTCTCATAATTTGAAACAGATTCGAAAATACATGTCAGCGACGCAGTATCTGTGCCCCATGGTCAAAGCAAATGCTTATGGCCATGGTGACATCAGTGTGGCTCGGCACCTAGAGCAAGAGGGTGTGCAGGTTATGGGTGTCGGATTGGTTGAAGAGGGAATCTTGCTCCGTCAGAATAAAATATCAGCAGACATTTTATTCTTTGGGATGTTCGATCAGTCCCGAGATGCAGAGCTGATTGTACAGCATCGATTGATTCCAGTTTTGAGCAGCTGGGATGAGATTCGTTGTCTAGAACAAGTCTGCTCGCCAAAATATCCTGTGCAATTAAAATTTGATACGGGCATGCACCGACTGGGGTTCTCGTTGTCAGAGATCAAGAAGCTTGTCGGTCACTTTCAAAATTCTTCCTTGGTTGTTCAGGGGATTTTGACCCATCTGCACACGGCAGAAAATGCCAATGATTTACAGGCTTCTAGTTTTGAACAGCTCCGTCTTTTTCAAGAGGCAGAGAAGGCCTTTCGTTCTTCTCAGAATAAGACGGTCGTTTCGCACACGCTGAATTCCGCCGGGTGGATGCGATGGGTGGGGCTCAAGGAAAGCGGGAAGATGAAATCTCTTCCTCATGGAATTTCTCGGGAGCAGGGGGTTCGTCCGGGGCTCGCGCTGTATGGTGTGTCACCGTGGTCCACGGACCAAAGTCTTCCAGCGAATCAAAATCGCTCAGAGCTTCTGGACCTTCATCCGGTCCTGAGTCTAAAATCTCGAACCATTAAATACCACTTGCTGACTCGAGGGGAGGGAGTTTCCTACAATACGACTTGGAAGGCCTCTCAAGATTCTGTCATTGCGGTGGTGCCCATGGGTTACGCTGATGGTTATCACCGACTTCTTTCGAATCGGGGAGTGGCTCTTTTTCGAGGAGAGCGAGTGCCGGTGGTGGGAAATGT
The DNA here is from genome assembly GCA_002773975.1 of Bdellovibrio sp. CG10_big_fil_rev_8_21_14_0_10_47_8. Classification (GTDB taxonomy): domain Bacteria; phylum Bdellovibrionota; class Bdellovibrionia; order Bdellovibrionales; family Bdellovibrionaceae; genus 21-14-0-10-47-8. The sequence goes on from PEZR01000099.1 coordinate 6,821, forward strand.
TTGTATGGACTATTTGATGATCGATATCACTCGGACCCTTCGGGCAGGTGAGCTTGCGGACTCTCTTAAAAGTGAGCCCGTCACCTTGCTGGGTATGGATGAATGTGGATTGCAGATCAGTGCCAACGAGCTGGCAGCCAGTGCTCAAACAATTCCTTGGGAGATTCTCACCAGTATTGGCGAACGCGTACCTCGGGTCGAGGTGAACTCATGAATGAGATTGCTGAAAAAACAGCAAATTGGATGGATGAAGTTTGGAATTCCATTGCTGACAGCGTGATGACCTGGATCCGCGTGGTCGGCGACATGACTATGTTTGGAATCTCTTCGATCCAACTCAGTTTTAAAAAACCTTATCGGTATGCCGAAATTATTAAACATATGGAGTTTGTTGGTAACCAGTCGGTATTTATTGTCGCTCTCACCGCTCTATTCACGGGATTGGCGTTGTCTTTTCAATTGTATTTGGGATTTAAAATGTTCAATGCAGTGAACATGGTTGGTCCCACCGTCGCTCTTGGAATCACCCGAGAACTGGGGCCGGTACTGACAGGTCTAATCGTCGCAGCGCGGGCCGGCGGGGCCATGGCGGCACGACTGGGGACAATGCGGGTGAATGAACAAATTGATGCGCTCGACGTGATGGGCGTAAATACCAAACAATACCTGATTGCGCCGCGGATCTACGCAGCGCTGATTTGCATGCCGTTGCTGACGGCGATTTTTGATTTTGTCGCAATGATGGGCTCTTATATTTTGTGCGTGAAGCTCGTTGAATTGGATGAAGCGGTTTTTTGGGACCGAGTGAATGCGATGATTGAAATTCGTCATATCAATGAAGGTCTCTTCAAGTCCGCAGTTTTTGGGCTCTTCTTCGCGGTCATTTGCACCTATCGTGGGTTCAATACCACCGGTGGGGCCAAGGGCGTTGGCGATGCGACCAACCAAGGCGTTGTCAGTTCGATGGTCATGATTATCATTTTGGATTATTTTTTGACTAACGTTTTTATCCGATCTTTCTACCACTTGACTGGGATTCAGCAATGAGTGAAGCCGCAATTCGTCTGGTCGATGTCAAAAAGACGTTTGATGGCAAAGAGTTCGTCGTTAATGGTATGAACCTGGAAATCCCCAAGGGGAGCGTCACGGCAATTATCGGTTTTTCGGGGACCGGAAAATCGGTCATGTTAAAACATATTTTGGGACTCTACCGGCCAACGTCTGGGCTGATTGAAGTCTTGGGTCAGGACATTTCTTTGCTCTCGAAAGATGAGCTAACCATTTTCCGTCGACGCTTCGGAGTTTTGTTCCAGGGCTCCGCTCTTTTTGATGATATGACTGTTTTGGAAAACGTGTGTTTTCCGCTCACTGAGCATCGTCCCGAATATTCCGAAGAAAAAGTGATCGAAGTTGCATCTAAAAAATTACATCAGGTGGGCCTTGATCCCAAACATTTTTCAAAATTACCGTCTCAAATTTCTGGAGGAATGCAGAAGAGAACTGGACTGGCCCGAGCTCTCGCCCTAGATCCAGAAATTCTATTTTATGACGAGCCTACGACAGGATTAGATCCCATTTTGACTGAAATGGTAGATAATTTGATCTTGGAGACCCATCGGCAGAGCAATGGATGCACTTCGGTGATGGTGTCACACGACTTGGAAGCAGCATTTCGAATCGCGGACTATGTGGCGATGTTGAATGCGGGCCAGGTTTTGTTGTTTGGGACTCCGCAGGACTTTTTCAAAACGGAGATTGAGCTGGTGAAAAGGTTCGTAGCCAAAGGAATGAAACATCGATGAATCTGCTTAAGGCTGCAGAATTTAAGGTTGGGTTGTTGGTCGTGACCGTGGCGTCATTGATCGCCTATATGTCCATGCAGGTCAGTGATGATCCCAGCTATTTTGGCCGTTCCAACGAAGCTTGGTTTATGCTTCCCGATGCCGCCGGCCTAGTCAAGGGCAGTCAAGTAAAGTCCGCAGGGATTCCTGTGGGAATCATCAAGAAAATTTCTCTGCAAGACGGTCAAGCTCGGCTAGATCTTTCTTTGAAATCTGATTTTAAACTTTATGTCTCAGCGGCAGTCGAGATTAAGTCTCAGGGTATTCTCGGTGACAAACACGTTGCGATCTATCCGGGGTCTCCGACAGATCCACCACTGGCCAAAGGCGGACAGATATTGAACGTGAAGGACAAAGGTTCTCTGGACAATGTTGTCGCACAGATCGGCGAGATTTCTAGCTCCTTAAAAGGAACGGCCGAAGCTTTAAAGGAAGCAGTGACGGAGGATGGAACTCGTAAGCACATTCTGGGGCGAATTATTTCCAATATTGAAAAGCTCACTCAGGACATTTCCGAAATTACCTCTGAAAACAAAGGCAAAGTGGGGCAGATCGTGGATCGCTTCAACAATATCACTCGATCTTTGGACGAACTCCTGAATGACAATGGCGAAGACTCTCTGAAAAGTCAGTTAAAACGAACTGTTGCTCGCATGGATTCGGCCATGAAAAATGTGGATGAAATCACTGGTAAAATCAATCGTGGAGAAGGAACTATCGGACGATTGATCAATGACGAAGAAACCGTGGAAGAACTCAATACGGCCATCGACGGGGTGAACGGGTTTCTGGATACGGCGGGAAAAACTCAGACGGCACTGGACTTTCATGCGGACTATTTGGGCGAGATTGGAAAAACGAAAACGACGGTGGGGATCAAGTTACAACCGGGTTTAGATCGATACTATTATTTGGGTATTGTGGATGACCCAGCTGGAGTGGTCGAAGAAACGGATACCACCACAATCACGGATGGTGGGCCTGGCTCGACAACCAATGAAGTGAAGACCTATAAAAACAAAGTAAAATTCAATGCGCTATTTGCCAAAACATTCTGGGATCTCACCGTCAAAGGGGGATTGATTGAGAACAGTGGTGGTGTTGGTTTCGAGTACAATATCTATCGAAACAAAGTTATCTTCTCGATGGATGCATTTGAGTTCTCCAGTTTAAATCTACGAGCTCAGCTTCAGTACAACTTCTGGAAGGGCATTTATGTCTTGGGTGGAGTTTCGGATGCGTTGGATAAACAGCAGAAACGGTCCAATTATTTTGGAGCCGGTCTTTTCTTGACCAATGATGACTTAAAATTATTGATGACCAAGATGCCCTTGAATTGATTCTAAGAGCGAATCCTTCAACTCGTTGCCCGACTGTTGTGGGGCTGAATTATTTCTGATTGAGACTTGGTCAACCCCGTGAGATGATTGACGAATCATGTTTAAAAATGCTCTCGTTAGTGTCTCAGATAAGACGGGTTTGGTTGAGTTCTTAAAACCTCTAGCAGCGCAAGGCCTGCGAATCGTTTCCACCGGTGGAACGGCAAAACATCTCAAAGAAAACGGTCTGCAGGTGGTTGATGTTTCGGAACAGACTCAATTCCCAGAGGTCATGGGTGGCCGAGTAAAGACTTTACACCCACTGATTCACATGGCCTTGTTGGCGCGCACTGGTCATGCTGAAGACGAAAAACTTTTGAAACAATACGGGCTTGAGCCTTTTGATTTGGTGATTTGCAATCTCTATCCATTTGAAGAGTCTCTTTTAAAATCCCTGCCCGAAGAAGAGATGATTGAAAATATCGATATCGGAGGGCCGACGGTATTGCGAGCTTCCGCGAAATGTTTTGATCGCATAGCGGTGATTTGTCATCCTCAAGATTACGCGTGGATCTCTCAAAAGTCAGAGCTGAATTCTACTGATCGAAAAAAATTGGCGGCCAAGGTTTTTTCTCACGTGTCATCGTACGACTCTTTGGTGAGTGCCTATTTAGATCCTGAATGGGGTGAGCGTTTCTCGTTGGCTGGCCACAAGGTCATGAGTCTTCGTTATGGTGAGAACCCTCAGCAGGCCGCTTCTTGGTATCGTCGTATGGGCTGTGACTCGGGTCTTCATTCGGCAGAAATTCTGCAGGGAAAGGTGTTATCTTATAACAATCTTCTCGATCTTGATGCAGCAGTGGGTCTGGTTCAGGCTCTAGAACATCCATCGGCTGTGGCTGTTAAACACAACAATCCCTGTGGAGTAGCGACCGCAGACTCGTTGGCCGAGGCGGTGGTCAAAGCCCTGAAGTCCGACCCCATCAGTGTGTTTGGTGGCATCATCGCCGTTAATCGAAAGATCACTCAAGTCGAGGCTGAAGCTTTGCAGGGAATTTTTCTGGAGTGTTTGATCGCACCGGACTATGAGCCCCAGGCACTAGAAATTTTTTCGCGAAAAAAGAATTTTAGGGTTTTGAAGTGGCCTGATCTGATGAGTTTAAATTCAGATTTTGATTTGAAGACCGTCCAGGGTGGATTTTTGATCCAAAAGAAAGATGTGCTTTCTGCATCGACGGAGACCTGGAAGATCAAAGGTG
>PEZR01000050.1 GCA_002773975.1 Bdellovibrio sp. CG10_big_fil_rev_8_21_14_0_10_47_8
CCATTAAGGTGTATTTTTTTCTTGTAATTTTTTTAAAAATATGGCAGAAGCAAAGAAATTTGAACGAACAAAACCACACGTAAATATTGGAACTATTGGCCATGTCGATCATGGTAAAACTACATTAACGTCAGCTATTACTACTGTTCTCGCAAAAAAAGGTATGGCGACTGCGAAGAAATACGAAGATATTGATAATGCTCCAGAAGAAAAAGCAAGAGGAGTTACGATTAATATCTCACATCAGGAATACGAAACCGAAAAACGGCACTACGCCCACATCGATGCCCCGGGTCACGCAGATTACATCAAGAACATGATTACAGGCGCCGCCCAAATGGATGGTGCTATTCTTGTAGTTTCAGCTCCTGATGGTCCTATGCCTCAAACCAGAGAGCACATTCTACTTGCCCACCAAGTGCAGGTTCCCTCAATTGTAGTTTTCTTAAACAAATGCGACATGGTTCAAGATGCAGAACTTTTAGATTTGGTCGAAATGGAAGTAAGAGAACTTCTCACCAAATATCAATATCCCGGGAATGATGTACCTATCATAAGAGGTTCAGCTTTAAAAGCTCTTGAAGGCGATGCAGAAGCAGAAAAGCAAATTTTAGCCCTTATGGAAGCAGTTGATAGCTATATTCCGTCTCCAAAAAGAGATTTGGAAAAGCCATTCCTGATGCCGGTTGAAGATGTTTTCTCAATCAAAGGACGGGGAACAGTCGTAACAGGAAGAATCGACAGAGGAATAGTTAAGGTAAATGAAACAGTGGAAATTGTAGGTATCAGAGACACCAAGTCAACTGTTGTAACCGGAGTTGAAATGTTCAAAAAACAACTCGATGAAGGTCAGGCAGGAGACAATGTAGGTCTTTTACTTCGCGGTATCGAAAAAGATGATGTAGAAAGAGGTCAGGTCATTGCCAAACCGGGCAGTATTACGCCCCATAAGGAATTTGAAGCGGAAGTATATATCTTGACCAAAGAAGAGGGCGGACGTCACACACCGTTCTTCACTGGATACAGACCGCAATTTTATATAAGAACAACCGATGTAACTGCAGAAGTTGCTCTTCCCAAGGGCGTTGAGATGGTAATGCCGGGTGATAACACCAAGATGACAGTCAAACTTATCGTTCCTGTTGCCATGGAAGAAGGACTCAGATTTGCAGTAAGAGAAGGCGGAAAAACCGTCGGCGCAGGCGTAATTACGAAAGTAATTACGTAATAGTCCCTCTGAAATCAC
>PEZR01000051.1:0-2079 GCA_002773975.1 Bdellovibrio sp. CG10_big_fil_rev_8_21_14_0_10_47_8
TCATAGCCTCCCAAGCGCTCAAATTCTGCTTGAGCTTCGCCATATTTCTCGAGGATGGAGTTCATTTCAACTTCCGACATTTCTTCGGTCAATTTTTGTTCAAATTGTTGAAGCTGTTCGCGAATGTTGGCTAAGCCGGGCAAGCTATTTTTGACCTCGTCGAGCACCGACGAGCCCGACATATTTTCTATGTCTTGAGAAAAGTATCCCATACGCACTCGATCTGACTTTGAGATATTGCCGCCATCGACGCTCTCGTCGCCAGTGAGAACACGGAACAAAGTTGATTTTCCGTTGCCGTTGGGGCCGACAAGGCCAATTTTTTCTCCAGGATTAATCTGAAAGGAGCTGTTGCGAAAAAGAATTTTCGGACCATATTGCTTGGTCAAATTGTTGGCATGAATCATAGGTGGCAATGAGACTATCCTTGTTTGCGCTGAGTGTAAAGGACCTTTGAGCGCCTTGATGTTCTCATCCGTGGCCCCTAGGATAAAATCATCAGGAGGAATCAATGAAAAATTTTACCCTACGCTGTCTTTGTTCAATTTTTTTAGCGACTGCTTTATTTGCGGTCTCCACTGGAGTCTCGTTCGCTGCCCATGCAGAATCTAGCTCTGCTCTGAACTGTATCGAAAAACGAGATATTCGACGTTTTCATATTCAGGGGCGAATGCTTATCTTAGAAAGCTACGGACGTAATTATCAAGTTGATGTTCGACCTTGTTTTAATTTTGAGATGGCCGAAAGAATTCGATTTAGAGACAGTTTTTCGAAGCTCTGCACCTCTGACGTGATCTATTTTTATGATGGATTTGGTCGTCTACTGGACCGATGTTTGATTCGATCTATCCAGTAGTCAAATAGTAGAAATGACCCATCGCCTGGTCTTCCTGACCAGGCGGAAAGTGCCAATGGGCCTCTGTTTCCAGCTGTTCCTTGTTTATGCAGTCTCGCTTCTTGCAACGAGAAGGGGAAGAAAGGGAGATCTCTGCCCTGAGATTTCCTGAAGGAGGAGCTATGATGACCCCGGAGGTCTCTAGATTTGCACAAAAGATTCGGTCCATTGACGACGAAGATTATGGGGATTTCATGCGCAAGGCCAATGCCTATTTGATGGAGCTGGAGCATGAATTGGGTCCCTTGGCTGATGACAAAATTCGACGCAAAATGATCGAGATGCAGACGTATATTCAATATTTTCCAAATTGGCAGGTGGATTTAACAAAGAAGAAAATCCACGAAGATGCGGCCGTTATTGATGGATGGGTAAACTCTCACCATCACCCGCTGTCCACGTCTCCCCAGATAGGATAGCCCCGTATTAAATGTAGGTGTCATGACATGTCAGTTGCATTGACTGAGGGTCACCGTGGATGAGGTGCTGTCGGTGTCGACAAAATCGGCCTGTCCGCAGGTGGCATTGAAAGTCAGGGTCACGGTCCCAGCGCGAGATCCAGTTAAAACCGACGAGATGATTCCACTTGTTGGATAACAACAGCTGGCAGTTCCCCACGTGACGTTGTTGAATGTGTGAACCGCCTTATAGTGAGCTAAATTGTGATACATCGTCATGGTTCCAGTGGCGATACGATCTCCACCCGCTCGAGTTCCAGAAACTGTTAAATCGGACGATGTGATGCTGTGATCAAACCATTTGCGACCATGGGGCCCCTTCATCTGCCTTCGAATTCCGTCAATTTCAATCGTGCGTACGCCAGAAGCCATGGTGACAAATATTCCTGTGCCGGGAATAGACGTTCCATCATAGGCTGTGTGTTCCCCGGTGCTGGTCGTGATCGTCGCGCCGGATGACAGCCTTAAAAGTTGTTGAGTGCAGGTGCGAATCAGGCGGCTACCATCGGTCAGCGCGCCTGGTTGGCTGCCATCGGTGCAAAACCCAGGGGACCAGGACTCGGTCCATCCTCCGTATAAAATAGCGGTGCCCATCGAACACCCATTCCAGGAAAGACCATTTTTGTCGTTCAAACAATTGCCTCGGGCCGTTGCGAATGAACAAGTTATTGCAAGTGGGTGAATATCTTCCGTCTGAGACATCAGATCTGGGGAGATCGCACCCTC
>PEZR01000051.1:2090-2232 GCA_002773975.1 Bdellovibrio sp. CG10_big_fil_rev_8_21_14_0_10_47_8
CCAGCTCCCCAGCCTCCGCCATGGCTGATTCGGCGATGTTAGCGGTGGCTTCGGCGCCGTCTGATGTCAGTAGGGATCGATCTTTTTTCACGCACCCAATGGTGATCGCAATCAATACTATGATCGGGGCCAATCGCAGAAT
>PEZR01000051.1:2255-5990 GCA_002773975.1 Bdellovibrio sp. CG10_big_fil_rev_8_21_14_0_10_47_8
ATCGCCAGGAGGGACTGCGAGCTAGAGCCAAGGTCTAGGTCGCAATGCGCCCCTTTATTTCAGGGGAGATGTCTTTGCACTGGAGGTCTCAATAATTTCAATCGAATTTTCAGAATCCAGCAAAATCTGAGGGTTTGCTTGGCTAGGATCAATTTCGTTGAAGGTGCCGGTGGCTCTCACTCGGATACTTTTACTGATCCACTTGTTGCGGCCGTTGACGTATTCCCCTGGGTGTCGATCCCAGGCCGCCTGCAATTTTTGGCGGATTTTTTCAAAATTCTCCATCGATTCAAAATTGACCAGAGTGTATTGGCGACTGAGTCCTTCGGGTAAGAGCTCTTGGACCGCAAAGACATTGAATTTAATTTCCGGACTTTTTGGGAAAAACACCAAGGCGCCCTCAACGACAGCTGGTAGGCCATGGATGTTTCGGATGGCGTCGATGACCTTTACTGGCTGGGGATCATTTTCAATCAGCTGAAGATGCGTCGGCTGTTTGGGTCTTCGTTGAATGGTGAATTTCAGCTCGACGATGTCGCTGCGAAAAAGATCCTTTGTCAGTTCGGCATTTTCTACAAAAATCGGACAGACGGCGTCCTTGTATTCCACCACCAAAATATGTCCACCTTCGGCGATGGCGTGCACCAAAAATGTCGCGCTGGTTTTCCCGAGAAGCTCATCTGGAATTTGTGCCTGGTGGGGATAGGGATCGGATGAAATTGGTGGTCGAAAGGCTTGGATCATTTCCAGCTTGGACACCAAGATATGTTTTTGCGGAGAGGGGTTGTCGCTCACAAAAGCGCCAGTAATTTTGATTTGATCATGACGTTGCACCTGCGCCAGCTGAGTTCTCACGGTCGAGTTGTCTGCAATCAAAGACATCTGAATATAATCAAAATAGTTACTGGGATTTCGATAAGTAAAAACCACCATTTTTCGGTCTGAAATACTGCCATGAACCCATCCGGTGAGCCCGTCAGTGGTCAACGCCGTCTCGATCTCGTGAAGATCAACAGCGGCTGCGGAGAAAGAAATCAAACTGCTGAGAAGAAAAAAAATAAGTGTTTTCATGGCTCTTAGCTATAGCCTCAGGCGAGGGCGAGGATCAATCCTTGGTGATCAAAACAACGCTCTTAGTCTAGAAACAAAAAGATGAGTTTGGGTCGATCGGTTCGATAATGCAGGGCATGGGTTCTAGTTTCGAGTATGGATCTTTTCACAGACTTCGTTTTCAAGGGGGCGTCCTGCCTCGAAGTCGGCGGCATTTTGCAATGTCGTCTGTGCGATATTTTGCAAAGCTTCATTGGTCAAGAAGGCTTGGTGGGCGGTGACGATGACGTTGGGGAAGGTTAAAAGTCTTGCGAGAATATCGTCTTGCATCACCTGAGCCGAGAGATCTCTGAAAAAGATCTTTTCTTCTTCTTCGTACACATCCAGTCCCGCTGAGCCAATATGGCCAGATTTCAAAGATTGAATCAAAGCCTTTGAGTCAATCAGAGCTCCTCGGCTGGTATTGATCAGCATCACGCCGGCCTTCATCATTGCCAGTGATTTTTCATCGATCATGTGCTGAGTTTCTGGTCGTAATGGAAGATGAAGCGAGACAACATCTGCCTGACGGTAGAGAGTCTCGAGATCTACGTATCTAAAATTGGAAACCTGACTGAGCTCCGGATTGGGGGCGATGTCATAGGCAATCACTTTGCAACCAAAACCTGCCATGATGCGAACAAAGACCGAACCGATCTGACCTGTTCCAATGACCCCGATTGTTTTGCCGTTCAGGTCAAATCCAACCAAGCCATCCAATGAAAAATTCATTTCACGCACTCGTTGATAAGCTCGGTGAATTTTTCGATTCAAAGATAGAATCAGCGCCACTGCATGTTCCGCTACGGCGTGGGGCGAATAGTGGGGCACGCGGACAACTTTGAGGCCAAGGCGGCTTGCCGTTGCCAGGTCAACATGGTTGAAACCTGCGCTTCGCAACGCCAGCAGTTTCACATTTTGATGATGAAGTTTTTCCAAACACGCAGAGTTCAATCGATCATTTACAAAGGAGCATGCCGCTGAAAAACCCTTGGCCAATTCAGCTGTTTCTGATGTCAGGCGGGAATCAAAAAAAACCAGTTCGTGACTAAATTGCCGATTGGCATTGATCAAAACATCTCGTTCAAATGCGTGGGTATCGAATACCGCAATTCTCACTTTGGGACCTCGCCAACTCTTGGTGCGAGCTTCCCTCATGGGTCGCAACTCAGTCAATCAATGAGATGAAATTGCTGCAACATTCTCAAGCCAAATCTGACAAAGAGTTTGTTGACTGCACCCGGCACCGTCTTAGGATAGGTTTATCTTTGATAATGGAGGTTCGGTGATGAGAACTCTGGCTCTGGTCGTCGTGTATTTGCTTGGCTCGGTATCGGGCGCCGCGATGAGCTTAAAAAAATTTGAAAACCGGTCATCGTTGATTGTGTTGGTGGTCATTGACCAGTTTCGAGCTGACTATCTCACTCGTTTTCAAAAACAGTTTCTGCCGGCAAATCTAAAAAACGGCCAGCCGGGTGGATTTCGTTTTTTAACCAGTCAGGGGGCTTATTTTCCCTTTGCTGAGTACGACGTTTTTCAGTCGATGACTTGTCCGGGGCATGCGATGATTGCCACCGGGGCGCATCCTTACTTGAATGGAATCCCGTTGAACGAAAGTTATGATCAAGACAAAAAAGATATGCTTTATTGTGTCGAAGATTAAAAGAATGTGGTCTCCCCGAGAGCTTTGAAGACGTCTACCTTTGGGGATGAAATCAAGAATGCGGGAGTCCCATCAAAGATCATCGCCATTGCTCTCAAGGATCGGGCGGCCATTGTCTTGGGTGGACATCGTGCGGACATGGCGTTGTGGATGGACTACAAGAATTTTCAGTGGCAGACCAGCAGCTATTATGGGCCAGCGATTCCGTCGTGGGCAGCAATGGTGAATGCGGAGCTTCGAGTTGCCGATCGACAGGAAAAAACTTGGAAGGGCCAAAAGATTCGTCTTCTTTCCAAGCAAGGCCTGAGTCTCAGTTACGGCGTGGATGTGACCTTCGATTTGGCCGAGAAGGCGCTCAGTGCAGAAAAAATGGGCCAGGGGGATGGTACAGATTTGCTCGCAATCAGTTTATCCAGTCATGACATGTTAGGGCATCGTTTTGGACCTAATTCTCAGGAGATACAAGACCTCACTGTTTATGAAGATCAGAGACTTGCGCAGTTTTTTTCCAAACTCAAAAAACATTTGGGCTCGCTGGACAAGGTAACAATTGTGCTGACTGCGGATCATGGGATTGCGCCCACGGTGGAATATGCGGCAAAGGCCAAGTTTGAAGCAGGTCGACTGGATTATCTGCAGATGTACCGTGCCGTGAATGAGAGCCTGGATAAAAAATTTGGCGCGCCTAAAAATAAGGAATGGATTGTCGCTTCAAAAGATCTCAATTTCTATCTGAACCGAGAGACCTTGAAAGAAAAGGATTTACCCAGTGCTGCGGTTGAAGCCGAGGTCAAAAAGGTTTTGTCGGCCTTGGACGGGGTTTTAACTGTGGTCACCAAGTCTGAAGTCGAAAAGGGTCTTTATCCTCCGGGAGAATTGGGGCAACAGGTGCAGCGTCAGTATGTGCCCGGCAAGAGTGGGGACGTGATGTTAATTCCTCGGCCATTTTTTATGGAAAAAGATGACAATGTTGTGAATCATCT
>PEZR01000051.1:6045-11574 GCA_002773975.1 Bdellovibrio sp. CG10_big_fil_rev_8_21_14_0_10_47_8
ACAGTTTCCACAGTTCGATTGACTCAAACGGTGCAAAAGGGTGGTTGTGCGGCAAAGGTTGCGGCCACTGAACTCAGAAAAATTCTCGCTCAAGTCAAATTTCCGGCGGCTCCCAAGGAGCTGTTGGTCGACAGTGGAACCTTTGATGATGCCGCCATTTACCGCGTCAGTTCCGAGCTGGCACTGGTACAGACTTTGGATTTTTTTACCCCCATCGTCGATTCTCCGCGGCTTTTCGGAAGAATTGCCGCGGCCAATGCGCTGAGCGACGTCTATGCCATGGGTGGAAAACCAGCCACGGCGATGGCGATATTTGCTTTTCCTCTGGCTGTTCTTGAGAATTCGGTCGCGGTGGAGGTCTTGCAGGGTGCTTGCGACGCCATTGCGGAATCAGGTTCATCCCTTGTTGGGGGACACACGATCGATGATGATACAATGAAGTTCGGTCTGTCGGTGACTGGTTTCGTTCATCCCGACAGGGTGTGGTCCAACGCCGGGGCACAGGTTGATGATGTTCTGATTTTGACCAAGTCCTTGGGCACTGGAACTTTGACCGCCGCACTGAAGAGGGGCGAGGTCATCGAAGCACAGATTCAAGATGCGATGGATAGTATGTGTTTACTCAATGATGTGGTCGGATGTTTGTCGACAGATCAATTGGCAGGAGTGCACGCGGCCACAGACATCACTGGTTTTGGTTTGGCTGGCCATGGATTGAATCTAGCCAAAGCCAGTCAGGTGCAATTGGAAATACAGACCTCGTCTTTGCCACGGTTTGAAAAAGCTCTGGACCTGTTGGCCAAAGGATTTTTGACCAAAGCTCATCGCACCAACAGTGAATATGTGCAGGGGCAAGTTCAATTTGGGGATCAAAATTTGAGTTTACAACAGCTGGTGTTTGATCCGCAAACAAGTGGGGGGCTTTTGTTGGCGGTTGCGAAAGATCAAGCAGACGCCATCTTGTCCACTCTGTCTTCTCGTTTTCCAATGGCAAAAAAAATTGGAGCTGTGCGCCCCGCCTCTTCCATTCTATTGAATTTTATATGAACTCTGTGCAGCGATCTCAATTCAAAGATCTCTTTTTGCAAGAAACGCCATGGATTGACGTTCGAGCGCCGATCGAATTTGATCTTGGGTCGGTGCCTGGCGCGACCAATCTTCCGCTTCTGACGGATAACGAACGTCATCAAATTGGACTGTGCTACAAGACTCATGGGCAATCGGCAGCCGTTGAGCTTGGGCATCAGCTGGTGAGTGGGGAGATCCGCGCCGCTCGATTGCGTTCGTGGATGGATCAGATCCGGCAACGACCCAAATCTATTGTGTACTGCTTTCGAGGGGGCCTTCGATCGCAAATTGTTCAGACCTGGCTTTTGGAGCAGGGATTAGATCGGCCAATTGTTGATGGTGGCTACAAAGCTTTGCGACGTTTTTTTATAGAAACTCTCGAAGAGAGTGTGGCTAGATCTGAGTTCTTGGTCGTCAGTGGCCCGACAGGTTCTGGAAAAACCAGGTATCTTCATTCGCAACAGACCTCGTTCATTGATCTTGAGGACTTGGCACGTCACCGGGGCTCAGCTTTTGGCGCATTGCCTGATCCTCAGCCGTCGCAAGTGAATTTTGAGAATATCTTAGCTTTGGCATTTTTGCGTCTCAGTGATGGCCATGGACCCGTCTTAATTGAAAATGAGAGTCGAATGATCGGTCAGAGGGCACTGCCCGAGATTTTGCACCGTAAGATGCAATCCAGCAAAAAGCTGGTGTTAAAAATTGGTCTCGAAGAAAGAGTAGAAAATATTTTTCGTGATTATATTTTGGAGTCCAGTCTGGGCGTGGATGGGGACCTGCAAAAATTCGAGGATTTTCGTCGAGCTGTACGGGCAATTTCTCGGAAGCTTGGGGGAGCGCGGACTCAAGAAATTCTTTCCGACCTTGATATCTCACATCAAGAATTTCAGTCTGGTTTGGGTCTGGAGTCCAATCGCCATTGGATTCGAAAGCTCTTGGTCTGGTATTACGATCCGCTTTACGACCGCAGCTCAAAATGAGACAATATTTTCCCAAATAAGTGTAACGAATCGACCGTGAAGGTCACTGATACTGTAAAGGCGATTGTTCAAATTTTCAGTCCTAAGACTGAAAAATAACCACAGGAGGAAAAATGAGTAACAAGATCACAGCTTTGCTGACCACGGCCATTGTGTCTGGGTTGATGGCAGCCAGTGTTGCCCGAGCGGAGGACGCAGCTGGCGGCCATACCGGTGACAAAATGGCCAAAGAAAAGAACAACTGCAAGGGCAAAGTTCGGAATGAAAAAAACAGCTGCAAAGGCCAGAAAGCCATGAAAAAGAAGAAGGATAAAAACTCTTGCAAAAATGGCTGCTCAGAAAAAGTTGAAGGGCATGAAAAAGTTGAAAAAGAAGATCAGGATGATTAGTGAAGTCATTGTTCAATGATCTTGGGGTGGGCGTTGGATTACGCCCACCACATTATGCGGAAATAAAGGAACAGAAGCCAAAGTCCATCTCTTGGGTAGAGGTGATTTCCGAAAATTTTATGGCCTGGAAAGATTCTCCGATGGCCGGCGCTCAGGAAAATCTGCTGCAAATCAGAAAAGATTTTCCAGTTTTTCTCCATGGAGTTTCTTTGTCCGTGGGTTCTGTCGATGTCTTAGATAAAAACTATTTAGAGCGGCTTAAGCAGCTGGTGGATATGGTTCAGCCAGCGATGGTTTCCGACCATCTCTGTTGGACAGGGGTTGGTGGTGAGAATTTGCATGACCTTTTGCCAATTCCTTATACGACTGAGGCTTTGAATTTAATCAGTCAAAAAATTGATCAGGTTCAAAACTTTTTGGGGCGAAGAATTCTTATTGAGAACGCTTCTACTTATCTCGAATACCAAGCCTCTGAAATGAGTGAGTGGGAGTTCCTGTCCCAATTGTTGGCGAAGGCCGATTGTGGTCTTTTGTTGGACATCAATAATGTCTATGTCAGTTCGGTCAATCATGGCTTTGATCCCAAGACGTATTTGAGTCATCTGCCCATTGACAGGATCGGACAAATTCATTTGGCGGGTCACAGCACGATGGATGGTTATCTGGTCGACACTCATGATCATCCGGTTTGTGAGTCCGTGTGGGAATTGTATCGCTGGTGGAACAATGAATTTGGACCGGTGAGCACGATGATCGAGAGGGATGGAAACATACCCGTCTGGGCAGAGCTAGAGTCAGAGGTTCAGAGAATCACAGAGGTGAGAAGTGAAAAAAAACTTCGGCTTGGGTGAAATTCAAAGAATGATTTTGGGCGCGATCAAGAATCCCGATCAACCCCATGCTGAGCTGAGTTCCGTGATTTGCGAAAAGCCTCCGATCACCAGCCAACAGCGTCTGAGAATTTATCAGGAAGCATATAAAAACCGTATGTTGGAATCCTTGCGTGATGATTTTCCGCGAGTTGAAAAAATATTGGGTAGCGACGAATTTGACAAAAATGCGGCGATGTATCTGGAAAGTCATCCCTCTCGTTACGCAAGCCTCGCCGAGGCCAGTCAGCATTTTCCACAGTGGATGAAGGAATCTTCTGATGAACTTTACGAGGCAGCGTCCGTGGATTGGATCGAAATTCTAGCCTCCCATCAGGTAGAGGTCGATCGGCAGAACGTTCTGGGTCCCCAGGAGATCGGGATGGGAATTCCTTTTGTGATTATTAAAAATGCTACTTTATTTTCTTTCATCGGAAAGACGGATATCTTTGTCTCATATCGCAGCTGGGGGGAAATTCGCTCCCGGCAAATGCGTCCAGAGGAATTTCATTTTTTTCAAATGATCAGTGGGCGAATGGAAGTCGAAGAATTGGCAAAATTGGTTGAAAGCCTTCGCATGGATGAGGGGCAACTGCAGAATTTATTTTCAAATTGGGTTCGAGACGAAGTCATCTATTGCAAAAGGAGAGATGAGTGTTAAAAATTAATTGTTTACTCCAGGGGATTCCTGAGCTGATGAGCCGCGCCGTTATCGCAGCGGTCTTTATCCCCTCCGGCATTGGCAAGTTTCAAAATATGCCACAGGTGATTTCCTATTTTGAGTCCTTGCATATCCCACTGGCATCCATTCAAGCTCCGATGGTCAGTTTTTTTGAGCTGATTTTTGGGATTTTTATTCTGGTCGGATTCTTCACTCGTTTGTCGAGCTTGCCCTTGATTGGAATTATGGTGGTGGCTTTGATCACAGCGAAGTTGGAGGACATTACCAGTATTTCATCGCTTTTAGATATCAGCGAGTTTCTTTATATCGTTATTCTTACGTGGTTGGCAGCGCGGGGGTCCCAGTTTTTGTCTGTGGACGCTTGCAGATCCAAGGGCGCCGGAGCTTCTTGCAAAGCCGGGATAAAGCGGTAACAAGGACCCATCTTAAGCTGTAGGGAGATTGTAAAGATTGTGAGCTCCGATGACCAAAAGTCTTGGAAGCGACGTATTGAGGTGCGAATGCATCTTATGATCTGCCATCGCTGCAGTAAGTACGCAAAACAACTTGAACATATTGCTTCAGGGTTCAAACAATTTTTTACCTTGAAAGCCAAAGATCCAGATTCCTCTGAAATTAAAAAAATTGAGCAGGAAGTTCTTCGTAAAGTGAAGAGAGAGAGATAAAGTCTTGACTGGGGATGGGACTGCAACACGGAGGTCAGGATCGAAACCGGAACAGTTTTATTTATTGTTGGTCTTTTCTATTTCTTGGCTCATGGCCTGACTTTTCTATTTCGCTTTACGCGGATCCCTGACGTGCTGATGTTGGTGTTTCTTGGAATATTGATTGGACCTCTTTTGAATGTGGTTGAAGTTCAAGACTTTGGTCGCATGGGCTCAGTCATGACTGTGGTGGCCTTGGCCATTATTCTCTTTGAGAGCGGAACTCAGCTAAAGCTTTCCAGTATGGGGCGAAGTCTCGGGCCGACCTTGGTCCTGACTTTTGTGACCGCTATTATCACAGTGGTGATCTTGGCCGTGGGCTTTTTTCCATTTTTGGGGGGAGACTGGGGTCTGGCTTTGTTGACTGGGGCCATTCTGTGCGGGACATCTTCGGCCGTGGTTATTCCTATGGTTCAGTCGTTGAAAGTCGGCGAAAAAGCGGGAACAATTCTCGTTCTTGAATCAGCATTGACTGATGTTATTTGTATCGTTTTGACCTTTGCGTTGGTGGGCTCGATGCAGTCGGGAGCCTTGAGTATTTCAGGCATTTCGGTTCAGGTTTTAAAGTCTCTTGGTTTTGCCGCCGTCGTTGGAGTTCTGGGGGGATTTATATGGCTCCTGGTTTGGAAAAAAGTGCGGGAGATCCCGACATCGGTTTTTACCACCATCGCCTTTGCCTTTATTTTGTATGGGATTGCCGAGATTCTAGGAATCAGTGGAGCCATCGCAACACTCTCATTTGGAATTACACTGGCCAATTTGCCCGTGCTCTTTAAAAAATCCAACTTTCCCACGGTCTCTCAGGTGGAGGGACAATTTTATCAAGAGATCGTGTTT
>PEZR01000051.1:11605-17058 GCA_002773975.1 Bdellovibrio sp. CG10_big_fil_rev_8_21_14_0_10_47_8
GTGTCTCCATTCATATCACAAATCTGGGAGTAGTTTTTGCTTCGTTGATTTTAGTTCTGATATTGTACTTTCTAAGAATATGGATCACACGCTACTCGATGAGCAAGGAGGGCGTGAGTTTGCAGGATGCCCTAGTCACAGCGGTGATGATCCCCAAAGGATTAGCTCCCGCCGTTTTGGTGAGTCTGGTGATTCAAAAGGGTATTCCTCGGGCAGAGACTATTCAAGCGATTGTGTTCTCAGTGGTTATTCTCAGTATTGTTTGCACCGCCGTTCTCATTCCTCTTAGCCAGCATGGATTTTTGGGGCGGCTCTACGGGTCAATTCTTAAAAAATTTCAAGCAGGAACTTCGGCGTTGACCGATGAGTTGGATATAAAAAATGTGGAAGAAACCAAGTAGATTATTGTCAGTGATTTTATGTTTGCTTGCGGCCTGTACAACACTTCAAGATCATGACAGCTCCACGCCCGGCGAACGAAATCCGGAGAAGCAAGAAATTCCAGAGTCTCTCTCGTTCCTTCATTCAAAAAAACCACCTTGTCTTGAGATGGTGAGAAAATTCTGCGATAAACTGTATTCTCCTGAAAATCAGGGAAGCATGTCGTTCACAGTTGGCACTACAAATTTTGATGTAAAAATGGGTCGAACAGAGAACGATTTTCTGCAAAAGGACTATGAGTTTATGAAAAGTAAACTCACGGGTTGGAAGCGGTTCCCCAGAGATCTGCGAGCTTCGTTGAACAGTCACGAATTTTCAAGAAAACTGAGGCAGTATCTGTCTCGCACCTCTCCGCAAAAGATGACACTTCAGAACCGCATGAGAACCCTCAGGGATGAAGATGAGCTGAGTTTTATATGGAACTTAGCCGTGAAAGAGGTTGTTCTTTCGAGGATGGAGAAGCAATACCCTGGCTACTCGAGAATTCAGGAAGATTTGGTTCCGCTGGAGCTGAAATACGAGGCGCAACGACTGGGGCGCATGCTGAAAGCCGAGATCGCCATTGCAATCTGGTCCAATCATCCCAACTGGAAAATGGTTGAAAGCAGGTTTGAGAAGATTAAAAAAACCTATGTTGATGAGATCCAGTCGAGCAAACAGTTACCGGCAGACCTTCAACAGAAATGGATGAACCGAGTCGAGTCGGTGCGTTTGATCGTGCCTGGGTCGGATCCGCAGATCGACATGGAAGACTGTTATAAAAATGAATCCAACGCGTATTACTTTCGAGAAAAAAATGAAATCACCGTTTGTGCCGGAGACTTTAATACAGAAGAGATTGATCAGACTCTGGCCCATGAATTGGCGCATGCTCTGGATCTAGGGCGGTCACGCTATCTTTTCCAAAGACAGTCGAAATTCGGAAATCATTTGGAACAGATCAAGGAAAAAAGTTGTTCGAGCAAGGCCTTTAGTTGTCAGGACTGGGATACAATGAAAGAAAGCTTCGGCAATTCATTGGCCGAGTTTCAAACATATAAAGCTGACTTGCCAGAGTTCAATACTTGTCTACAGGACAAGGCTTTAAAGACACCTATTCCAGACGAGTACCTGACTCGAATTGCTAAGGAAAATGTGGACGAGACCCTGGCGGACCTTGCGCAGATGAATATTTTTTTAAGAGTGATCAGTCCAAAGATTCCTTTGATGAATGGATCCTCTCAAAAAAATCCCATGTATCTAAATCCTTGTGCTTATTATTTGTGGCAGACACAGGCGCATCCTTTTGAGGACGATATGAGTTTGTTGTTGTTTTTTACTGCTGAATATCGGTGTTCCAAGGAGCCAGTTGCAGCTGTAAGGTTCAAGATCGCGATTGATCGCGCGAAGGATCTTCAAGAGCAGTTTGTTCAGGCCAAGGTTGGCATGGAAGGTGTGTACTCTGAGCGAGAGCGGCTGGTCACCGATGGTTACTCTGTTTCTCCAGCCGAGAGATTTGCCGATGCGATTGGTCAGCGGGTATTTTCCAGGATCCTTGCTGCCGAGCAAGATATGGGTGTTCGTAGAGCCCGGTATTTATTCAATAACGCCTGGCTTTGCCGAAAGCCCTCTTTGCAGAAGTTATTTCCTGCGGAAGCTCGTGTCCAGAAGAATTACTATGTCGAGCCTCACTCTGAAATTGTTCAAAGACAAAAGGAACTCCTGCCAGACGAGATCCAGGAAGTCCTGCAGTGCCGGCAAGATTTTGAGTCTCATCAGTGTGTCATGGGTGATCAATAGGTCAGTTTAAGATCTTCGGCAGTCATGCCATTGTTTGGACAAAAACTCTCGATCATCTGGGTGAGCGATTTGAATCAGTGCCCGGGCTCGTTCCCCCAGTGTTTTTCCGGCCAGGTCGGCAACGCCATATTCGGTGGCGATACAGTGAACATGGGCTCGGGTAGTGACCACGCCCGCCCCACTTTGGAGCTCTACGACGAGCTTGGATTTTCCATTTTTTGTTCGGCTGCTCATTGCCACGATGGGCAGTCCTCCATCAGATAAAGCGGCGCCGCGGATAAAATCCACCTGACCACCGACACCTGAAATGATTTTGTGCCCTATGGAATCAGCACAGACTTGGCCTGTGAGATCCACCTCAATGGCGCTGTTGACTGCAACTACTTTGGAATTTCTTGAAATGACGAGCGGGTTATTAACATAGTCTGCTCCCAACTGAATCACGGATGGATTGTCGTTGATAAAGTCATAGACGGCCTTTGAGCCAAAAATAAACCCGGAGACTGTCTTGTGTCGATGAACAGTCTTTTGAGAATTGTTGATCGCTCCAGACTGAAGCAAGGTTAAAATTCCGTCCGACCACATTTCGCTGTGTACGCCCAAATTTTTATGATTCTTCAGGGCCGCCAAAACAGCATTTGGAATATTTCCAATACCCACTTGCAGGCAGGCGCCGTCGTCGATCATTTGCGCCACCGTCGCGCCAATGGCGAGTTCCTCAGAAGTGAGTGGGCGGCTCTCGGGGACGGGTAGAGGCTCATCGACTTCGATCCAGTGATCAATGTCGTCAAGGTGAACGAAACCGTCTCCATGCACTCGCGGCATCTGATGATTAATTTGTGCGACGAGAATGTCCGCGGCTTGAATCGCCGCTCTAGCGACATCGACACTAGTACCTAAGGTACAAAACCCGTGGCGGTCAGGTTTCGACAAGTGCAAAAGGGCTACGTGCAAGGGTCTGCGTTTTGACAGAAAGAGAGATGGAATCTCCGAGAGGAAGCAGGGCAAGTAATCCACCCGGTCGCTGCCAATTTCTGAACGAAGATTGGTTCCAGAAAAAAGACTAACAACTCGAAAGTTATCCTTAAACTTTGCGGAGGCATACGGAGCTTTGCCTTCGGTATGAAGGTGAATCAACTCGACATTTTTCAAGCGAGAGGCCTCTTCGACCAGAGCTTGAAGAAGAATCGACGGAGTTGCCGCCGCGCCATGCACGAACACGCGGTGGCCAGACTGGATACACTGTACTGCCTCTGCAGCGCTCTGACACTTGGCCACTACTGTGCAACCCGGCGGGTATTTTTCATAAGCTCTCCAAGGACGGCATATTTATTCTCGTCAGGCCCTCTTGATCATCGATAGGGAGCAAGAAAAAGTCAATTTTCTGGGCCTCCAGCGAGCTCCTGAGAAAAATTGTCTCAATTGACTGCGAGGTGTTTTCTCTCTATATTGCCGTGAAATCAGGCAAGAAGGGTCGTCTCGAATGAAATTTCAGCAAACGGAACTGCAGCAGCAAAGCTTTCAAGAGATGAATTTGGCCGGGAAGGCTTTGGCGGCCATTGAAAAAATGGGAATTTTGACCCCCACTTTGATTCAAAGTCAGGCGATTCCTTTAATTCAACAAGGGCATGATGCAGTTGTGGTGGCGCAAACGGGCAGCGGTAAAACTTTGGCCTATGCACTTCCCATTGTCACAAATTTGATCCGCCAAACTGAGACTCGGGCTCTTATTTTAGTCCCCAGTCGAGAGGTTGCGGGACAGATCTACAAAGTTTTTAACGAACTGTTAGAGGGCTCATCGATGAAGGTCTCATTGATTGTTGGTGGAATTCCCAACAAAGAGCAAGTCAGTCAGCTAAAGAAAAAACCTCGGGTCATTGTCGCGACACCGGGACGGATGAATGATCATCTGCTCACGAACAAACTTCTTTTACAGGGGGTGAGTACCGTGGTGATTGATGAGGCCGACCGAATGCTGGATATGGGGTTTTCGCCCCAGATCGACAATATTCGGAAAACGATGAGGGGAAACTGGCAGACGCTGATGTTTTCCGCCAGCTTTGGTTCCTCAGTCGAGAATATTGCACAAAAAATTATGAGAGAAAATCCTTACTTGCTTCGCTCGGAGCGAGCGGAGATGCCAGTGCTTCAGCTTCGACAAAAGGTTTTTTTCGTTGATCGGGGAATGAAAAATGATCGACTTGCTTTGGAGCTCAAATCCATTGATGGGGGAGTCATCATTTTTGCGGGCAATCAACCCAGCTGTGAAAGCATCGGTTTTCATCTCAAGGAAAATGGATTCTCCAGTGACTTCATTCACGGAGGGTTGTCCCCAGGGCATCGCAGTCGGGTGCTGCGTGAATTCCGAGAAAAGAAAATTCAAATCATGATCACCACTGACCTTTTGGCCCGGGGGTTGGATGTTCCGCACATCGAGTGTGTGATCAATTATGATCTGCCATCTGAACCTGAGGACTTTTTGCATCGTATTGGACGAACCGCACGCGCTGGACGAAAAGGCAAGGCAATGACATTTGTCACGCCCAGGGACGCCGACATGTACAAACAGATTAAACCCTATTTGCTGGATGCGGAAAAGATTCAGCTGAATTGACGAGTGATGAGACTTCAGGATCTAAAGGTCAAAATACGTCGAAGTTTTGTTGTTCTTGCAATCGCAGGAATTCTTCTCAATTTTATATTCGACCTTTATGCCTATAAAAATAACCGGGTTTCAGATAAGACCGGGGAAGAAGTCACTCAAGCTTATGAGGAGATGTTGCATCTGCAGCGCTTGGATCGTTGGGTCCAGGTTTTTCTCGTTTCAACGCCAAAAACAGCGGCCCTCGACGGGGCTTTGCAGGAAATCGCTTTTACGTCCGCTATGATCCACGATCCGGGTCGGAAGGAGTTACTGCGGAAGTTGTCGACACAACTGACCGCTCCCAACGCTTCGAAAGAGAAATCAGCGGCGACGACAATGAGTGAAATTCTCAAGGGTGAATCTAAGGAACTTGAGGAGAAACTCCGGAGAGATATTGAAAAGAATCATGATGTCGATCGATCCCTTTACAGAGCTGTCATATTGGACAGCTTGCTTTTCAGCGTGCTGCTTGCATTTTTTTTCTTAGAGATGAGGTCGAACAAAGAGATTGAGCAAAATTTGACTCTGTCGATGAACATTCTGAAAGAGGCAAACCGCGCCCTGAAAGAGGAGCAACTAAAAAGACTGA
>PEZR01000106.1 GCA_002773975.1 Bdellovibrio sp. CG10_big_fil_rev_8_21_14_0_10_47_8
ACTCCCGGCTGGTCACTCCTCTCAACTTTTCAAAGATATGATTGCCGTAGTCGATACATTTTTGAAGCTCTCTTGAACAACGCAGTACCCTTTCCCTTTTTGCAGACACTTTTGGAAGAAAATCTATGAAGATATAAAATACAAAGCTAGAGACTACGCCGCCGCAAAGAGCCTTTTCTAGCTCAGTCAAATTATCTCCTCTGGAAACCAAGACGATAGCTGATGAAATTGTTAACAGTAAAATAGATGCAGACGGCCATTCTGATACAAATGAACGAATTTCGAGCAGCAAAAATTTTCCGAATTTGATGTCAGGTTTCAGCATATAGCCTCACAATTTTTAGGTAAACGAACTTAAAGCAAGAATACGTTCAGACAAATGGATAGGTAACTAGCTTAACATTACAGTCTCAAAACAAGACTGTAAACAAAATTTCAATTTGTGCCGAAGTAGAGAGCCTAGGTAGCAGATAGGGGATGCTTTGAAATCAAAAGATGTATCGTTTAGACCGCCTTTCATAGATTTGAAATTACTCACGATTGTTGTCCTGATCTCACTTCCAATACCCATTGTATCTTGGCTAACGGCTGTAGGTATTCAAAGCAGAATTGAATCTACTTACGAAGCTGCCATCATCGAGGCTGTTCAAAAGGAGAAGGGCGTAGACATCAGGCAACATCCCGATGTGATGTCAGAGTTGAGCCTTGATAGTCGTTGCTGGGATTACAAAGAAACCTCGAGTTATATTAAGCAACTATGTTCAACCAGGAGTGATATTTCAGGCCTTGCAACATTCTCGATGCTTACGATGATTCTAACTGGACTGGTTATCTTTGGTATTTTGGCCTGTGGTTTCGTCGGAAGGTTGAATCGCTTCCTTTTGTTGGTAACCTTCAGAATTGGACTTTGGTTTTCTCAAATTTCTGTGGCTTTGTTGGTATTACTGAATGCTGGATTGGCAATTGCAACCATCTACTGGGCCGAATCTTGGTTTATTGGAAGAGTGCATGTCGGCTTGATCGGTGCTTTGGGATTGGTTGCAGGCTTGACGGCACTTCGGATTGTCATAGCTTCATTCAAATTCGCTCATAAAGTACATGCTCGAGTATTTGGAAAGAGACTCGGCAGAGTGGATTACCCAAGCCTTTGGAATTTTATTGAGACGATAGCGAAAGAAAGTCGAACTACCCCTCCCGATCACATTGTTGTGGGTCTTGAACCTTCGTTCTTCGTCACTGAAGCTCAAGTGACTTGCTTAGATGGAAATTTGAAAGGCAGGACACTATTCTTATCTTTGCCTTTTTGTCGAGTTCTTAGTCGAAAGGAATTGGCTGCAATCGTTGGACATGAATTTGGACATTTTGTTGGGATGGATACAGCATATAGTCGTTGGTTCATTCCAGTATATCGTGGTGCATCCGATACGGTGCAGACAATTTCATCACAAATCGGAAATGGAAGTAATGGTCTACAATCCATTGCGTTCGTGCCGCCATTGTTGGTGATGAATCTGTTCCTTAGCTCGTTCGCAAGATTGGAGAATGAAGTAAGTAGGGAGAGAGAGCTAGCGGCGGACAAGCTTGGCAGTTTAATTGCTGGTAGTGACAATATGGTGAGCGGACTGGTCAAAGTATATGCTTATTCCAAAATCTGGGAATTCACGCAGGACCAAATGAAAAGTGCTCTGCAAAATGGAAAAGTTCTTACAAATGTTAGTGCTCACTTTGCTGCTGTTGCCCAAGTATTGCCAGATGATGTTTTTAAAAAGGGATTGGACCAAGTTTATCCGAGTCATCCCACGGATTCACATCCATCACTTGCCATACGGCTTCAAGCTCTTGGCTCTGAGCTGGCGAATGTTTTAGGCAGGGATCTAAAAAAAGTAGTGGAATCTGAGTGCGCAGTGCATTTGATTGAAAACTTTGAGGCACTTGAAGTCGAGCTGTCCGAACTTGAAAATTACAAAATGATTAAGACAGGCGTTGTCGAAATAAATACACCTGAAGTAGAAAGCAAAGTAAGAGCAGAAACCGCATAATTCCGGTTTCAATTATCTGAAAAAATTGAAGGACGGCGCACTTGAAGAAGTATGAGTTAGAAGTAAATAACTTGATTGTTCATTTTGGAAAAGCTGAGTTGCTTGAATCTTTTATGGAACGAGTGTGGCCAATTTTTGATATGGAATTGGATTCACATCGTGGGGAAACATATCAGTATAAATTTTTGCAGGTGAATGTTGCAAAAATTGACGATGATTACTTTGTTTTTGGTCGCCTCATGCAAAGAATGAACTTGAAGGCCAGACAGCGATTATCAAAGAACAATCATCTTGTGCTAACAAATGATGAGCTTCAATCAGATCCGACCTCGATCTTTTTAATTCGTCTGTACGATCACAAATTGTTCGTTATTCCAGAACAGCCACGAAGCCCTCGCAGTAAGACTTTCAAGTATGTAATTTCTAAACTTTTGAATGAGGCACACTTAAATTTATATTTAAAGGAACGAGCCGAATTTTTGAGAAGTAAAGGTGTGCAACGGTTTTCTAAAGATCTTCGTCAGCAATTTGAAAAGGAGTTTGATGATAAATGGCCAGAGCCGGAAGTTGCATTAAATCCGATTGGATCTAAGGCGGCTGTGGAAGAAATTCTCGACGTGTTTGAAATTGTGAAGAGTTTGCGTCTTGAGTACCATAAGACAAACAACGAGGACTATGAGCTAGACGAGGAACTGATTTCTAAATTCGGACAGTCCGTAAACCGGACGAATTCTGACAAGGCTCTGCAAGAATATCGCAACAATAAGGATGGCCTAAATTTTGAATCAGTCGAAAACTTGGTGAAGGCATCGACTCAGACTGGTGGAAATTGCAATTTTAAAATGACAGGAGTCTCTTCAACTGGAGAAACGGTAACTCGAACTGAAGAGCATACCAAAATTACTCCAAAGATTGAGGCTGAGTCAGATTGGTCAATTGAAAGGTTTGGTAAGGTGGCGGCAAAGCGACTGGCGGATTTGATTGAGGATGGGCAAATCAAATTGGCAACTATCGTCAATGTTGAAGAGAGTAAGGAACTTGCAAAGAAGATTTTTAATACTTTGAGGAATAGATGAGCGGCAAAAAACGAGGAACTAATTCAATAATTCTGCTCGCATTTAGGATTTTGCCACAGGTAAAATTCAGCTTTTGGAATTTCATAATTCCAATTGTCGGCGCTGTGATTTTCGCAAAAATGTTTCCAGTAGGTTCTTCAGGTAATGCCAAGATTTTTTTGGGCATTCTTCCGAATTTACTCGCCTTTGATGGTGCAGTGCTTGGCTTGATTCTGGGCCTGTTCGGAATTTACGGTTCCATCGAATCGAATCAGAGAACACTATTCGCAATCTGCCATGCGCCAGAAGGTGGAAGATTTTCTTACTTCAAGCAGAAGTTAATAACTGTTTTTAAAATGTGCTTCTGGGTTTTCTTCTGTAGTGCAGGGCTTACGGTTGGTTATGTCTTTTTGTCGCTGGGAGATCGAGCAATCTCTTGTTTCGACTTTATCAACCAAAGCTACAGACCAATGTGCTTTGCATTTGCGATGGCGTGGTTTCAGATCAAGCTGATGGTAGAGCTAAAAATTTATCTCTTTTCAATGTACCAGCGCACGGTAAACGAGGCCCGTGCATTGGCTGTCGAAAACAAGCAGACGCCATTCGATACGAGCATTGATTAGTGGGAGACATCTTGTGTAATTGGGATTTTTCTTTTTCCAACGAAAGCTTTATTGCTCTATCTAGCCTCTTTGTTGCGCTCGCTTCGTTTTGGGTTAGCTGGCTTTCTTATGCAAGAGACAGAGGACGCTTGGATTTCTACGTCGGAGTTGGTGAAATCTGGGGTGGAACTCCATTGAGACGAGAACAAGATGTAATTCAGTTCCGAATAGTCAACTCAGGCCGAAGACCGCTTACTGTGACTACAATTGGCGGAGATATTAAGGGCCAATTCTTCAACAGAATGCTTTGGCGAGTTTTCCCAAATACGTTTAAGCCTCGTGCGTACATCATAACGAGTCCAATTGTTTCAGCGAGTATTATGCCCAATGGAAGGTATCGTGTGTTGAATGAAGGCGACGACATTTCATTTACTATGCCCCTGCCGCTGCATCAGGATTTTCTGAATCAAATGGTAGAAGGATCTTCGATCCATGTGTTCGATTCCATTGGTCGGAAGCACTATGTCCCTTGCCGAGTATTTGCAAAACTTCGTCGTGATCATTCCGAGCGTTTGAGAAATCAAGCGTAGGCCGCTGTCTCAGAATGAGAAGTAAAGGCTTGCGCCTTTGCACCTTCGAGCGGTGCAATCCAGAATTTCATTTTTCATTTATTTCGTGATTTCAGTGACTTACCAATTTGCCAAAGGTGCAAAATTGGTTGCGGGGGCAGGATTTGAACCTACGACCTTCGGGTTATGAGCCCGACGAGCTACCAGACTGCTCCACCCCGCGTCGATGTAATTGGATGTGACCCTATGGGGATTGGCCTTGCTTGTCAATGCCTTATTATTGGCATTTGGTTGGGACATAATGTCGCCGACCACCAGCCGAAGCTCGCTCTATTTTATCAAATCAAGTAGCCTCTGGATGAACTGCTGAGGGAATTTAAATGCGTAAATTTTGGGTCGTTATTGCTATTGGACTGGTTCTGGCGGGGCTTTTATTTGGCTTTTACCGATGGGGAAATCCTTCCTCGATGACAGAGGCCGCCCACCGAGGGCCCATCGAAGAGGCAATTTATGGTTTGGGTACCGTTCGTGCCGCCCGTATTTTTGAATACAAACAGGGAGTCACCTCACGAATTTTAAAAATCTATGTCAAAGAAGGTCAATCCGTTCATGCCGGTGAAGCCCTGATGGAGCTAGAATCCGTCCCCACGGTGCGGGCGCCCTTTGATGGGACGGTCACCTCGCTGCCCTTTCACGAACGGGAAAATGTCTTTGCTCAAATTCCTTTGATTCGTCTCGAAGATCTCCGTAACCCCTATATCGAGATGAGTCTCGAGCAGCAAGGGGCCCTTCGCATTCAACCCCAACAGACCGCGAAGCTGAGTTTCGAGTCTTTGCGAGGGACCATCTATGAGGGCAAAGTCGAGTCCATTTACCCCGCCAACGGCCAGTTTATTGTCCGGATTGAAAAGTCCAAACTGCCACCTGAGATTCTCCCGGGAATGACCGTGGATGTTGCGATTGAACTCCAGAAAAAAGACAATGTCCTTTTGATTCCAGTGGCTGGGATTCAGAATGGGCTGGTCACCGTTCTTCGTAATGGGAACAAAATAAAAGTTCAGGTTCAACTGGGGCTCAGCAACAGCGAGTGGGCCGAGGTTCTGTCTGGAGATATTCAGGAATCTGATCGTGTTCTAATTCCGAAACGCTGACCGAGGATCTATGCTTTTTTTGGCCTTTCGACACTTGATCAGTCGAAAAAAACAAACTTTTTTTATTTTGCTGGGGGTTACCCTTGGCACCATGGTGTATATCTTTGTTTCAGGCATGCAGCTGGGACTTCGAGAATTTATTATCGAGCAACTGGTTGAAAACGACGCTCACTTAAAAGTTTCTGGCCGCGAAGAGTGGATCGAACCCCCGGCCATGGCAGAGGCCCTGTTTGGTCCCAACAAGGTGGTCTCTTGGTTTGTGCCGCCCGCTGGGAAACGTGACGAAGAAAGAATTCTTTACCCGCAGGGCTGGATTGAACGCCTTCGAAGAACCCCAGATGTCGCCGCTTATTCAGAGCAAATGGTGATTCAGGTGATTGCAGCCAAGGGAGCAGTGAAATCAAATGCCACCTTGGTTGGAGTCGTTCCCGACCGTCAGAGACAAGTGACCATCATTGAAAAGTATATCACCGACGGTCGCTACACGGACATTGGCCAATCTGGAAATCGCGTCGTCGTGGGGGACGGCTTGCTTAAAAAAATGGGGGGCCGACTGGGTGATACATTGCTGATCGGTGGCACCGGAAGCAAACCCACACCCTTCAAAGTGGCCGCGGTTTTTCATCTCGGTGTCCAACAGTTCGATGATAATTTTATCTATGGAGCTCTCAGGGATGTGCAACAGCTCAACGGGACACCAGGCCGAATTACGCATATTGCGGTTCGCCTGTATGACGTCACACAGGCAGCCAGTCTTGCGAACTATTTATCGGTCGGCGCTGCAGACAAAGTCCAAAGCTGGGATCAGGCCAATCAAAGTTTTTTACAACTTTTTCAGATTCAAGATTTGTTTCGAATCATGATCACCGTTGGAATTCTAGTGATTGCCGCTTTTGGAATCTACAATGTGCTGACCATCATCGTGAATCAAAAGCGACGAGAGATCGCAATTTTGAGGTCGCTGGGGTATACCCCCCGTGAAATCATGAGTTTGTTTTTGATCCAAGGTCTGGCCATCGGTGTGGTGGGAGCTTTCTTTGGACTGGGATTTGGTTATGGCGCCTGCCGCTGGTTGGGTATTTGGGGTGAAAATTTTAGCGGACATTTTAAACTCACGATCTCTTATGAACCATCGATTTATGTGACCGCTTTTGCGATGGCAACTCTGTCAAGCTTGGTTGCTGGGCTTATACCGGCGGTCGCTGCCGGCCGGATGACCCCGATCGATATTATTCGGCAGGAGGGTTAAAGATGAGCATCCAGGTGACAGATCTTTCAAAATCTTTCGGAGATCCTCCACACAAGGTTCTCCATGAGATGAGCTTTGAAATTAAAAATGGCGAATACGTTTCGATCTGGGGTCGATCAGGCTCTGGGAAAACAACCTTGCTTTATATTCTGAGCACCCTGGATTCACCCACGACCGGGCAAATCTTGATTGATGGGAAAAATCCAAACACCATGTCTGTCCAAGAAATTCATGATTTTCGTAATCATTCCATTGGATTTATTTTTCAGTTCCATTATTTGCTGTCTGAACTGACGGCCCTGGAAAATATTTTGTTACCCGTTCGAAAAACCGGCGAACACGAGGCCCTGCAGGACCGAGCTCTCGAGATGATGAGTCTCTTTGGACTCAAGGGGCTTGAACATCGACTCCCGTCCCAGCTCTCGGGTGGGGAACAGCAACGGGTGGCTATTGCGCGAGCTCTGATTCGGCGACCACGTTATTTGTTCGCAGATGAGCCCACAGGTAATTTGGATTCGAAAAATGGAGAAATTGTGATGGCTTTGCTGAAAGAAGCCAATCAGACCTGGGGCACATCGATTGTCTTGGTGACCCATGAACGCACCTATGCCCAGCAAGCTCACCGCCGAATCGAATTGATCGATGGACGCTTGGCTTCACATGACGCACAAATCTCATTGTAAATGCCGGAGAGTTTCAGTCTTTTTTATCCGCACTAGATGTGATAGAGTCCGCTGACAAAGAAACGAGGTCTTTATGTCCAAGAAATCTTCTTCAAATAAAATGAAATCAGCTGCGATGCCGATCGATATCGGGATCAAAGACGCCGACCGCAAGAAAATTGTGGATGGCCTCTCTAGACTCTTAGCTGATTCTTATACTCTGTATCTGAAAACACACAATTTCCATTGGAACGTCACGGGTCCGATGTTTCAGACCCTGCATTTGATGTTTGAAACCCAGTACACTGAGCTTGCGCTGGCGGTGGATTTGATTGCTGAACGCATTCGCTCTTTGGGCTACCCAGCGCCGGGAACGTACAAAGAGTTTGCTCGACTGACTTCTATCCGAGAAACTGACGGAGTTCCGTCTGCGACGGACATGATCAAGGGCTTGATCCAGGGTCAAGAGACCGTGGTGCGCACAGCACGCTCGGTTTTTCCGGCCGTGGACAAAGCGGGCGATGAAGCTTCTGCGGATTTGCTGACCCAGAGAATGCAGATTCATGAAAAAACAGCGTGGATGCTCAGAAGTCTGCTCGAAGGAAAATAGAAAACTCAGACAAGGCAGAGCTTCGCTAAGCCCTGCCTTTGTTTTTTACTGGGCAAAAATCAACGACCAAGATTTTAAGACACCGAGGTCTCTGGCGACCTTGTCTGTGACTCGCAATGACCATTTCCCAGAAACGGTCAGTTTGGAAAGAGCACTCAAACTCTGGGCGCTTTGCAGATCATCCCCAAAGGTCCCCTGCACATTATCCAAAGACCCCCCCGTTCGATTTTGCAAAATCACCACCTGACCATCGGGCGCAACCAGCTCAATCAAAAGATCTCCGCGGTAGGTATGTTCGATGTTCACAGCCACTTGGATTTGTCGCCCTTTGGGGGCAGAGGATGCATTGATCGAGCTCACGATCCCCGCGTGCGGAGCATCCGGGATAGAGATCGCAACATTTGAAGAGAACCTTTCGCCAGTGACTGGATCCGGAGTACTACTCGCATGTGGCAAATATGGCAGAACTTGATCGATTCTGGTGACGTCCTCGCCACGGCAGCCAGAATCCGTGCACTGATTTGAAACCGCGCAAGAACCCCTGGTGACAAAATCTGTGTCCCCTCGGACTAAGACCCCTTCGATTTTTCCGGAGCTGGCATTGAAAATAGCTGAGCCCGAGTTGCCGCCATAGGTATCAAGATTGGCGATAAAAAAATTAGCTCGCACATCGCGAACCTGGGCACCACTTGCGATTTTTTGTGGAAGACCGGCTGGATGTCCAATCACGACCAACGAGTCCCCGACACTGACAACACCTTGAGTTCGAACGGCCAGGGGTTTTCGTCCAACGACTTTGCGATCCAATCGAATCACGGCAAAATCTGCGCCCGAGTTATTTTGCACCCGATAAATAATTTCTTTGCATGAGTAAATATCATCGGCAGCAAAAGTTCTTTTTTCTCCGGACTTATCTTTGAGAGCAAAATCAAAAAGAAATCGAGTAGAGCTACAGCTCGACGAACCGGTGATGCAATGACCAGCGGTGAGCACGACATCATCACCGACCAAGGAGCCCGAACAAAACGCCGTGGTCACTTGCTCGCGAAAGGGTTCACTGCTGCAGAGCTGATATTGAATACCAAAGTTAGCCCCAGAGAGCTTGTACAAGCCGTCTGAGTTTTTACTCAATTTACTGCTTTGAACCAAAGCTACCGTGGACGCAGCCAGACTCTGCAGTCCCGAAGAGGCCTGATAATTTTCAATGCGGTTGTCATTGCCATAAATCAGATTGGCGTCGACCTGGGTGTCGATGTCCTTGGTTAAGTCTGCACTGACGAAATCTTGTTTTGGTGCGGCACAAGCTGCGAGCAGCAACAGGCCTGCGGCCATGATTGTTCGATGAATTCCATTCATCTGGTCCCCTCCTTGAATGTGTGATGATCTGGTGTTCCTTTGTCTGAGCCTTTTCCACAGACATGGTTGCCACAATCAAGGACTCGGACCCGGTCAGTTTTATTTTCGGTTAAATGTTGAAAAAATAATCCTTCTCGCCCTGTGCAGAGGTCTTTTATGACCAGCGATGGTTGACTGAGGGGGCAATTGTTTGCAGAATTACTCGATGTCCATTCCAGTTGAAAAAACCTCGAAGCCCAAGATTCACCCGGCCCCTGACCAGTTGGGTTTTGGCCAGTTTTTTACTGATCACATGTTTTTGATGGAATATTCCGAAGCCAAAGGCTGGCACAACCCTCGGATCACGCCCTATCAACCATTGCCGATTGATCCCGGCGCCTGTGTTCTGCATTATGGCCAAGCTTTGTTCGAGGGCATGAAGGCTTTTTCGCAAAAAAATGACGACGTGGTTTTGTTTCGTCCACAGTACAATTGTCAGCGATTGATCACAGGTGCCACCCGACTTTGCATGCAAGCACCACCCGCCGACCTGATGCTTGAGGGGATTCAGGCTCTGGTTCGAACCGATCAAGCTTGGGTGCCCAAATTCCAAGGCGGAGCGCTGTACATTCGCCCGACCTTGATTGCGACCGAAGCCTTTTTGGGAGTTCGCCCCAGCAAAAACTATTTGTTCTATGTCATTTTGTCTCCCGTGGGATCTTACTATAAAGAGGGTCTCAATCCGATCTCAATTTGGGTGGAGGAAAAATACATTCGTGCAGCTCCTGGGGGATTGGGCGCAACCAAAGCCGGCGCAAACTATGCCTCGTCGCTTTTAGCCGCGCAAGAAGCCAAGAAAAAAGGCTGCGCTCAGGTCTTGTGGCTGGATGTCACCCACGAACACATTGAAGAAGTCGGAACGATGAATGTGTTTTTCAAAATTGATGATCAAATCCTGACCCCCAGTCTGAATGGATCGATCTTGGCCGGTGGGACCAGGGATTCGGTGATCCAGGTTTTAAAGTCTTGGAACCTGCCCGTGATCGAAAGAAGGCTTTCTTTGGCTGAGATCCTCGAGGCCCATTCACAAGGCCGTCTGCAAGAGGCCTTTGGCACAGGCACAGCCGCTGTTATTTCACCGATTGGTGAATTTCAGTACCGAGACCGTGCATTGATTGTGAATGGTCGTGCGATTGGCCCCTTGGCTCAAAAGCTTTACAAAGAGTTTACAGATTTGCAGTATGGGGAAAAACCAGATACCCGTCAGTGGCTCATGAAAATCTAAATTGGTTCTCAAAAATTTAGAACGTCAGTTCAAATTCTCGCAAAATTTTGTATTGCAGATCCATCATCATGGCGGCCAGTCGGTTCTTTAGAACGGGGGGCAGGTCAATGAACTCGACACCAAACTGGGTCATAGAGGCCTGATCACCTTTGGTTTTCAAAGAATGTCGAACTTGAACCTTGAGATCAATACATTTCCCAGAGGGGGGATGAAGAACCGCTCGAAAGACCTGTCCGATCTCAAGTCCCGGATTTTTAGATGGACCATCAACAAAAGAGGTCCCATGAATATTCCCGAAATAGATGCGCGCACCCGAGGCCGAGATGTCTGCCAAATGAGCCACCTGATAAATGGATTTTCCATTGTGCTCGGTCAAAGCCAAAAAGATATCAATCTCGGGTCGAACTTGCAGGCGCATGTGACTGCGTCGTT
This sequence comes from Bdellovibrio sp. CG10_big_fil_rev_8_21_14_0_10_47_8, assembly GCA_002773975.1. GTDB lineage: Bacteria > Bdellovibrionota > Bdellovibrionia > Bdellovibrionales > Bdellovibrionaceae > 21-14-0-10-47-8. The sequence goes on from PEZR01000106.1 coordinate 10,990, forward strand.
GGAAACGAAAAACATCACAGGCAATGGGCAATATCCCATGGTCACC
>PEZR01000094.1 GCA_002773975.1 Bdellovibrio sp. CG10_big_fil_rev_8_21_14_0_10_47_8
CAGACGCCGTTACTAAGTTCATGATCGTCCGCTTTGGAAATGTACTGGGCAGCAGTGGCAGCGTGATCCCGCTATTTAAAAAACAAATTGAACGCGGAGGTCCCGTTACTGTGACTCATCCTGAAATGCGCCGGTACTTCATGTCTATTCCAGAAGCCACTCAACTTGTCATTCAAGCAAGCTCTCTGGGTAACGGTGGTGAGGTGATGGTTTTGGACATGGGTGAACCTATGAAAATTACCGATTTAGCAAATGAAATGATCGCGTTGGCAGGTCACAAACCAAATGTAGATATAAAAATTGAATTTACGGGTCTTCGACCTGGTGAAAAATTATTCGAAGAACTATTCCATGACCAAGAGACTTTTTTGCCTACACAACATCCAATGGTTAAAATCGCCAAGACTCAACCTCCTCCTCAATCGTTCAAAGAGCAGTTGGATTTTTTACTGGCGGTTCCTGACGGAATGCCGGCCACGGCAATCAAGGAAGCTATCAAAACCTTAGTTCCTGAATACACTTTTAACGTCCATTATACCGACCGAACAACATGGACTCAGAACCGTACGACTCAGTAACGATTACTCTTTAATGGCGAATGCTCTCCTGCCGAAGAACTTTTAAAAATGTCATGGCCAATATACGAAGATCAAAGACCAAAGATCTCCGTTTCAAATATTCGCTCTCTAATTGAACCTTCTCTTCCAATGAAATTTCATCCCGACCGTTGATCTGTGCCCAACCCGTTAATCCGGGCAAAAGCTTGTCGACCCCCGCATGTTTTCGCAGTTGCATGAGATCATCCTGGTTAAACAGTGCAGGGCGGGGTCCAACGAAACTCATGTCTCCTCTGAAAATTGAAAAAAGCTGCGGAAGTTCGTCCAAGCTTGTCTTGCGTAAAAATGATCCCATTGGGGTTAAGTACTGATCAGAATTGGTCAGCAAATGGGTCGCTACCTGTGGTGTGTCCAACTTCATCGTGCGAATTTTTGGCATCAAAAACAAAGAAGAATTTATGCCCACTCGTTTTGACCAATATAAGACAGGACCCGGATCAGTCAGTCGACATAGAAAGTACAAACAAACAAACAGAGGAAAAAATAGACAGCCCATCAGGCCTGACAAAAGAATGTCAAAAATTCGCTTTAAACATCGATAGACCATATAGAATTTAACTATCCCTCATTTAAAGTTTTATCTGGAGAATATTTTTCTAATTCTTACCGAAGCGGCCGCCATTCTTGCATCCAAAGTAGAAAAAACTCCAGGTCGAGCAATGGTCTTAACCAGATCCTCGCCATGAATTTTAAAGCAGGCAGCCATGCGTTTTGCTAGATTTTCTTTGGAACAGGGAATGGCCTGCAATCCTTGAATACCCAAACGTAAACTCTCAACACTCAATAATTCATTTCGATAGATTTGACAGACTTTATCCAGAATAGAACCAGGCTCAACTCCCAAATTCACATGCTTCGATAGCTTTTCCGGATTTTTTGGCAAGAACCCACTAAAGTGAAACATTAACAACGGAACGCCAGAGGCCAGAATTTCCTCTCCCCGCATTGTAAGAACTCGTTCCCGCAGATTCCAATAGGCCACGTTCAATCCTGCGTACCTACAGATGGTCACATGCTCCCGAAAAATAAATGGCAAAGATGAGGCCCAAAGTTGATCCACAAACATCCCCAGTTGGGGCGCACAAAATCCTCTGTGGGAAATTCTATCAATGAGCCACTCTAAAATAGAAAACGTTTTTGGGTTATCCCGACGAAACACGGAAAACCCCGTATTGATCCACCCATGAACCAGAATTTCATGTTCAGATTCCCCCGTCAAAGGCCCGAGCAAATGTGGGGACAGGTACACTGCCGTTTTTGCCTCAGTTTGAATCAATGGGAAGATGTCCCCAAGAAAAAGCGTGTCGGCGTCGATATAAACACAGGCATCCGCAGCATCGGGCTTCTTCAAAACATGTAAAACCCCAGTGTATTTCGCAACATTGGAGACCTCAAAGGGATTATAGTATTCAAATGTCTGTAAATACCTGGGCGCTGCCGGGCCAAGATCTTCGGGTCCAAAAAGATGAATCCACTCTGCATCCCGACCAAGGACTTCCCTGATGGCTGTCATTGATTCTGGTACCGCATCGGCTACGAAGATATGGAACGATTGAAATGAGTTATGGCGACGCGCACTTTTAAAAGTCACCACGGCTTGCGATACATAGTCCACTGTTGCCGCGGTTAACAAACTCATAGATTGCATTGATATAGATCCCACTTTTTTCTGTTTATCATCCCCTAATAAAGAACCGGCACGGCCTGCCGAGGCTCAAAAATATCGTCAAGATGGCCGTCCCTGGGTCTGTCACTACTAAAATAAACCGTCAACAACACGCGATACCCCGCGACCGGTTTCAATCCTTTATGAAACCCATTGGTATCGGCCATAATGAGCGAACCCGCCGGTCCAGACAGTTTTTTTACCGATGAATTGGAGTAAAGCTGGGCGATGTCTTCATCTGAATGCACGATTTTGCTGAAAGAATTCCAAGGATCACGATGGGATCCCGTCACAAAACAAAAGGGGCCGTTTTCTTCAGAAACATTTTTTAAGTATAAAAATGTTTTTACCAAATGAAGATCTTCCGGATCTCGGTGAAATAACTGTGTTGAGATAGCTCCATCCTTCGTCGGATGATCCAGCCACACGCCGATATATCTTAGATGCGGTTTGAATCCAAAATACTGCTGAATGTTTTCAATCAAAAAAGGACTTGATGCATATTCAAGCAATAGATCTCGGTCGAACAGCGGAGTCAGATTTTTTCGATACATGGGTTTGGCATTTTTTTTATCAGCCTCGATAATGTCCTCCATCGAGGACTCGCCCAATTTTTCATAAACCTGCAAAAGGTTTTTGGCCGCCGGCAAGTGATGGACCGTTTCGTCTGGTTTGAGCTGAACATACCCTTGCTGCCGAAGAGTCTTAACGAACGGGAACAGTTGATCATCATTGACCTTAGGTTTTGGAAATCTAGACTTCTGATAAGAATAAAGAACAAATCTGCGAAATAATTTTAAGCTGTGAATTGTCTTTGCGATCGGAGACAGGCTGCTTTGGCTCTGCATAAAGGACCTCTTTTTTTCAAAGCATTTTTATCTGATCATCAAAATAATGCAATGATTTCTGGCAATGCCTGCCTCGGAGCCGAGGCATTTTTTCCCAATCAACTCCGAATCAAGACTCTAAAGACAAAAATTTTGATCTGAGAAATAGTTCTCGCAGAGCTGTTGAGGTCGATAGCACTTGTGGATTGGTCCTGCTTGGTAGCTTTGTGGGGCACATCGCCGGCTGGAGCCAGAGCGTACCATGACTTCAAATGAGCCCTCCTGTAGGAGACCCCCATCACTCAACAACTCATAGCGGATTGAGTTCACACCCATTTTCAACAGGGGGGGATATTCGGATGTTGTCGACCACAGCCAGAAGGGGTTGCTACGACCAGAGTTTGCACTGTACTGAGCCGCTCGCTTAATTGTGGTACCATCTTCATGGTGCGCGGTCAGATAAACAACCTTCGCCGCGATGTCTGATGAACTGGAAAATTGAGCGATCACACTAGGATCCAGAGTGGTCATCCGGCATTGAATTTGGTGAACAACCGGGTGATCCGCCGATCCATCGGTGCAGCCAATCTGTCCTGAAAGCTCCACTGCCTGAAAATCATCGCCCACCGTAAAACCAGCTTTTCCAGCATTTGCAGAGCTCACCAACGCCAACAGAGAGATAAAAATAATCGATTTCATAGGGCCTCCATGGTTAAAACGCTAGCACGTGACCACCATTGAAACACCCAAAAGTTGTGTGACGTGAACCAGAGAACCGAAAAGCTAGAATGGCGGAGAGAGCGGGATTCGAACCCGCGAGCGACGTTAAGCCGCTGCCAGTTTTCAAGACTGGTGTATTCAACCGCTCTACCATCTCTCCGTCGACCGTTCTATGAGTTTTCGTCAGTGCTTTCAACGACTTTTGGATTTGGCGCAGCACATTGATGAAGACTCCCCTGGGACGGGGTTAGGAGATTTTGGTTTTTCCGTTCATGTATGGTTGAAGTGCCTTTGGAATCAGCACCGAACCGTCTTCTTGTTGGTAATTTTCAAGAACCGCGATCAAGGTTCTCCCCACCGCTAAACCGGAACCATTCAATGTATGAACAAACTGGGGCTTCCCCCCATTCGGTCGAAAGCGAATGTTGGCTCGCCGAGCCTGAAAATCTTCAAAGTTAGAGCAAGAGCTGATCTCTCGGTAGCTCCCCGCCCCCGGAAGCCAAACCTCCAGGTCGTAGCATTTGGCGGCGCCAAAACCGATATCACCTGAACACAGAAGCATCCGGCGAAAAGGCAGCTCCAAGTCCAGCAATACCTGTTCAGCATGGCTGGTGAGCTGCTCGTGCAACTCATCAGATTGGCTTGGGTGAGCAAACACCATCAACTCAACTTTGTTAAATTGATGTTGTCGAATCAACCCCTTGGTATCACGGCCATGAGATCCCGCCTCACTTCGAAAACAAGGAGAATACGCACAGAATTTTTGCGGCAAATCTTCTTCTTTTAAAATTTCGTTCGCGTAATAGTTGGTCACCGGCACTTCGGCCGTTGGAATCAGATGATAATCCGTACCCGTTAGATGAAAAACATCATCGACAAATTTAGGAAACTGGCCTGTGCCCACACACGAAGCTGTATTGACGATGAACGGAGGAATCATCTCTGTGTAACCGTGTTTTTCAGAATGAAGATCCATAAAAAACTGAATCAGCGCTCTCTCAAGCTGAGCAGCTGCCCCCTTGAGAAAAGTAAATCTTGCGCCTGTTACTTTTCCGGCGCGTTCAAAATCTAAAATTCCTAGCTTTTCGCCGATCTCCCAATGTTCCATGGCTTTGAATGGAAGTTTTTTTGCTTCCCCTACTGTTTTAACTTCTTTGTTGTCATTCTCTGATTTGCCGACCGGCACCTCTGGACGAAGTTTGTTCGGCAACGTCAGCAAAATATTAGTTACTTCGATTTCGGCTTCGGCCGCCGTTTGTTCCATCTCGCGCACAGAGACCGCAAGTTTTCCCATTTCTTCAATCAAGCTCGTCGCGTCTTTTCCAGCTTTTTTTAGTTGAGCAATTTCACCGGATACTTTGTTTTGATTGGCCTTGGCCGTTTCGGCCTGGGTCATCAGTTCTTTTCTTTTTTTATTCTGAGACATCACCAAATCAAGAGCATCGACAGAAGCTCCTCTATTCAACAATGTCTGCTTGTACTCGTCGTAATAAGACGGGCCACCTTCTGCTTTTTTCTCGAGAAGTTTAATGTCAATCATGGGGCTTGCACTTTCTGTTTTCGGTGCCGGCTAGGGCGCCACTTGAATATAGAGTCTCAGAAGAAGTGCCACGAGAACGCAAAACAAGTCAAACAAGAGCACAGCTCCGACGGACCATCGAAATACCAATTTCATGATCAAGGCCGTCACCACCACCATCATAAAGACGAAGGAAAAGGTCCCATAACTCATCATCTCTTGGCCAATCAGAGAAAGCGTCAATGCAACCACGAGTGCAGTTGCCATTTTCAAAATCAAACCAACAAAAGAAATTGAAGTGGACTTAACGCCATCTTGAAACTGACCTGCGATCTGACTGACCTTGTCTGAAATTCCCATATGGACCTCCCGATACTTTATTGTATCGAATTTTTTCCTATTTTCCACGACCGATTGAAGAAATAATGCCTTCGATCTCGTGACGATCGGGGGCGTTAGGGGACAGGGTCAGGTATTTGTTATATGCTTGAACTGCTGCACGCTGATCTCCTCTGGTTTCATAGATCGCGCCTTGTTCTCGATAGATTTCTGGTAGGCCAGACTCTTGGCTAGCAGCAATGTTGAGCATACTCTCAGCAATGTCAGGGCTGCCGCTTTGTCGATAGCATCGCGCGATCTTCACATAGATATCTGCCTGGGGTCTCAACTTGACGGCTTGCTGATATTCCGTCGCACATTTCTGGAACTGTTTGGTCGAAGAATAGATTTCTGCCGCCAGCAGATAAGACTCAGCCAAGTTTGGGTTGAGCTTTCTCTCTTCCATGCTCGCCGCCAAGGCCTGGTCGTATTGGCCACTCAAAAAATGAGCTCGGCCAATAGAGTACTGCAATCTTGGATACAATCGATTGACCTCGAGGGCGCGCCGAAACTGGCGAATGGCATCACCGTATTTTCCAGTTTCCAAATAAAGTTGACCCGCTCGAAATAATCCCTCGGCATCCGATGGATCAATCACCGCAGCTGTCAGATATTCCTTGAGGGCTGGATCAAACAAAGCCTGCCCCTGAAGCGCTAGGCCAAGACCCAAGTGTGCTTTTTTATCTTTGGGATTTGCATCGATGATCTGTTCGTACACACGTTGCGCCTGAATGTGCCGATCTTGCTGCCGGTACATATCCCCCAGAGCCAGGCGGAATTCAATCGTGTATGAAAATCGGTTGATCAAATCCCGCAGATACACCAGGCCTGTGTCCAGCCCCTTAAACTGAGTCAGTATCTGAGCATAGACAATCTGAGCATCACTGTTCGATGGATCCAGCTCGATCGCCCGTACAGAATATTTTTGAGCCGAAGTGAAATCTCCGTTGGCCGCATGGGACTTGGCCAATAGAATAAGAGTCTCAAGGTCATTTTCATAAATTTTGTAGGCCCTTTGCAGATAAGCAATCGCCTCTTTTAAGTTATTTCGTCGATAATCTATCTGTCCATAACCTCGCAAAACCTCATAATTATTTGAAACGATCTGCGTCGCTTTATTCAAAGTCTGGGTCGCTGAAATAAAATCATAACGGCTCGAAAGATAGTCCGCCTTAAGTACATAGGCGGATATTAATTTTGGCTCCGCCTTAATCGCTTTGTTTAACCAACCAATGGCCTCCATTCCCTGATTCAGTTGCCACAAGCACTTAGCTGCCTTCATTGCCGCAACCGCATTGGTTGGATCCAAATCGAAGGCCGCCTTATACTCGGCCTGAGCCGCCATACAATTGCCGGTGCGAAAATGCTGGTCACCAATAAATACCAACTCGTTATTTCTGGCGGCCTTGCCGCTGACTTCGGTGGAGCCTCCAAGTTGAACCAAAAGATCCTTGATCATCGCATCCGCCGGATTGAGTTCATACGCCTTCTGAGCTGAGGTCTTTGCGGATACGAAGTCCTTTTTTTCGACATAGATTTGCGAAAGCACAAATTCCCCACGCGCTTCTTCTAATCTTGAAATCAAGCCTTTGGAAGACATCGTGGAAGATAAAATCTTTAACGCCTCTTCAGTTTGTTGAAAGCCTTTGTAAAGCAAAATTCCATATTCAATCTGTGCTAATTTATGAAGAGGATTTTGCTTCAACACCAACAACAAGGCCTTCACCGCCGGCCCTGGTCGGTTGGCTCGAATTGAATACTTACCAAGATTAAATCTTGGTAAGATCCATTCCGGCCAAAGTTGAGCAGCTTTTTCCGTGTAAAGAATCGCTGAATTAACGTCCCTGTCTTCAAAAAGAAGTTCCGCTTTCAAAGAGTACAGTACCGGCGCCGTGGCCAACGCTGGCTGATTCAAAGCATATTCAACGGCGCCCCGGGCCTCTCTGTACTTTCCCTGAATCATGAGTTTAGAGATCTCACAATACACGCCGTTGACCCCTAAAGGATCAAGACTACGCGTGGACTTATGAAGCGCATTGACCGCATCAAGATCCTGCGTGTCCTGCTTCACATAAGGCCAAAGCTCTTTGTACACCAAACAAAGAGTCCCTCGCGCCTCAAGATTTTGTGGAGCACCCTCGATCACCGACACTAATTTATTTTCCGCTTCTACATAGCTTTCATAAGTATCTTGAACGAAAAATCCGACCGCCGCCGTGATTCTTTTTTTAATTTCATCGCTGGAAAGAACCGTGTTGGTCGAGATCTTTGGTTGCAAAAGGTGCGGTTTGTCGTGAATCGATTTTTGCGGCTGATTTTCAATTTGAAGGGCAAAGTATCCCAACCCTGCCGCCGCCAACAAAAGAATCACGGGCAGAAGCATAGACTGACTTTTCTTCTTTTGTTTCATCCGATGAATCGGTGTCATCGACAGTGTTTCTCTCTGAGGTAAAGGGCGGCCCTCCACCTTTACCGGAGTTACCACAGATTCACTGGGCTCCCGTTTATTTTCGAGCGGGTTCCAGGGTACAATCACAGTCTCGTCGTCCTGCTCCTGTTCCTCGGGCTCTCGCGTGAGCGTCATATCTTCGTCAGAAGTTTTCTTAGAAGACTCTCCCTGAGATCCTTTTGGTCTTTTATTCTTTACTTCTTCCAGAGCCTCCAGAAGTTCATCATAAAAAGCCGGTTGCCTGGAAATCGCTGTCCAACGTCCATCCGGGTATCTTTTTATTTGTTCGGTGCCAGTCAACGTGCCATCAGCGATCAACTTAAGAATGGCTTCCGTGGAGTAAGGCCCAATCTGTTTGCCGGTCTGGGTTTTGATCAACCACTGGATGCTATTTGGGAGAGAAGCCATAGCTTCATATTGTAGAACTCTTTTGGTCCGGCGATGAGTCTTTGCACTCGTTTTGGTACCAAGGTCCTAATCCTGTGGTTCTAAACTGGAACCACAAACCCAGCATGGAACCTGTTACGCGACGAGTCGATGGTCTAATTTCGATTTGCCGGGCAAATCCGGCTGGCACAGACGTTGCTCTAGGGTATCAACGTCCCGTTAAGAAATGAATCAAGGAAAAGTGGAAATGAATATGAAAACAAATCTGGTAAAAAAAATGATCGGCCAAAAAAACACCAGCCTTGTTCAAAGAATTTTGATCACTGTTTATATCTTGGTTGTATTGGCATTCTCTGCGACTGCAAAAGCAGAAATGCGCCTGTTCCCGATCGTGAATAACGACAATCAACAGGCTCAAGTTAAGGGTTACGTTGGAGAGATCGCGATGACCGTTGATGGCATTGCTTATTTGATTGTTTCTGAGACTGAGTTCTATCAGTTGGAAGCAAATATCGATCTCAATGAATACAACGGACAAAACGTTCAAGTTATTGGTTATGAGTATAAATACAAGGTCGGTCCTGTCGTGGAGACAGCTTCTATGGATCCCCTCCCTAGTAGTGGCGACGAAGCGACAGAGGCTCCTTTGTTAATTGTTTTTGGAATCAGTGAGATTCAATAAGAGTCTTACCGTTTGGGTCTCAGCCCGGATCCCCTCCATGGGCTGAGACTTTTCTTTTTAAATTCTACTAAGCCTCGTTCGCCCCCCTCCATAGAACGGGGCTTTTTTATTCTTGGCGACGGACTTTGGCCCCAAGGGCGGATAATTTCTTTTCTAAATTTTCGTAGCCCCGATCCAAGTGATAGATTCGACCGACGATGGTTTCACCTTCAGCCACCAATCCCGCCAAAACCAAACTTGCGCTCGCACGCAAATCGGTGGCCATAACTGGCGCCCCTTTAAGACCTCGATGACCACGAACAATTGCGACCCGTGTTTTGGGCGTAATGTCTGCACCCAAGCGAATTAGTTCTTGAACGTGCATAAATCGATTTTCAAAAACGGTCTCAGTGATTACGCTGGTTCCCTCTGCCAAAGACATCATTGCCATATACTGAGCCTGTAGATCTGTTGGAAAGAGTGGATAAGGATTGGTCGTGACATCCACAGCTTTCCAGCTCTTTGTTGGATGAACTGTGACGCTGTCCGAGTCTTCGTCGATGCGAAATCCAGCCTCCCTCATTTTATGAACAAGGGCATCAATGTGTGCAGGCTTGATTCTCTGAACAGTGACCTCTCCACCGGTCATGGCTCCTGCAATCAAAAGCGTTCCCGCTTCGATCCGATCCGACATAATCGAATACTCCGCTGGTCTCAGCGTTTGCACACCCTCAATCGTAATAACTCCGGTTCCATGGCCCTTGATTCGGGCACCCATCGCTATCAAGTAATTCGCCAAATCAACAATCTCGGGCTCTTTAGCCGCATTTTCGAGAATTGTAGTTCCCTCTGCGAGGGCCGCTGCCATCATGAGGTTTTCTGTACCACCGACCGTACACGTTTCAAAAACAAAGGTTGCCCCACGCAGCTTCGGCGCCTTTGCTTTCACATAACCTTCATCCAACTGAATCTCAGCGCCCAGTGCGCGCATGCCGTCTAGATGCAGATCAATCGGTCTCGTTCCAATGGCGCATCCACCGGGCATCGAAACAACGGCTTCACCATATTTGGCCAGCAAAGGACCTAAACACAGAATACTAGCTCTCATTTTTCGGACCAGATCATAGTGGGCTTCCAAAGATCCAGCTTTTTTAACACGCACTCTCAGTGTATCTAAGTCCCATTTTGACTGACATCCCAGTGAGGCCAAAAGCTCTACTGTCGAATCAATGTCTCGAAGACGTGGAACATTTCGAAAAACATGCTCCCCTTCCGCCAATAATGTCGCAAATAAAATTGGCAAGGCCGCATTTTTTGCGCCGCTCGTTTTTACCAGTCCATTCAATTGGGCTCCACCCTGAACAACCATTTTATCCATTTTTTTCTCCAATTAAATGTCTGGAATGACCCGCCAAATCTTTGACCACGCGAACCTGGTCAAAACACTTTAGCTCCTGAAAATGTTTTTTCATTTTCTCTTCCTGGGTAGAGCCCATTTCGAACCCCATCCAAAAATGATTTTTTCCCCAATGAGCTGCCCTTTGTGACCAGATAACCAAATCAGCATAACCCTGTTGCTCTGAAAAGAGCGCTAGAGACGGTTCATATTTTTTGACTTCTTCTTGCACGTCTAGATCCGCAGAATCAATATATGGTGGATTCGACAAAATAAGGTCAAATTTTTGACCTTCTAAATCCAGTGATTTGATATCTGCATCGATCCACCGAACACGGTCATCGACCCCCAAAGCTTCAGCATTTCTTTTTGCGACAGCAATCGCTTCC
>PEZR01000068.1:0-6924 GCA_002773975.1 Bdellovibrio sp. CG10_big_fil_rev_8_21_14_0_10_47_8
GAGAATTTTTTCAGCTGAAGATCAACGCTCCATTGAAACGTTGACTGAATTTCAGTTGATCCCATGTCGAGAGTGCCTTTTTGACGATGAAACCATGGACTCACTTTTGGCTCAATTTCGAAACTCTTGGGTTGAACGAGATGTGGACAAATCTGAAACAGAAGAGATGCTGCGGGCTCTTTCTCGAAAGCAGTATTTTCCAGGAATTGATTTTCTGTTGCCATTTTTCTATCAAAAGCCAGCTGGGGTTTGGGAGCATTTTTCAACAGAGCTCAATGTTTGGGTTTTAGATCCACTCTCGGTTTTTCGCGAGGCTGATCAAATTAGTTCTGAATGGACTCAAGACTTTGCTGCCTCAACAAGACAAACTGTTCGACCACCTCTGTCTGGTCTTTTTTCTTCCGCTGAAAATATTCAATGGCCGGAGTCTAGCCGTTTGTTTGACTTGTCTCCTCTCGCTACTGAAGACTTTCGAGATCAAGAATCCTCCGCCAATACTTTGAAGGTCGAGAAGCAGGTTCATTTTCCAACTTTTCATCTCTATGACCTGTCCAAGTCTCTGCAATCTCTTGCTCCTGGAACCGAGCTTTGGGAAAAAACACTTCAGCAGAAATTTTCAGGGTGGCAGAGTGAAGGCTACCACCTGTTTATTGCTGTTAAAAATAAACTTCAGGCCGAACGTTTAAAGATTCTTTTCTCTAAAATGGATTTCTCTGTTGAATCCGCGGACAATACCCAGCAACACTGGCAATCTTGGTTTGACCAACTAACCTCAAAAACAGTTTTTTTAGTTCAACGGGATCTTTCTGAAAGCGTCCGTATTCCTGAAGAAAATCTCATCTTCCTTCGTGATGAGGATCTCCTCGGAAAAAAACACCGACAACGAGAGACTCCGGCATCCGAGGCCTTTCAAAAAAAAGCACGACGACTTTCTTTTGGCGATCTCAAGCCTGGCGACTGCGTCGTTCATGTTCAGCATGGAATAGGCGTTTATGAAGGGCTTCGAAAGATGGATATCGGGGGAATCGAATCCGAATTCATCCAAATTGCCTACAAGGACAAGGATAAATTATATCTACCCGTTTACCGCGTGGGTCAGCTTCAAAAGTTTTCTGGTAACGCCCAAACAACTGTTTTGGACAAGTTGGGTGGACCCGGATGGGAAAAGACCAAAACAAAAGTTAAACGGCATCTCCGCGATCTGGCCAACGAGCTCTTGCAGCTCTATGCACAACGATCCCAGCTCGAACGGCCGTCCTTTCGTTTGGATGATCATGACTTCGTCGCCTTTGAATCTTCGTTTCCCTACGACGAAACCCAGGACCAACTGCGCGCTATCCAAGATCTCGTTAAAGATCTAACCTCACCCCGACCAATGGATCGGCTGATTTGTGGTGATGTTGGATTTGGTAAAACAGAAATTGCTATGCGTGCAGCTTTTATCGCCGCTCACAATCAAAAACAGGTCGCCGTCCTTGCGCCGACAACAGTACTAACCTTTCAGCACTTTGAAACATTTAAAAAGCGATTTCATGGATGGCCCATTGAAATAAGAGAACTCAATCGGTTTGTCTCCCCAGCCGATGTTAAGAAGACACTCAAAGAACTGCGAGAGGGTAAAGTCGATATCATTATTGGAACCCATCGTCTTTTGAGCAAAGACGTAGAGTTCAAAAACCTGGGTCTTCTCGTGGTCGACGAGGAGCAAAAATTTGGCGTCGTGCACAAAGAACGGATCCGCAAGTTAAAAACAAGCGTTGATACCCTGGCTATGTCTGCAACACCGATTCCACGAACTCTCAACATGAGTCTAATGGGAATTCGCGATTTAAGTTTAATCAATTCGGCGCCTGTTGATCGACTCCCTGTGCGCACTTTTGTTTGCAAGTTTGACCCAGAAACAATTCGTAAAGCCATTGAATCAGAAATAGCACGTGGTGGTCAGGTTTATTTTATCCACAATCGAATTCAAAGTATTTATGCCCTGGCAGATGAGATTCGACAAATTGTACCTAAAGCAAGAATTCGTGTCGGACATGGTCAATTGGATGAAGAAGAGTTGGAAAAAACAATGGTGGCCTTCTTTAACCATGAAATTGATGTTCTCATTTGCACAACCATTGTTGAATCTGGAATGGACGTACCCCGAGCCAATACCATGTTTATAGATCAAGCCCAGATGATGGGACTTTCTCAGCTTTATCAGCTGAGAGGACGCGTTGGTCGAAGTAAACAGCGGGCCTATTGTTACCTTATTCTTCCCAGAGATAAAAAGCTCGACAAAGAAGCCCAAGAGCGCCTGAAGGTGATTCAGGAAAACACGGCTCTTGGCAGTGGAATTCGGGTTGCACAGTATGACCTTGAGCTTCGCGGAACTGGCAACATCTTGGGCGAAGATCAATCGGGCCACATCAATTCGATTGGTTATGAGCTCTATATGGATCTCCTCAATGAAGCCGTCCATGAAGCTCGCGGCGAGCCCCTCGGGGAAATGGAGTTAGATCCAGAAATAAATCTGCGCGTCGCTGCGATGATTCCTGAGGACTACATTCAAGATATTCGAATTCGCCTGTCTTTTTACAAAGCCTTAGCTGACATAGAATCTTCAGAAGACCTCGATCAAATTGAAGAGGAATTAAAAGATCAGTTCGGTCCTCTTCCTGATCCTGTTCTTAATCTGATGGGGTTAATGTTGATTCGAAGTCGGTGCAAAGTGCTCGGTGTCTTAGACGTGAGTGCTGGCCTGAAAAACGTTTCTTTAAAATTTTCACCGGGAACAAAAATGAAACCTGAAACCGTCATCTCTCTGGCCATGCGAGAAAATAGAAAATACTCGGTTACTCCAGACAATCGACTAAACATTCGAATGAATAATATTTCGTGGCCCGCTGTTTACGAAGAGCTTGAGTATCTTCTAAGGCTGATTAATTAAAGACATCGTACAGAATTAAAATTCAAAACGAAGGCCCGCACCAAAGTTTATATCCGTCTGAAAATTCGGATCCTTTGATGAATCGGATGGATTGTAAACGGAAACAAAGAGGTCTAAATATGTATTTTCAAGCCCGGAAGAATTTCTGGCATACAGCGAGGAATCAGGATCCAAAGAGTTTAGCTGAATCAAAGCTCCAAATGTGATGGCCGTTGATTCAGAGGTCTCCCCAGATACGGATCCCTCCGTTTTTGATCCAGCCTCATCCCAACGGAATCTCAATAACTGTGCAGAAAAATAGGGAGCCAGATATGGCTCAGGGAACAACACGTCCATGACGTACAACAGACCCAACCCGTATTTTGTGAGATTCAGTGCCCTCTCTGCGCGTCGATAATCGGTAACTTCACCATGTCCGGCCATCGCTGAAACCCCAACGCCACCGATTCCCAAATTGTATTTTTGGGCCACTTCAAATTGCAACAAAGGAATCGGCAAACTATCAAACTCTTCGTCATAAGAGGCATTGTCGATTCGCGACCGAAATTTATTGGGATATATTTGGTCCACATTGATCGCGAAATACGTCGCCCATTTGCCTCGACGATCACGATAGGCTTCGTCCTGACGGGCAGCATAGACAACATCGATTTTTCCGTCGTTGGAGGCGTCTGATAGACTCGGGCTGATCTCTACTGCTGAACTCGTTCTTGCGATCAGCAAAAGGCTCAAGCAAAGCAGCAGCGATAATAGAAATGTTCCAAGCACACTTTGGGCAGTTCTCATCTGTTAAGAGTATTTCACGACTTTGTGCAGAAGTCCCAGCACAGAAATTTTTCTCAACTTTGTTCTGAGTCTAGGTCTTGTTTAGGCTTCTTTTGCCAGACCAATGTCGGCCTTAAAATGAAAAGGGAGCCTCTAAGCTCCCTTTTTAACTTTGTTTTTTGTCCGAAGATCAGTGTTTTTTATTTTCTCCAACCAAATCAATTTCGGCTTTTAGCCGACCAATTTCATGCCTTGTTTTTTCCCAATCAACCTCGTCCAAAGATTCTGTCGCCAATTTGTTTTCAAACTGCTTCAGATGTTCCTCGACAACTTTGACCTCGATCTCATCGGCATGAACCGCCGTTTCTGCCAGAACATTTACCGCTTCCGTAGAAATCTGACAATAGCCCCAGCTGATGGCTACCTTGTCAGTCTGGCCATTCTTAAGGCGATACTTCAAAATACCAGCCTCTAATGTCGTCATTAACGGAGAGTGTCCTGGCAATACATTCAGCTCACCAGAGAAGGCTGGCAAAGTAATCTCTTCGAGCTCCATGTCTGTCACAACTTTTTTATCGGGCGTGGCAAAATTCAGTTTAAACATTACTGTAACTTCTTCGCTTTCTCGATGGCTTCTTCAATTGTTCCAACCATGTAAAATGCTTGTTCTGGAAGATTGTCGTGTTTGCCTTCAAGAATTTCTTTGAAGCCACGAACGGTATCTTTGACGTCAACATATCTTCCCTGCATTCCAGTAAACTGTTCAGCAACGAAAAATGGTTGCGACAAGAATCTCTGCATTTTTCGAGCTCTAGAAACAACCAGTTTATCTTCTTCAGACAGCTCATCCATGCCCAAGATCGCGATGATATCCTGTAGCTCACGATATCTTTGCAATGTCGACTGAACAGAACGTGCGACACTATAGTGTTCCTCACCAACGACCATTGGATCCAAGATTCGAGATGTGGATGTCAATGGGTGAACCGCAGGAAAGATGGCCATGGCTGCAATATCTCGATCCAAATTTGTTGTTGCATCTAAGTGGGTGAATGTCGTCGCTGGCGCTGGATCAGTATAGTCATCCGCAGGAACGTAAACGGCCTGAACAGAGGTAATTGATCCCTTTTTTGTAGAGGTAATTCGTTCCTGCATTGCGCCCATTTCAGTCGCCAAGGTTGGCTGATATCCGACCGCCGAAGGAATACGTCCAAGCAGGGCTGATACTTCTGATCCCGCTTGTGTAAATCGGAAGATATTATCAACGAAGAAAAGAACGTCTTGATTTTTTACGTCACGAAAATATTCCGCAACTGTCAATCCGGTCAAAGCGACTCGCGCTCGAGCCCCAGGGGGCTCATTCATTTGGCCGTAAACAAGCGCCGTTTTATTGATAACTCCTGAATCTTTCATCTCATGCCACAAATCATTCCCTTCACGAGTTCGTTCACCAACACCCGCAAATACTGAATAACCACCATGCTCTGTCCCGATATTCCGAATGAGCTCCATGATCAATACGGTTTTACCAACACCGGCTCCACCGAACAGACCAATCTTTCCACCTTTTGCATAGGGCGCCAAAAGGTCGACGACTTTGATTCCGGTCATCAACATTTCCGTGGCGATTGTTTGATCTTCAAACTTTGGCGCTGCACGGTGAATAGGCCATCGTTCTTTTGCTTTTACTTCTCCAGCCTCATCCACTGGATCACCAACAACATTGATAATTCGACCCAAGACTTCTTCTCCGACAGGAGCCGTAATCATGTTCCCGGTGTTCATCACTTTTTCACCACGAGTTAGACCTTCGGTAGAATCCATTGAGATGGTTCTCACCACAGAGTCGCCTAAGTGTTGAGCCACCTCCAGAGTGAGGTTGTACTCTTTATCTGAGATAGATTTATTTGAAACCTTCAGTGCGGTATTGATTGCGGGCAGCTCGCTTCCGCCAAATTCTACGTCAACGACCGGACCCATTACCTGTTTTACTTTTCCCAATTGCATCTTAAAGCTCCTTCAATAATCAATTTAAAAAACTATTTTAAAGACTCCGCACCACTCACAATTTCAGTCAATTCCGTCGTGATTTTCTCTTGGCGAAGCTTATTGTATGTGAGTGTCAGTTTAGAAATCATCTCTTTGGCATTATTCGTTGCACTTTCCATGGCGGACATTCGAGCACCATGCTCTGCTGCCACAGACTCGCTCATGCAGCGGTAGACCTGCACGCTGAACGCTTTCACCAACAACTGATCGATAATTTTTTCCGGCGAGGGTTCATAAATCATATCGGCAGAAAACGCTGTCTTCGCCTCAGCTCCGGTGAATGTGTTGTTGCTCACATCAATAGGCAGCAATCTCTCAGAGACCACCTCTTGAGAAATAGCAGATTTAAACTCGTTATAGATCAATCGAATTTCGTCGTACTGACCATCAAGATAGTCCTTCATCAAACGCTCGGCGACCTTAGAGGCCAACGCATAAGAAATATCTTTGTCTAATTTAAAGATTGTGTCGATCGGACCCACACCACGACGAGCAAAATAATCATTGGCGCGGCGACCAATAAATAGGAAGTCCAATTTTTCCAAGCTTTTCTTGTGCGCATTGAAATAGGCGTCTGCGAACTTATTAATATTTGAATTGAAGGCGCCACAGAGTCCGCGATCCGATGTTAAAACAACCAAAAGAACTTTCTTTGTTTCTGTTGGTGGCTCCATTAAGGGGTGGGAAACCCTGTTGGTCGTCGCAATATCCGCAATGACCTTAATCAAGGTCGTTGCATAGGGCCTCATATTCACGATCTGATTCTGTGCTCGACGCAACTTCGCAGCAGACACCAGCTTCATGGCTTTGGTGATTTGCTGCGTATTTTTTGTTGAGTCAATCCGAACTCGGATATCCTTTAAACTTGCCATTCAGATCCTCTATTTTGACGCCTGGAATACGGCCTTGAACTCATCCAGTGCTGTTACAAGTGAGGTTTTAATCTCAGGCGTGATCGCCTTTTGTTCTGCAATATTTTTCATTACATGACTGTGTTTAGTTCTCAAAAATTCCAACAATTCCTTTTCATATCGACGAACATTTGACTCTGGATAAGAATCTAAATAGCCATTTGTCGCCGCATAGATAGACACAACTTGTTCCTCAACTCGGAACGGCGAATAGGCCGATTGTTTCAATAGCTCGACCAATCGACGACCGCGAGCCAACTGTTGTTG
>PEZR01000068.1:6947-7089 GCA_002773975.1 Bdellovibrio sp. CG10_big_fil_rev_8_21_14_0_10_47_8
CAAAAGCCGCGAAAGCCTTTAGCGTGCGAAACTGAGCAAGTTCCAGCTTGATAGTTCTTGTTATAGACTTCATCGCTTTGATCTGTGTAGAGTTATTTATTTGGGAAACAGACTTACTGATAGAAATGGCGGGCCGAACGCC